>VAWP01000095.1:9887-41409 GCA_005888295.1 Actinomycetota bacterium
AGAGCCGGGGTGCGCACGCCCGCTCCGACTTCCCTCACCAGGACCCCGCGTTCCGGTGCCGACTGGCGCTGATCCGATGAGCAGATGAGCAGATGAGCGAGCTGCCCGGAGTCCACCCGCCGCTGCTGGCGGTCCGAGAAGCGGTCGGCCGCGCCCTCGCCGAGGATCTCCTGCCCCTGGGCGACATCACCGCCTCGCTCCTGCCCTCTGGTGCCCGCACCGACGCCCGGCTCGTCGCTCGGGCCGAAGGAGTGCTGGCGGGGCGCGCCTGTGCCACCGAGGCATTCGGTGCGGTGGACCCGTCGGTCGCCGTGCTGTGGGAGGTCGACGACGGGTCTCCGGTCGTCCCCGGTCGCGTGCTGGCCGCGGTCCTCGGGCCGGCGGCGTCGGTGTTGAGCGCCGAGCGAACGGCGCTCAACTTCCTGTGCCACCTTTCGGGGGTGGCCACGCTGACGCGGCGCTTCGTCGAGGTCGTGGCGGCGGCGAACCCCGGGACCCGGATCCTCGACACCCGCAAGACCACTCCGGGCCTGCGGCCGCTCGAGAAGGCCGCCGTGCGGGCGGGCGGCGGTGTGAACCACCGCGGCAACCTGTCCGAAGGAGTGCTCGTGAAGGACAACCACCTCGGGGGCACCACGATCGCCACGGCGGTGGCCACGGCGAGAGACAGATGGCCGGGGCGGCTGGTGGAGGTCGAGTGCGACCGACCTGAACAGGTGCTCGAGGCCGTCGAGTCGGGTGCCGGCCAGGTGCTGCTGGACAACATGACGCCGGAGCAGGTCGCCGCCTGCGTGGCGCTGGTACGGGACAAGGGCGGCCCTGGCGTCCTCGTCGAGATCTCGGGTGGTGTATCGCTCGAGACGGCGGGTGCCTTCGCGGCTGCCGGCGTCGACCTGATCTCAGTGGGAGCGATCACCCACTCGGCTCCCGCTCTCGACATCGGGCTCGACCTCGCCGTGGTGGAGGCCTGAGCCGTGCTGCTCGCCATCGACGTCGGCAACACCCAGACCGTCGTCGGGATGTTCGGAGCGGGACCCTCCGAGGCGCCGCCGAGCCCCGACGCAGGGGAGCTGCTCCACCACTGGCGCATCGCGACCGAGTCCGAGCGCACCGCCGACGAGTACGCGCTGCTGGTGACCCACCTCCTCGACCTCAAGGACCTCGACATCGCCGACACCGTGACCGGTGTCGCCCTCTCCTCGGGCGTGCCCAGGGTCACCGCCGCGTTGCGGGAGACGTTCAGCCGCTGGTACCCCGTGCCCGTCGTCGTCGTCGAGCCTGGGACGCGGACCGGGATGCCGATCATGATCGACAACCCCAAGGAGGTGGGCGCGGACCGGATCGCCAACGCGGTGGGTGCTTTCGACCTGTATGGAGGTCCCGCCATCGTGGTGGACCTGGGGACGGCCACGACCTTCGACGCCATCTCGGCACGCGGCGAGTACCTGGGCGGCGCCATCGCCCCCGGTGTCGAGATCGGCCTAGACGCCCTGTTCGAGCGGGCGGCCGCCCTTCGCCGGGTCGAGCTGGTGGAGGCGCCTCGTCACCTCATCGGCAAGAGCACGGTGGAGGCACTCCAGTCGGGTGCCGTGTACGGCTGCGCGGCGATGGTGGACGGGATGTGCCGGCGGCTCGAGGACGAGCTGGGCCCGTCGACGGTCGTCGCCACCGGGGGTCTGAGCGAGCTGATCGGCCGCGTCTGCACCAGCGTGCAGCACCACGAGCCGTGGTTGACGCTCCACGGCCTGCGGCTCGTGTTCGAGCGCAACGTCGTGGCGCGGTAGGCGATCGTCCCGAGCATCATGTCCGACGTTCCCTACCGGTTCGATCGCACCGACGAGGCGGCCAGCCTGCAGACCAGGTTCGCCGAGCTCGGCGCGGGCGAGGAGACCGGGCTGTCGACCTCGGTGGCCGGACGGCTGATGCTCTCCCGGCCGCAGGGCAAGCTGACGTTCGCTGAGCTGCGGGACTCGAGCGGCGCGATCCAGTTGTTCGCGGGCAGCGCCTTCACGGCGCGCTACGACGAGTTCTCCCGCCTCTCGCTCGGCGACTGGGTGGGCGCGACCGGCGAGGTCGTCCGGACACGCAGGGGCGAGCTGTCGGTGAAGCTGCGCGAGTGGGTGCTGCTGGCGAAGGCCAGGCGGGGCTTCGGCGACAAGTGGCGGGGGATCACCGACCCCGACGTCCGCTACCGCCAGCGCTACGTCGACCTCTGGGCCAACGAGCCGTCGCGCCGGGTCTTCGCCCTCCGCAGCCGCACGGTCAGCCGCATCCGCGCCATTCTGGAGTTGCGCGGCTTCGTCGAGGTGGAGACGCCGGTGTTGCAGCTGGTGCCCGGTGGCGCGGACGCCCGTCCGTTCGTCACCCACCACAACACCCTCGACATGGATCTCTACCTTCGCATCGCTCCCGAGCTGTACCTCAAGCGTCTGGTGGTCGGGGGCATGGAACGCGTCTTCGAGATGGCGCGCGTCTTCCGGAACGAGGGTCTCTCACGCCGCCACAACCCCGAGTTCACGATGCTCGAGCTCTACCAGGCCTATGCCGACTACAACGACATGATGGTGCTCGTCGAGGAGCTGGTGTCGAGCCTGGCCCGCGAGCTGCGGGGCACCACCTCGCTCACCTACGGAGGCCGCCCCCTCGACCTGTCCCCGCCGTGGCGGCGCGCCAGCCTGAGCGAGCTCGTCGAGGAGCACATCGGCGTGGCCGTCGACATCGATACGCCGGTGCCGCAGCTGGCCGCGATCGCTGCCGACCACGGCGTCCCCGTATCTGCCTCGTGGGGGGCGGGGAAGCTGCTCCTCGAGATCTACGAGAAGACGACCGAGGCCGAGCTGTGGGGGCCCGTGTTCGTCTGCGACTACCCGAAAGAAGTGTCCCCCCTTGCCCGCGACCACCGCAGCCGGCCGGGGCTGGTGGAGCGCTTCGAGCCGATCGTGGCGGGCAGAGAGCTCGGCAACGCCTTCTCCGAGCTGGTGGACGCAGACGAGCAGCGGGCCCGCTTCGAGGAACAGGCGGCCCGGCGGGCGGCAGGGGACACCGAGGCCACGATGGTGGTCGACGAGGACTACCTCCGGGCGCTCGAGTACGGTCTACCCCCCGCCGCCGGTCTGGGGATCGGGATCGACCGGCTCGTCATGCTCCTCGGCGACGTCGCCAACATCCGCGACGTGATCGCCTTCCCGACCCTGCGGCCCGAGTCGGGGCTCCCCGGCGACGGCGCCCAGCCCGGTGGGGCAGGGGAGGCCGAGCAGCCGGACCGGTAGCTGGCCCCGTCGGCACCGCCCCCAGGGCGGTCAGCCGGTCGGGATGTCGTCGACCAGGGCGTGGCCCAGTCGGCCCAGCGCAGCGCCGGTCGGGCCCGAGCCGAGCGTCCCGGCGGCCACGGCGGCCATGTCGGCGTAGCGCCGGCCGGCGCCGACGGCCGAGGCGATGCCGCCCGAGCTGGCGACCATGTCGCGGGCCTTGTCCCGCTGGCTCCTGTCGAGCGGCCGGCCCAGCAGGGAGCGCAGCTCCGGGCCGACCCCGGAGTCGCCGAGGGAACGGAGCACCGGGAGCGTGTAGACGCCGCGCTCCATGTCCTGGCCGACGCCTTTGCCCAGCTCCTCCTCGGTGGCGATCACGTCGAGGATGTCGTCACGAATTTGGAACACCATCCCGAAGCACTCGCCGAAGGTGGTCAGGGCGTCCACCTGGCGGCGGTCGAGGCGGGCCGTCAGCCCGCCGATGCGACAGGCGGTCGCCATCAGCGACGCCGTCTTGTCGAGGATGGTGGCGAAGTAGGCCTGCTCGCTGCGGCTGACGTCGAACGCGGTGTGGACCTCGCTGACCTGGCCCTCGCACAGCCGGGCGAGGGTGGAGGCCAGCAGCCCGGCCACCTCGGTCCCGAGGCTGGCGGCGATGCCGGCGGCCCGAGCCAGCAGGAAGTCGCCGGCGACGATGGCCACCAGGTTCCCCCACCGGTCGTTGACGCTCTGGACGCCCCGCCTGGTCGTGGCCTCGTCCATCACGTCGTCGTGGTACAGCGAGGCCTGGTGGACCAGCTCCACCGCGACCGCCCCGAGCAGGACTTCCTCGGTGGTGTCGGCACCCCCTGCGGCCGCCGACGCCACGGTCAGGGAAGGTCTGAGCCGCTTGCCCCCCGCAGCGATAAGGTGGGTCGCGACCTCGCTGAGGAAGGGGTCTTCGGTGGTCACCACCCGGCGGATGGTGACCTCGAGGCGGGCCAGATCCTCCTCGAGCCCGGGAAGGCCGAGCACCTCAGCGACGTTCACTAGCGAAGGAACTTAGGCGACATAGTGGCCTCGGCGACAACCGAAGGGGGTCGTTCTCCCCCGATCGGGGGCGGGGCCGGTGGGTGGTGACCCGAGCAGAGGGGGAAGCGAGGAACTGGACACCCACGGGTAGAATGAGACCATGGAGACGGCCTTCCCAGGAGGCAGGTAGTTGTTCGAACGCTTCACAGATCGAGCCCGACGAGTGCTCGTCCTCGCTCAAGAGGAAGCGCGCCTGCTCAACCACAACTTCATCGGCACCGAGCACATCCTCCTGGGCCTGATCCACGAGGGTGAGGGTGTCGCCGCCAAGGCCCTGGAGTCGCTCGGGATCTCCCTCGAGGCCGTGAGGGAGAAGGTCGAAGAGACGATCGGGCCGGCGGGGAGTTCGCCCACCGGCTCGCCGCCCTTCACCCCCCGGGCC
Organism: Actinomycetota bacterium; assembly: GCA_005888295.1. Lineage (GTDB taxonomy): Bacteria > Actinomycetota > Acidimicrobiia > Acidimicrobiales > AC-9 > AC-9. The sequence continues at coordinate 14,589 of VAWP01000095.1, forward strand.
AAGAAGGTCCTCGAGCTGTCCCTGCGCGAGGCGCTCCAGCTGGGGCACAACTACATCGGCACCGAGCACATGCTCCTCGGCCTCGTGCGCGAGGGCGAAGGCGTCGCCGCCCAGGTCCTGGTGAACCTGGGTGCCGACCTGTCGCGGGTGCGCCAGCAGGTCATCCAGCTCCTGTCCGGCTACCAGGGCAAGGAGTCGGCCTCGGGAGGTCCGTCGTCGGGCCAGGAGACTCCTTCCGGCTCGCCCGTTCTGGACCAGTTCGGTCGCAACCTGACCACGCTGGCCCGAGAGCGCAAGCTCGATCCCGTCATCGGCCGGGACCGCGAGATCGAGCGGGTGATGCAGGTCCTCTCCCGGAGGACCAAGAACAACCCCGTGCTCATCGGCGAGCCCGGGGTGGGCAAGACGGCCATCGTCGAGGGCCTCTCGCAGAAGATCGTGGCCAACGACGTCCCCGAGACGCTCAAGGCCAAGCAGCTCTACACCCTTGACCTCGGGGCGCTGGTGGCGGGGAGCCGCTACCGGGGAGATTTCGAGGAGCGCCTCAAGAAGGTGCTCAAGGAGATCCGCACCAGGGGCGACATCATCCTGTTCATCGACGAGCTGCACACCCTGGTGGGTGCCGGCGCGGCCGAGGGGGCCATCGACGCCGCCTCCATCCTCAAGCCCATGCTGGCCCGCGGCGAGCTCCAGACGGTGGGCGCGACCACCCTCGACGAGTACCGCAAGCACCTCGAGAAGGACGCCGCCCTGGAGCGCAGGTTCCAGCCCATCAAGGTCGAGGAGCCGTCGCTCAACCACACCATCGAGATCCTGAAGGGCCTGCGCGACCGCTACGAGAGCCACCACTCGGTGACCATCACCGACCAGGCCCTGGTGGCGGCGGCCAACCTGGCCGACCGGTACATCTCCGATCGCTACCTGCCCGACAAGGCCATCGACCTCATCGACGAGGCCGGCAGCCGCCTGCGCATCCGGCGCATGGCCACGCCGCCCGACTACAAGCAGCTCGAGGACGAGATCGGCCGCATCCGCCAGGACAAGGAGACGGCGATCGAGCGCCAGGCCTTCGACCAGGCCAAGAAGCTCTCCGAGGAGGAGAAGGAGCGCCTCGACCGCAAGGCGGCCAAGGAGGCCGAGTGGAAGGCCGAGGGCATCGACCTCTTCGACGTCGTCGACGAGGAGGTCATCGCCGACGTCCTGGCCAACTGGACCGGGATCCCCGTCTACAAGCTGACCGAGGAGGAGACGGCCAAGCTGCTGCGGATGGAGGAGGAGCTCCACAAGCGGGTCATCGGCCAGGAGCCTGCCCTGCAGGCCTTGTCACGCGCCATCCGCCGCACCCGCGCCGGCCTCAAGGATCCCAAGCGCCCGAGTGGTTCGTTCATCTTCCTGGGCCCGACCGGCGTCGGGAAGACGGAGCTGGCCAAGGCCCTGGCCGAGTTCCTGTTCGGTGACGAGGGATCCCTGATCCAGCTCGACATGAGCGAGTACATGGAGAAGCACACCGTGAGCCGGCTCGTGGGCTCGCCGCCGGGGTACGTGGGCTACGAGGAGGGCGGCCAGCTGACCGAGGCCGTGCGGCGCAAGCCGTTCTCGGTGGTGCTGTTCGACGAGATCGAGAAGGCGCACCCGGACGTGTTCAACACCCTGCTCCAGATCCTGGAGGACGGGCGCCTGACCGACTCCCAGGGTCGTTCGGTCGACTTCAAGAACACGGTGCTGATCATGACCTCCAACCTGGGAACGGCCGACCTGCGCCGGGCCTCGGTGGGGTTCGCCAAGACGACCGAGTCGGTGACCTACGAGCGCATGAAGGAGCGGGTCAACGAGGCGCTCAAGCAGCACTTCCGTCCCGAGTTCCTCAACCGTATCGACGAGGTCATCGTCTTCCACGAGCTGTCGCGTGAGGAGGTCATCGAGATCGTCGACCTCATGACCAAGCGGGTGCGCGAGCAGCTCGAGGGACAGGGCCTGGGTCTCGAGATGACCCGGGCGGCCAAGGAGATGCTGGCCGAGAAGGGCTACGACCCGCAGCTCGGCGCCCGGCCGCTACGCCGGTCGATCCAGCAGATGGTGGAGGATCCCCTCTCGGAGAAGCTCCTGTGGAAGGAGTTCCGGGTCGGCGAGACGATCATCGTCGACGTCGAGAACGGCGAGATCGTGTTCCGGGCCATCGAGGGCATCGAGCCCCCGCCGGTCGAGCTGGCCGGAGCGGGTCCCGCGCCCGAGTAGCGGTTTCCGGTCGTCTCTCCGACCCTCCTACGCTGACGACTCGTGTACGAACGGATACTCGTCGGAACTGATGGCTCGCGCACCGCGGCAAAGGCCGTGGACCGGGCCGTGGAGCTCGCCGTGGCCACCGGAGCCAAGCTCACCGCGCTCACGGCCGGCCCCGAGGCCAAGTCGTTGCTCACCGCCGAGGCCGAGGTCGCGCGCCACCGCGACAGTGGCGTGGCCATCGAGGCCACGGCGATCGACGGTGATCCGGCCGCGGTGCTCCTCGACGAGGCCGAGCGCGGGCGCTACGACCTGCTCGTGATGGGCAACAGGGGCATGACCGGCGTCAGCCGCTTCCTCATGGGATCGGTCCCCAACAAGGTCAGCCACCACGCCACCTCCAACATCCTCATCGTCCACACGACCTGAGGCTCGGTTTCCTGTCGTTGCTGCCCCCCGTGGCGTCGGCTGTTCGCGTGGTGGAGCAAGGTTGGCCGCGAGGTGGTTGCGTTCCAGATCACGTCGATAACGGGTGTCGCGGCCCGCCTCCAGGCGCCTGTTGTCGACCAAATGCGGAACAGCGCAACACTCCGCACAGGCGGAGCTCGCCGCCACCGTTCGGCCCTCGTCACTCGCCGCCCCTCGGGCACGCCGGCATCCCCAGCTCTGTCACACCCGCTCGCTAGCGTGCCGCGGGATGGCCCGCGACCGGATCGTTCATCGCTGTACCGAGTGTGGGAGCGTCGCGCTCCGGTGGAGCGGGCGGTGCCCGTCGTGCGACGCCTGGAACACGTTGGTCGAGGAGACGGTGCCGGCCGACAAGGGGCGTCGAGCGGCGACCGCCGGCCACGCGGTGGAGGCACCGCGCCCGATCGCCGACGTCGACACGGCGGCGGCGGCGCCGAGGGCGACGGGGCTGGCCGAGCTCGACCGGGTGATGACGGGCGGGCTCGTTCCTGGCTCGGTGACGCTGGTGGGCGGAGAACCGGGGATCGGCAAGTCCACGCTCCTCCTCCAGGCCGTGGCGACGATGGCCGCCACCGGCATCAGGGCCCTGCTCGTGTCGGCCGAGGAGTCCGCACAGCAGGTTCGTCTACGGGCCGAGCGCCTCGGCGCGCTGCTGCCGGGGTTGTGGCTGCTCTCGGACACCTCGCTGCCGAACGTGCTGCGGGCGATCGCCGACCTCGAGCCCGACGTCGTCGTCGTCGACTCGATCCAGACCGTCCTCGACCCCGAGCTCGGATCCACCGCAGGGACGGTCACCCAGGTTCGCGAGTGCGCGTCGCAGCTGCTGTCGGTGGCCAAGACGTCGGCAGTCGCCACCGTCCTGGTCGGCCACGTCACCAAGGACGGGACCCTGGCCGGTCCCCGGGTGCTCGAGCACGTCGTCGACACCGTGCTGTCGTTCGAGGGTGAGCGCCACCACGCACTCCGGCTGCTGCGCGCCACGAAGCACCGGTTCGGTCCGACGGGTGAGCTCGGGCTGTTCGAGATGGCCGAGACGGGCCTGGCCGGTATCGCCGACCCGAGCCAGCTGTTGCTCGGGGACCGGCAGGCGGGAGTCCCTGGCGGCGTCGTGCTGCCCACCATGGAGGGCCAGCGTCCGCTCCTCGTCGAGCTCCAGGCGCTGGTGGCCCCGACCAAGTTGCCCATGCCCCGGCGATCGGCCCAGGGTCTGGACGCCAAGCGCCTGGCCTTGCTGCTCGCGGTCATTGAGCGACGCCTGCACATGCCACTCGCCGGCGAGGACGTGTTCGCATCGGTGGCGGGCGGTGTTCGGGTCGTCGAGCCGGCGGCCGATCTGGCGCTGGGGTTGGCCCTGGCGTCGGCGGTGAGCGGCCGGGCGCTACCGCCGGACCTGGTGGCCTGCGGCGAGGTCGGCCTGGGCGGCGAGGTTCGGCAGGTGGCCCAGTTGCCACGGCGGCTGGCCGAGGCTGCCCGCCTCGGCTTCGGGCGGGCGGTGGTCCCGGCGTCGGGCCCAGGGGGACCGGGCGGGATGGAGACCATCAGGGTGAGCACCCTGGCCGAGGCCGTCGAGATCCTGTTGGCCCGGCAGCCCAGGGACACCGCCGGCCCGGGAGGCCGGCCCACGGACACCGCCGGCCCGGGAGGCCGGCCCACGAGTACAGCCGGCCCGGGAGGCCGGCCCACGGACACCGCCGGCCCGGGAGGCCGGCCCGTGCACCTCGTCAGATAGCTATCGCTCGCTTTGCTGCCTCGGGGCTACCATGCGCCTGTGCTGGCCCGGCGTAGCGCGGCCATGATCGAGGCGTTGGCGGTGGTTGCCCCCGGACGACCGCTGCGCGAGGGCCTCGACCGCATTCTCCAGGCCAACATGGGGGCGCTCATCATCGTGGGCGACGGCCCGGCCGTGCTCTCCATCTGCTCGGGGGGCTTCCTGGTCGACGCCGGGTTCACCCCTCAGCGGCTGTCGGAGCTGGCCAAGATGGATGGGGCGATCATCCTGTCGCCCGACGCCAGCCGGATCGCGCGGGCCAACGTGCACCTCGTGCCGAACCCCAACGTGCCGACGACCGAGACCGGCACCCGTCACCGCACGGCCGAGCGGGTGGCGCGGTCGATCGATGTGCCGGTGATCTCGGTGTCCGAGGACATGTCGATCATCGCCGTGTACCGACACGATCTCAAGCACCCGCTCCAGCCCATCCCCCAGCTCATCAACCGGGCCAACCAGGCGCTCCAGACCCTCGAGCGCTACAAGAACCGCCTCGACACGGTGAGCGGCGCCCTGTCCACGCTCGAGGTGGAGGACCTCGTCACGGTGCGCGACGTCGCCACGGTGTTGCAGCGGGCCGAGATGGTCCGGCGTATCGCCGAGGAGGTGCACGGGTACCTGGTCGAGCTGGGCGAGGACGGACGCCTGCTCCTGCTTGCTCTGGACGAGCTGATGGGGGGCGTCGACGACGACGGTCGCCTCGTGGTGAAGGACTACCTCCACGAGCACCGGGGTCGAGGCCTCGAACAGGCCATGGAGGAGCTGGCCGGCCTGTCCAGCGAAGACCTGCTCGACGTCAAGAACGTGGCCCGCATCCTCCGTCTCCAACCGGAGGGCGAGCTCGATGCCAGCCTCGAGCCCCGCGGCTACCGGTTGCTCTCCAAGATCCCCCGTCTGCCCGACAGCGTGATCGAGCGCATCGTGGCTCACTTCTCGACCCTGCAGAAGACCATGCGCGCCACGGTGGAGGACCTCGACGAGGTCGGGGGTGTGGGCGGGGCCCGGGCCCGGGCCGTGAAGGACGGGCTGTCCCGGCTGGCCGAGACCAGCATCCTCGACCGCTACAGCTGAGCTTCGCGGTCGGACGTGCGGACCACGTTGCCGTCGGGCACCCGGGCCGAGGTGGCGCTGCCGCCGGAGCATCACCGGCCCTATGGCGGCGCCCGGTTGGGCATCGCCCTGGCGCCCGACATCATGGGTCTGCGGCCGCTCTTCGACGCCCTGTGTGACCGGCTGGCGCGCGAGCACGGTTGGGTGGTGTGCGCTCCGGAGCCCTTCGCGGGACACGAGGACTGGACCCTCGAGCAGCGCATGGCCGCAGCGCGCGAGCTCAGCGACGAGCGCCAGATCGGCGATCTCGTCGCCGCGGCCGAGCTCACGGGCTGCGACCGGACGGCGGTGATCGGCTTCTGCATGGGCGGCATGTACGCCTTGAAGGCGGCCGGCACGGGCCGCTTCGACCGGGCCGTCTCCTTCTACGGGATGATCCGCGTGCCGGAGGGGTGGCGGGGGGCCGGACAGAAGGACGCGCTGGAGCACCTGGCCGGACGGCCGGACACGCCGGTGCTCGCCCTGGTGGGTGGCCGGGACACCTACACACCGCCCGCCGACGTGGAGGCGCTGCGCGGCCTTCCCGACGTGACCGTGGTCGTCTACCGCGAGGCCGAGCACGGCTTCGTCCACGACCCGGCCCGCCCCACTCATCGAGCGGAGGACGCCGCCGACGCCTGGCGCCGCGTCGTCGAATTCCTGTCCTGAGTCGCGACCAGCGCGGCGTGGCGCGCCGGGTTCAGGTGGCGCGCCGCGTCATCTGGTCGCGGTCCACGATGCGGTACTGACGGTCGGCCTGCTCCAGCCACCCGAGCCGGAGGAAGGCGGCGAGCGCCTTGTTGACCCGCTCACGCGACGCACCGACCAGGCCGGCCAGCTCCTCCTGGGTGACGGGGAGGACGAACTCGTCGGCCGCGCCCGCCAGCTCGAGCAGGCGCTTCGAGCATCGAGACCACGGACCACAGCAGCTCCGGTCGCTGGGCCAGGACGGCCCTGATGGGCTCGTAGGGGACGCCGACCAGCTGGGACCGTTCCAGGGCCCTGGCCTCGGCCGAGCGGGGCCGCCCGTCGAACAGGGGCATGTCCCCGAACAGGTCCTCCCGCTCCATCAGGGCCACCATGGTCTGGCGCCCGTCGGATGACCGCTGGGCGATGGCGATGCGCCCGGACCGGACCACGAACAGCTCCTCGGCCCGGTCGTCCTGGGCGAACACCACGTCGTTGCGCTGGAGCGAGACCGCCCGCGCCGCCTCCTCCACCTGGCGGAGGGCCGGGGGATCGAGTCCCCTGAACAGCTCAGATCTGGCCAGCAACTCACTGTGCTGCATTTGGAGCCGCAGCGTACCTCGCCCCGCCGGCGCAGGGCCGGGCCCCCGCCTGACAAACACTTCGCCTGCAAAGTTGTCCAAAGTCGCCTCGCCCCCGTACCCTAGGGACAACCCCCCTCGCCGTCTCGTCCCCGGGAGTGGTATGTCATTCGACGTCGGTGACAAGGTCGTTTACCCCCACCACGGCGCGGCCGTGATCGAAAAGCGCGAGAAGAAGGACGTCTTCGGCGAGAACCGTGAGTACCTGGTGCTCCGCCTCGCCTACGGAGACCTGACGCTCATGGTCCCCGCCGACAACACCGACGAGGTCGGTCTGCGGGAGGTCATCAACGACGAGGAGGTCGAGGAGGTGTTCGCGGTCCTTCGGAAGAAGGAGGCCCGGATGCCGACAAACTGGTCCCGTCGGTACAAGAACCACGTGGAGAAGCTCAAGTCGGGCGACATCTACCAAGTCGCAGAGGTCGTGCGAAACCTCTCCATTCGTGACAAGGACAAGGGCTTGTCCGCGGGCGAGAAGCGCATGCTCACCCGGGCCCGTCAGATCCTGGTGTCCGAGCTCACCTTCGCCATCGGCGTGAGCGAGGAGGAGGCGGAGGAGAAGCTGAACGAGGCGCTGCCCTAGTGGGCCGTGCGTCTCGGAAGCGACGCGTGTAGCACCACGGGTGGGTGAGCCGGGGACCGGGCGTGCCGGGGTCTGGGCGATCGTCGTGGCGGCGGGAAGCTCGAGCCGGTTCGGCCGACTGAAGCAGTTCGAGCCGCTGGCCGGACGTCAGGTGCTGGACTGGTCGATCGACGCGGCCCGATCGGTGGCCGGAGGAGTCGTGCTCGTCGTACCTGGGCCGGCGCGTGTGGACGAGCGGCGCGTCGAGGCTGTTGTCGGCGGCGGATCGAGCCGCGCCGCTTCCGTCCGCGCTGGTCTCGACGTCGTCCCCGACGATGCCGAGGTGATCGTCGTCCACGACGCCGCCCGCCCTCTGGGCGGCGTCGAGCTGTTCCGAGCCGTCGTGGAGGCGCTCGTCCCCGGCGTGGACGGCGCCATCCCGGGTCTCCCCCTGGCCGAGACGGTCAAGCAGGTAGCCGGGGACCGGGTGGTGTCGACGCTCGACCGCACCGAGCTGGTGGCGGTGCAGACTCCCCAGGCGTTCCGGGCGGAACGGCTTCGCTCGGCCCACCGAAGCGGCGGTGAGGCGACCGACGACGCGGCCCTCGTCGAAGCGGCCGGTGGGACCATCGTGGTGGTGCCAGGCGACCCGCGCAATATCAAACTGACCCAGCCTTCCGACCTCGTCGTGCTGGAAGCGCTCCTGCGGTCATGACGAGCCGGGTGGGCCTCGGCTTCGACAGCCACGGGTTCAGCTCCGACCCTCTGCGGCCCCTCGTGCTCGGCGGCGTCGCCATCGAGGGAGCGAGGGGCCTGGCCGGGCACAGCGATGGCGACGTCGTCGCCCACGCAGTGGCCGACGCCATGCTCGGGGCGGCCGCCCTCGGTGACATCGGCCAGCACTTCCCGGACACGGACCCGACGTGGTCCGGTGCCGACAGCGTGGCGATCCTCGGCCGGGTGACGGCCATGGTGGGCGACGCAGGATGGCGGCCCGTCAACGTCGATTGCACGGTCGTGCTCGAGGCGCCGATGCTGGCTCCGTACCGCGTCCGGCTCGTCGACCGACTGGGTGGGGTCCTCGACGCGCCGGTCAGCGTGAAAGCCAAGCGGCCCGAGGGCATCGCTTCGGTCGGCCCGGGCGAGGGGATCGCGTGCTTGGCGGTCGTCCTGCTCGAGGGCGGAGCGCGATGACGGGCGGGTCCCGATCGCCCGGCGGGTCTCGGCGACCGCGCCGCGGTCAGTCCGGGCGGCGCGGCGGGCCCGCCGGGGGGCGCGGGCCCGAGCGGAGGTCCGCCGAGCGGAGCCCAGGGGGAGCCCGCGACCAGGGCCGTCGCCAGTCCCGCGGCCTGGGAGGCGAGCAGGTCGAGGGGCGCCGGGCGGTGCGCGAGCTGCTGGCGGCCGGACGCAGGCGGGCTCGGGACGTCTGGCTCGCCGAGGGCATGGACGACTCGCCGCTCCTCGCCGAGATCCGGCTCCTGGCCACCGAGCGCGGCGTGCCCGTGCGTACGGTCGGCAGGTCGCGCCTCGACGCCGAGTCGCACACCGAGGTGCCTCAAGGCGTGCTGGCTCACGCTGAAGCGCTGTCTGAGGCCGATCTCGATGCCCTGTGCCGGCCGTCTCCGAGTGGGCCCAGTCCATTTCTCGTCGTCCTCGACGGCGTCACCGACCCCCACAATCTCGGAGCCCTGCTGCGCACCGCCGAGGGGGCGGGCGCCACGGGAGCGGTCCTGGGCCGCCACGGCGCCGTCCACGTCACGGCCACGGTTGCCAAGGCCGCCGCCGGCGCCATCGAGCGGCTTCCGATCGCGGTGGTCCCGAGCGTGGCCGGCGGTCTCGCCGACCTCGCCCGCCACGGGGTCTGGACGGTGGGCCTGGACAGTCGGGCCGACACGTCACTGTTCGGCCTGGCCCTGGCCGACCAGCCGCTGGCCCTGGTGATGGGATCCGAGGGCCGGGGCCTGGCCCGGCTGACCCGCCAGCGCTGCGACCTCGTGGTCGCCATCCCACGGGTCGGGACCCTCGCCTCGCTGAACGTCGCCGCCGCCGGCGCCGTGGCGTGCTTCGAGGTGGCCAGGCAGCGACTGGCCCTGTCGTACTAGTCCCGGGCCCGAAAGTTTGGTGGCCTGTGGTCCTTCCAGGTAGGAATGTCCTGATCCGGGGCCGGGTGTGACGGTTGACACGAGCGCCTGGACTGGTTACAAAGAACTAGTCCGCACATGCCGTCGAGCATCGCAGCTCGGGTCACAGCACCGCAGGGGTGGAACACATGTCGCTTCGAATGGACCGACGCCCAGATCTCGACTCCCCTGACGACGAGCTGGTGGCCCGGTTCCACGACGGGGACAGCTGTGCCCTCGACGTCCTCCTCCAGCGCTACCGGCGCTTCGCCCGGGCCAAGGCCCGCACCTACTTCCTCGTCGGCGCCGACGCCGACGACATCGAGCAGGAGGGCCTGATCGGGCTCTACAAGGCGGCCAGGGACTTCCGGCCCGATCGTCAGCGGCGACTCGCCACAAGCACCAGCCCCTCAACCAGTACGTGTCGATCTCGGCGACGCGGCCCGACGACGAGCCCAACGACCGTCTGGTCGAGAAGCTGCTCGGCTCCGACCGCGGCACCGATCCGGCCGAGCAGGCCATCTCGCGGGAACGCATGGAGGACATGCGCCGGTCCATGGCCGAGATGCTGTCGGTCCTCGAGGTGGACGTCCTCCGCCTGTACGTCGAGGGCAAGTCCTACCAGGAGATCAGCGAGCGGCTCGGGCGCCACGTCAAGTCCATCGACAACGCCCTCCAGCGCATCAAGCGCAAGGTCGATCTGCATCTCCAGGAGCGGGCGGCCGAGGACGCCCTCGTCGACGCCTGACGCCCGGCGGGGTGCCCGTCCGGGCGGCGAAGCTGCGCCGAGGCTCCCCTCACCCACCGAACAGGGCGGGTAGGACGGCGGCCCGACCGGCGAGGAACAGGCCCCCGATGGTCAACGACGACACGCCGGTGAGTCCTCCGAGCACCAGCTGGGCCCGCACCGACCGGCGCGCCCCGAGCACGCCGGTGAGCCAGGCGGCGGCGATGCCGAGATCGCTCACGATCAGCCCGGTGACGAAGGCCAGCAGGATGAACATGGCACCGGCCGTCGAGCCGGCCGCGCCGGCGCTGGCGAAGAGGACCACCTGGGTCGGCGTCTCCGCCCCGGACCCGTGGAGCACGCCGACCGCGAAGGCAGAGCGGGGTCCGAGGTCGTCGAGGGCGTCGGCGGGCGGGGTGCCGCGTCGCCTGGCGCGCGACCAGGCCCGGCGGACGACACCGACGAGGAGCTTGACACGGCCGGCGTAGCGGTACTCCCTGCGGTCCCGACCGAGCTGCCACAGCACGAACCCGCCGAGAGCGACCAACGTCGCACCGACCACGCCCTCGAAGATCCGATCGAGACCGGCGGGCAGATCGAGCCCGAGGATGCCGACGACGGCGCCGAGGGCGGCGATGACGAGGCCGTGGCCGATGCAGTACCAGAGAGCGAGGCTGACGCTCGGGCCCTTCCGCCCCTTGGTGATGGCGCCTGACCCATCCGGCGGCGCGTTGGCCGTGGTCAGGTCCGTGATGGCGGCGAGGTGGTCCCAGTCGAGCCCGTGCCGACAGCCGAGCAGGAAGCCCGTGCCGCCGACCGACAGCGTGGGCCACGACAGCAGCGCGTGAGCGGCCACGGCGTCTCTCTTCCGACCGGAGTCGAACGGGGATGCGGCTCGCCCACCGCCGGCCTTCTGGCTCCCGCCCCAGGGACGGCTACAGGAGTGTCACTGCGCCGGACTCACACCGGTCTTGCCCGGGCGGTAGGTGTGGTCGACCCTATCCCAGCCGCGGGGCCGCGTGAAACGCCGCCAGCCGTCGGCTGCGAGCGGGTGCGGCCGCGAGCCAACGTCATGAGCCAACGTCAGCGTTTCCTCAGGATTTCGTCAGCTGTTCGTCAGGTTTTGACGGCATGCTGCGACGGCTCGAGGTCCGCAAGGTAGAGAGCCCGACGGGGGCGCTCCGGACCGTCGACGCGACGCAGTGCTGGGGGAGGGCCCCACGTGAAGACAGCAGTGATCTATGCGGGCTCCGTGGCCGCGGGCCACCGGGCGGCGCAGCGCATGCATCCGTCGTACCAGTCGTTGGACCGGTACCAGGCGTCGGTGGCCTCGCTGGCCGAGGCGGCCGTCGCCCGCTGGGGCCGAAGCTCGGCCAGCCCGTTTCTCGCCGGACCCGAGCGCACGATGGTGCGACTCGGCGCCGGCGCCGCGGGCTACGTCCGCCAGGGTCGCTGGGCGGCGCTCGCCACTGACCCCGCCGCGCCAGCCGACGCCGAGGCTGACGCGCTGGACGAGCTCCTGGAGGTGCTGGCCCGCGAGAGTCTCCACCCGGTGTTCGCCTGCGTGACCGATCCCGAGCCGTACCGCCTGCGGGGGATGCACGCCGTTCCCATCGCCGAGGACGCCGTCATAGACCTGGCCTCGTTCTCCCTGACGGGGGCGCGCCGGGCGAAGGTCCGTCACGGCCTGAGCGCGGCCGGTCGGGCCGGGATCACCATCGTTTCCTTCTCGCCAGAGGTAGCCGACGGGGCGGCTGCCATGTCGGCGGCCTGGCTGGCCACCAAGCGAGGTGGCGAGCTGGGCTTCACCTTGGGGCGCTTCGACTCCGAGCAGCTCGGAGGCGCCGATTGCCGGGTTGCCCTCGATGCCGGGGGTCGGGCGGTGGGACTGGTGAGCTGGCACCGCTACGACGCCGGGCGGGCCCGTGTGCTCGACCTGATGCGACGGGCGCCCGACGCGCCCAACGCGACCATGGACGCCCTCATCGCCGAGAGCCTGCTCGGGTTCTCGGCGGCTGGAGTGGAGCGGGCGAGCCTGGCGTGTGTGCCGCTGCCCAGGGGCAGGCTGGCGGAACAGCTCTACCCGACGGCCTCGCTGCGTCGCTACAAGGACAAGTTCGCCCCGGCCTGGGGCCCTCGCTGGCTGGTCGTGCCCACCCGCCGCCATCTGGTGGGCGGCCTGCTGGCCGTGATCCGCAGCTACTGCCCACGAGGGTTGGCGGCCGGGCTGCGACACAACTGAGCAACCCCTGAGAGGGTCGATTCGACCGGAGGCCAGGCGACTACTGGCGGAGCGCCGGTACATTCACTCGGGGGTGGCCCGCGACCGCCGGCCCCAAGAGACGGAGGAACGCATGGCAGGCCTTGACCTCGTTCGACGCCTGGGTGCAGCGGACCACGGGCTGGCCGTCGTCGCCACGACCCGCGCCGACGGATCGGTGCACGCCTCGCTGGTCAATGCGGGCATCCTCGACGACCCCGTCAGCGGCCGGCCGGTCGTCGGCCTGGTCGCCGCAGGCGGGACCCGCAAGCTGACGCATCTGCGTCGCAGCGGCCGGGCAACCGTGGTCTTCCGGAGCGGCTGGGAGTGGGCCGCCGTCGAGGGCCCGGTTCGTATCGCCGGCCCCGACGACCCCCTCGACGGCGTCCGGGCCGATGAGATCCCCGGCTTGCTGCGCGCCGTCTTCCGGAGCGCAGGCGGCAGCCACGACGACTGGGACGAGTACGACCGCGTCATGGCGGCCCAGCGTCGTGCCGCCGTCCTGGTCGATCCCGTGAGGGTCACCGGCAACGACTGAGCTCCGGTGCCCTCGCACGCTGTCGATTCCGCCGGCCGTCGTTCGACCACCGATTGCCGGCGCAGAGGGCGGCCGGCGGGAGGAGAGGTGAGCGGTGAAGTACCTGTGTCTGGTGTACCCCCCGGAGGGATTCGTTCCGGGACCGGCGACGTCGCCCGAGTACTTCGAGGTGCGAGCGGCGATGGACGAGGCCGGGGTGCACCTGGCCAGCGGGTCGCTGCAGCCGCCCGATGCGACCACGACGCTGAGCGTCCGCGACGGTGAGACCGTTCTCACCGACGGACCCTTCGCCGAGATCAAGGAGCAGGTCGGGGGGTACTTCCTTCTCGAGTGCACCGACCTCGACGAGGCGGTGGGGTGGGCGTCGAGGATTCCCGGCGTCTCGAGGGGCGGCTCGGTCGAGATCCGACCGCTGAGGCGCCTCGGGAGCCAGCCCTGACGGTCGACCTTGATCCGGTCTTCCGTACCCACTGGTGGCACGCCGTGGCCACGGTGTCCCGCCTCGTCGGCGACGTCGAGCTGGCTGAGGACGCGGTCCAGGAGGCGTGCGCGGCGGCCCTGGCCCAATGGCCGACCGCGGGCCTTCCGGCGAACCCGGGAGCGTGGCTGGTCGGCACCGCCCGGCACAAGGCGCTGGACCGGATCCGGCGGGAGTCGCGACGCCACGACAGGGAGGCGGCCGCTGTGCGAGAGCTAGGAGACCCAGGCGTCCCGTCGCCGCCGGGGACGATCGGGGACGACCAGCTCAGCCTCATCTTCACGTGCTGCCATCCGGCACTGGACGCTGGTGTGCGGGTGCCGCTGACGCTCCGCTCGGTGTGCGGCCTCACCACGACCGAGATCGCCGCCGTCTTCCTGGTGCCCGAGCCGACCATGGCCCAGCGCCTCGTCCGGGCCAAGCGAAAGATCCGCCAGGCTGGCATCCCGCTCCGTGTGCCTCCGCCGGATACCTGGGCGGAGCGTCTCGCCGGCGTGTTGCGGGTGATCTATCTCGTTTTCACCGAGGGGCATCGGCCATCCTCCGGCGCCAGCGCGGTGCGGGCCGAGCTGTGCGACGAAGCGGTTCGCCTCGCCCGCGTGCTGGTCGGGCTCCTGCCCGACGAGCCGGAGGTGGACGGCCTTCTCGCCCTGCTCCTGCTCACCGACGCCCGTCGGCCGGCGCGCCTCGACGATCGCGGTGAGCTCGTCCTGCTGGCCGACCAGGACCGGGCCCTCTGGGACCAGGGAAAGATCGAGGAGGGAGCGGCGCTCGTCGAGCGGGCGCTCCGGCGCGGTCGGCCCGGTCCCTATCAGCTGCAGGCGGCCATCGCCGCCTGCCACTCGACAGCGCCGACCGCGGACGCGACCGACTGGCGTGAGATCGCCGTTCTCTACGGCGAGCTCATCCGCTACGAGCCGACGCCGGTCGTGGAGGCCAACCGGGCCGTTGCGGTGGCCATGGCCGAAGGCCCTGGCCCGGGCCTCGTCATCCTCGACACCCTCGCCGGCAACGCCCAGATCTCCCGCTGGCCCCAGCTGCACGTGGCGCGCGCCGACCTGCTCGCCCGTCTCGGCCGCGTGCCCGACGCTGTCGACGCGTACCGCCAGGCGCTGTCGCTCGAGCCGCCGAGCTCGGAACGGGCCTTCATCACCAAGCGCATCCGCCAGCTCACGAGCTGACTACCGGGGGTCGGCTCGGTCCAGGAACCAGTGACGGGCGACGGCGGCGAGCCGTTCCTCACCGTCCTGGCGGGCGGTGAGGCTGAAGCGACTGATCGTGCGTTGACCGCCGTCCTGGTCCCCGTAGAGGAGATCGACGATGAGCGGCGCGCCGTCCTCGATGGCCGTGCGCACGAGCTTGAGGCAGGGATCCCCCGGGTCGCGGATCGCACCCTGCCAGAAGCCGATGTCCCCACCGGGCACGTAGAGGTCCCGACCGAGCCGCCGGAACTGGTCCGGCTCGGGCGGCGTCATCTCTCTGGACCACGAGACCCGGTCCTCGGGCTGCCGGGAGACGAACCAGCCGTGGAGGACGGCCAGGCCTGAGCCGGCGTTGCGCAGACCCATGACCATGTAGACGTTGCCGTCGTTTTCCTCGACCATGCCCATGCCACCGCGTATGTGCACCCAGTGCTCGTCGAGGAAGTTCACCTTGACGGCGGGATCTTCGATCCGCGACGGCATCAGGAACGGGCGCAGGCCGACCTGCAGTGACCGCTCGGCGACCCGCGCCGCCACGTTGGCCGAGCGCACCGAGTAGAAGGTGGCCATGGCGAGGACCAGCGTCCCGCCGGCCGTGGCCGCCGATGCGATCGTGGACCAGTCAACCATGGCGCGAACGAGGCTAGGCGACACCGCGCCGACGGCCGTCACTCCGGGGCAGCACCGCGCCAACTGGCCTTTTAGCATGGCCACCGTGTCCTCGGCGGGAACCTCACGACACTTATCTTCGAGGGGACAGAGAGGGGGGCGGTGACGGAGACCGCCGAGGGAGGGCCGGTCGTCGACCACCTGGTCGGTCTGGACGACGCCGCGGTCAGGGAGCGTGTCTCGAGGGGCGAGGTCAACGAGGTCCCGGCCGCGCCCTCGCGCACCGTCCCGCAGATCCTCCGGGCCAACATCTTCACGCGCTTCAACGCCATCCTGGGCGTCCTTCTCGTCGTCATCCTCATCGTGGGGCCGTTCCAGGACGCCCTGTTCGGGGTGGTGCTGGTCGCCAACGCCGCCATTGGAATCATCCAGGAGCTGCGGGCCAAGCAAACCCTCGATCGGCTGGCGGTGCTCAGCGCGCCCCACGCCGCGGTGGTGCGGGACGGCGAGGTTCGTCGCCTCGCCGCGCACGACGTCGTGCTCGACGACGTCCTGGAGCTGTCGACAGGCGATCAGGTGCTCGTCGACGGTGTGGTGTTAGCCGGCGATCTCGAGCTCGACGAGTCGCTGCTCAGCGGTGAGGCCGACCCGATGGCCAAGAGCCTGGGGGACGAGGTGCTCTCCGGCAGCTTCGTCACCGCCGGCAACGGCCGCTATCGAGCCACCCGGGTCGGTCGTTCCGCCTATGCCAGCGAGCTGGCAGAACAGGCCCGCCGCTTCACGCTCGTGCGATCCGAGTTGCGAGAAGGCATCAACCAGATCCTGCGCCTGGTGACGTGGGTCATCCCCCCGGCTGCGGCCCTGCTGATCTTCAGCCAGCTCCAGTCCGCCGATCTCAAGGACTCGGTGCGCGGGTCGGTGGCCGGCGTCGGCAGCATGGTGCCCGAGGGGCTCGTCCTGCTCACCAGCCTCGCCTTCGCTCTGGCGGTGGTACGGCTCGGTCGCCGTCGGGTCCTCGTCCAGGAGCTCGCCGCCGTGGAGGGGCTGGCGAGAGTCGACGTCGCCTGCCTGGACAAGACGGGCACCCTGACCGAGGGCGTGATGGAGGTGAGCGACGTCGAGGTCCTGTCGCCCGAGCTCCCCGTCGGCGAGGCGCTCGGTGCTCTGGCCGCGGCCGATCCTCAACCCAACGCCAGCCTCCGAGCCGTTGGCCAGTGGGCGGCCGAGCCGGCGGGCTGGGCGGTGTCGGCCCGTGCCCCGTTCTCGTCGGCCCGCAAATGGGGCGCAGCCACCTTCGACGGGTGCGGTACCTGGTGGCTGGGGGCGCCCGAGATCCTCCTGGCGACGACGCCCGACGGGAACGCATTGCAACGGGCTGACGAGCACGCCCGGGAGGGAAGGCGGGTGCTGCTCCTGGCGCGCGGCGATGGCGAGGCGGGGTCGACGACGCTTCCCGCTTCGCTCACACCCGCTGCTCTCGTGGTGCTGGACGAGCGCGTCAGGGAGGACGCCGCTGGCACCGTGGCGTACTTCGCACGGCAGGGAGTCACGGTCAAGATCATCTCCGGAGACAACCCGACAACTGTCGGAGCAATTGCGCGACGGGTGGGCGTACCTGGAGCCGGACGGCCGGTCGACGGGCGCGGCCTGCCGTCCGAGCCCACCGAGCTGGCCCGGGTCGTCGAGGACCACTCGGTCTTCGGGCGGATCAATCCCCATCAGAAGCGGGCGATGGTGACGTCTCTGCAGTCTCGGGACCACGTGGTGGCGATGACCGGTGACGGCGTCAACGACGTCCTCGCCCTCAAGGACGCAGACATCGGCATGGCCATGGGATCGGGGAGCAGCGCCACCCGCGCCGTCTCCCAGCTCGTTCTCCTGGACAACGCCTTCGACGTCGTACCTGGCGTCGTCGGAGAGGGTCGGCGGGTCATCGCCAACGTCGAGCGCGTGGCGAACCTGTTCGTGACCAAGACCGTCTATGCGGTGCTCCTGGCTGTCGCGGTCGGGGTGGCGACGTTGCCGTTCCCGTTCCTGCCCAGGCACCTGACCGTGGTGAGCGGCTTGACGATCGGGGTGCCGGCGTTCTTTCTGGCTCTCGGTCCCAACTCCCAGCGCTGGCGTCCCGGGTTCGTGAACCGCGTGCTCCGGTTCGCCCTGCCGGCCGGGCTCGTGGCGGCGACGGCCACGTTCGTCGCCTACGCGGTGGCACGAGACGAGCCGAGCCTCACCCTGACCGAGGCGCGCACGACCGCCACCATCGTGCTGTTCTCCGTGGGGCTCTGGGTGTTGGTCATCCTGATCCGGCCGTTCACCAGACCTCGGCTCGTGCTCGTCCTGGGGGTGGTCGCCGCGTTCGCCGGTGCGCTGACGATCCCGGGGATCGACACCTTCTTCGAGTTCCAGCTCCCCGCGTGGTGGGCGATCACCGTGGCGGTCGTGATCGCCCTTCTCGCCGACGTCGCCCTCGAGGTCGGGTGGCGGGTCGCCGGCTGGTGGTACCACCGAGCGTCAGCGACCGCGTAGTCAGCGCAGCGCTCGCTGCTGCACCGCCATCGTGCCGAGCTGACCGGCAACTAACCTGTCGCTCGATGAGCCCCGAGGACCATCTCCCGCAGCACGCCTTCGCCTCCACCACCGAGTGGGAGCAGTGGCTGGAGCACAACCACGCCAGCTCCGAGGGTCTGTGGATCCGGATGGCCAAGAAGGGCACCGGCATCGACAGCGTCCGCTACCCCGAGGTGCTCGACAGCGCCCTGTGCTTCGGATGGATCGACGGTCGCCGTGAGCCACTCGACGAGCGGTGCTTCCTCCAGCGGTTCACCCCCAGGCGATCCCGGAGCCGATGGTCGCAGAACAACCGCGACAAGGCCGAAGGTCTGATCGCCGGCGGCCGCATGCGTCCGGCCGGGCTTGCCGAGGTCCAGCGGGCCAGGGAGGACGGCCGGTGGCACGCGGCGTACGCGGGACAGCGTGGCAGCACCGTCCCTGACGACCTCCAGCGCGAGCTCGACGCCCGCCCCAAGGCCAAGGCGTTCTTCGCCGAGCTCAACAGCCAGAACCGTTACGCCATCCTCTACCGCCTTCACGACGCAAAGAAGCCCGAGACGCGCGCGCAGCGGCTGGCGAAGTTCGTGGCCATGCTGGAGGCCGGCGAGCGGATCTACCCCTAGGCTGGATCCGTAGGGCGGACGAGCGGCTACCCGGCTGCGTCTTGCTTCAGAAACTCGACGAGCAGCTCGGCGAGCGCCTGCGGCGTCTCCTCGGGAAGGAAGTGCCCGCCAGGCACCCGTGCGACTCTGAGGTCCCGAGTCCAGCCCCGCCAAACCTCGGGAGCGTCCGCCAGCTGCGTCTCGTCCTCACCGGTGACGAGCAGCACGGGTGCGGCGATACGCCGGCTCATAGCGCGGTCGTCACTGTCGTGTTGCCGATCGAGGTGGAAGCTGGCGCGGTAATCGGCGCACATGGCGGCGATCGTCGGCGCCGTCAACGCGCGCCCGTAGGCGTCGCGGTGCTCGGCACTGATGGCGTTGGGGCTGCTTGACCAAGTGGCGAAGACGTGCTCGAGGAGGGCGGCCGGGTTCGCGCCGACCATCTGCTCAGGGAAGGGTGCAGGCTGGGCCAAGAGGAACCAGGGCCAGTAGCCCAAGGACGGACCGGCGCCCATGCGCTCGAACTGCTCGAGCGTGGGCACGATGTTCAGGATCGCCACGCGAGTGACGCGGTCGGGGTGTTCGAGCGCCAGGCGGAACGCAACACGGGCACCCCGGTCGTGACCGACGACAGCGAAGCGCGCGTGACCGAACGAAGCCATGATCTCGACGAGCTCGCCCGCCATCTCACGCTTCGAGTACCCCTCACCACGCGGGCCGCCAGGTGCCGCCTCGGAGGCCCCGTACCCACGAAGATCGGGGCAGACGACGTGATGAGTCCCTGCGAGTTCTGGAGCGACGTGTTCCCAGCAGAGATGGGTCTCCGGGAACCCGTGCAGCAACAGGGTCGGAGGACCGGCACCACCGCTGGCAACGAAGTAGCTCGCCTCCCCGACCGTCAGGCGCCCGTCCACGAAGCCCGGAAGTGACATGGCGTCGATTGTGCCTGATCCGAGACGGCCTCCCCACTCCTGCAAAGGTTCGCCTGGGGTCGCATACTGGCATGGATGGCGCGGCTCCTGTCGGTCAACGTCGGTCTCCCGAAGGACGTCGAGTGGCAAGGCAGGATCGTCCACACCGGGATATGGAAGGACCCGGTTGACGGCAGCCGGATGGTGCGGCGTCTGAACATCGATGGCGACGGGCAGGGTGACCTGGCCGGACACGGTGGAGAGCAGCGTGCCGTGTTCGTCTATCAGATCGAGTCCTACCGCTACTGGCAGGAGAACCTCGGCCGGGACGACTTCACATACGGGCAGTTCGGCGAGAACTTCACGGTCGAAGGCCTTCCTGACGACGAGGTCTGCATCGGCGACCAGTACCGCATCGGCGCTGCACTCCTGGAGGTCACGCAGCCACGCGTGACGTGCTACCGGGTCGGGATCCGGATGAACGAGCCCCGGATGCCGGCGCTGCTCGTCGCCCACCGTCGACCGGGCTTCTACTTCCGAGTGCTGCAGGAGGGGGAGGTCGATGCCGGCGACGCCATTGTGAAAGTCGCCTCCGGCCCCGAAACCATGACCGTGGCCGAGATAGACGGCCTGCTCTACCTGCCCCGCCACCCGCGTCGCAGTCTCACTCGTGCCCTGCGCATCCCGGCCTTGAGTGAGGGCTGGCGGGGGTCCTTCCAGGCTCTGCTCGATCAGGACCCCAGCATCTCTGGGAACGAGGCACTCAACCCGGCGGCCGGACCCCCGCTCGCCTGGGCCGGGCTCCGCCGATTCACCGTGGTCGGTGTCAACCGGGAGAGCGCGACCGTGATCTCGATCCGCCTCGCTCCCTCGGATCACCCGGGCCCCACCCCTTCGCGGCCCGGCCAGTTCCTGACCATCCGCCTGCGGCCCGATTCCGAGCCGGCTCCTCTGCTCCGCAGCTACTCGCTCTCCGGGCCTCCTGACGGCGACGGCTACCGAATCAGTGTCAAGCGGGAGGCGCACGGCGCTGCCAGCGGCTACCTGCATACACGGCTCGGCGTCGGCGACACCGTGGAGGCTGGGGCTCCGAGAGGCGCCTTCGTGCTGAAGCCCGGCGACGGACCTGTCGTCCTGCTGAGCGCAGGGGTTGGTGCCACCCCCGTGCTATCGATGCTGCACGCCATGGCTGCGGAGCACTCTCCGCGGCAGGTGTGGTGGGTGCACAGCGCTCGTAATGGTCGAGAGCACAGCTTTGCCGAGGAGGTCCGCCGTCTGCTTGCCAGGCTTTCGGATGCGCACCGCGTCCTGTGCTACAGCAGCCCCGGACCGCATGACCGCGGCGGTGAGGACTACGACGTGGCGGGACGGCTCACCGGGCAGGTCCTCGACGACGCCGGTGTGCCTACCGATGCTGACTTCTACCTCTGCGGACCCGGCCCCTTCATGCACGATCTCGGCGCGGCCTTGACGGCGCGGGGCACAACCCCCGACCGGATCAGTACCGAGATATTCGGGCCGAGCGACTCGATCACGCCTGGAGTGATCGAGTCGCCCAAGCGGGCACCGCACCCACCGAGTGGACCTCCTGGGAGCGGGCCGACTATTTCCTTCAGTCGTAGCAACGTGGCCGTCCCCTGGGACCCAGGCTTCCCGAGCCTGCTCGAGTTGGCCGAGGCCTGTGACATCCCTGTGAGATGGTCGTGTCGCACAGGCGTGTGCCACACCTGCGAGAGTGGCCTGGTGAGCGGAAGGGTGAGCTACCAGCCGGACCCCATCGAGAAGCCCGGCTCAGGCAACGCTCTCATCTGTTGTTCTCAGCCTCTGACTGACCTGGTCCTCGACCTCTGACAGGTGCGAGCGGTGCGCGATCCGACGCTCGGTCGCCCGGCGACGCGGCGTTCGAGGCGGTACGGTGCCGGGTCTATGAGCACCCCTGACGACGACGCCGCCCGCCTGGCGGCGACGTCCCTTCCCTCCGACGCCGTGGGGCTGCTGGAGGGCCTGACCACGACCCGAGCGGTGCGTCGTTACCGCGACGAACCGGTTCCGGGGGAGGCCCTGCGCGCCATGCTCTTCGCGGCGACGCGGGGACCGAGCGGCTCCAACCGGCAACCGTTCCGCTTCGTCGTGTTGACCGACGGCCCCAGAGCCGAGGCGGCGAAGAAGCTGATCGGCGATGGCGCCCGGCGGATCTGGGGCTCGAAGCGCCGTGACGACGGCTACGACACCGGCTCGGGCCAGCTCGACACCTCACCGAAGGCTCGCATGGCGCGCACGATGCAGCACTTCGTCGACGAGTTCGAACGGGTGCCCGTGCTGATCCTGCCGTGCCTCGTGCGTTACCGCGACCCGATGCCGATCGAGGGGGCCTCCATCTACCCGGCGTGCCAGAACGTGCTGCTCGCCGCCCGCGCCCTCGGGTACGGCGGTGCCTTCTCGAGCTGGCAGTTCGCCGTCGAGACGGAGCTGCGGGAGCTGCTCGGCATCCCCGATGGGACCTTCGTGGCGGGGACCATCACCGTCGGCAAGCCGGTGGGTCACCACGGCCCCGTGCGTCGCCGCCCGATGAGAGAGCTCGTGTACGAGGACAACTGGGGACACCCACCCGACTGGGCGGTCGACCCGCCGGGGACGCAGTTCACCGCGGCCGGGCCCCGAGAAGCCAGGTACCCGTCGAGCCCTCGGCGCTGAGCGCTCGGCGCCGGCGGACCGTCCCGAGCTGCCCCAGCGGGGGCCGGAGCACCTCGGTGGACCGGCGCCCGGGCGTCGTTGTACCGACCGGTCTGTAGCATCCGGGGTATGGACCTCTCGCTCACCGAACCCGAGTCCGACCTGGTCGAGCTCAGCCGGGAGTTCGCGACCAAGGAGATCGCCCGGCGGGCGGTGTCCGACCGACCTGCTCCGCGCCATGGGCCGGTTGGGATTGCTGGGGATGCTGGTTCCCGAGGAGTGGGGCGGCATCGGCATGTCGACGGTCGGCTTTGTCGCCGCCATGGAAGAGATCGGGCAGGCCGACCAGTCCGTGGCGACGGCCTTGCAGGCGCACGTCACGATCGGGTCGTTGCCGTTGTACCTGTTCGGCGACGACAACCAGCGCGAACGCTGGCTGCGGCCGCTGGCCGAGGGACGGGTGCTCGGCGCCTTCGGGTTGACCGAGCCCGATGCGGGTTCCGACACCCGCCGGATCAGTACCCGAGCGGAGCGGCAAGACGGCGGTTGGCTCATCAACGGTCAGAAGGCGTTCATCTCGAATGCGGGCACCGACATGTCGTTCGGAGTCACGCTGCTCGCACGCACGGAGCCCGCTGAGGGGGCGGGGCCCAGATTCGGAAGCTTCGTCGTGGAGAAGGGCACGCCGGGCTTCACCATGGGACCGAAGGTGCGCGGGATCGGTTGGCGAGGACTCGACACCCGTGGGCTGTACTTCGACGACGTCTGGGTACCCGACGATCACCTCGTCGGCGATCCGGACCTGGGGATGAGCCAGTTCCTGAAGACCCTCGAAGTCGGTCGCATCTCGATCGCGGCGCTCTCGATCAGCTTGACCCAAGCCGTCCTGAGCATGGCGACGGAGTATGCCCAGCATCGCCACCAGTTCGGCAGGCCGATATCGAAGTTCCAGGCGGTGCAGTTCAAGCTGGCCGACATCGCCACCGAGCTGGAAGCGGCACGATGGCTCACCTATCGCGCCGCCTACTTGCGCGATATCGGTCGGCCGTACCTGAAAGAGGCGTCAATGGCGAAGCTGAAGGCGAGCCGCGTGGCGACATGGGCCGCCTCCGAGGCCGTCCAGATCCACGGAGGGACCGGCTACCTGCTCGATTCCCCCGTCGCCCGCTTCTACTGCGATTCGAAGGTGCTGGAGATCGGTGAGGGCACCAACGAGATCCAGCATCTCGTGATCGCCCGGACGTTGGGCTGCTGAGGTTTCACACGGCTGCGAACCGCCGGATGGCGGCGGCGATGTCGTCGCGATCGGGCAGCCACGCCCGTTCGAGGCTCGGCGCATAGGGAGGGGGAGTCGGGGCAGCGCCAACGCGTTCGATGGGCGCGTCGAGATCCCAGAACGCCTCGCGGGCCACGGTGGCGGCGATCTCTGCTCCGAGTCCGAAGGGCATGACCGCTTCGTGCGCGATCAGCAGTCGGCTCGTCCGGTGGACCGACTCGAGGACGGCCGCCACGTCGAGCGGGGCGGCGGCGATCGCCTCGTGGACCATCCGTGAGACCGACACCACCGTGACGTCGGTTCCCGGGTGCACGACCGCCGACATGCCGATCGGGAGGACGTGGTCGGCCGGCGGCTGCGGCCCCTTCATGCCGTAGAGCAGGCGGTTCTCGATGAAGACGACCGGATTGGGATCCTGGATCGATGATCTCAGCAGCCCGTAGGTGTCGGCCGGCGTCGACGGCATGACGACGCTGAGGCCTGGGATGTGGGCGAGCAGGGCCTCGAGGCTCTGTGAGTGCTGGCTACCCGACGAGCGCCCGGCGCCGAACTGCGTCCGGACCGTGAGCGACATCTCTGCCGCGCCGCCCGTCATGAACGGCATCTTCGCCGCCTGGTTGAGGAGCTGGTCGAGGCATACCCCGACAAAGTCGAGGTACATCAGCTCGACGACGGGCCGCATTCCCGCCATCGCTGCACCGACGCCGAGGCCCATGATCGCCGACTCCGAGATCGGCGTGTCGCGTACGCGGTCACCGAACTCGTCGTGGAGGCCCCGCAGGAGCCCGAAGACGTTGCCGCCCCTGGCCACGTCGATACCAGCGACGAAGACGCGGGCGTCACTCTCCAGCTCCGCCTCGAGGGCGGAGTGGATCGCGTCCGCCATACGGAAGGTCTGGTCTGGCTCGAGTCGTCGCTCCTCTTCGGGGCTCGCCCCTCGCGGGCGCACGACGAAGTCTCCGATCGTCGTCGCGGCCGGTTCGGCGAGACGTCGGGCTGCTTCGACTGCGTCGTCGAGCTCCCGGGCGACTGACGACTCCAGCGCCTCAACTTCGTCTCTGGTGCACCCCGCCGATTCGAGCCGTCGTTCGTGGGCGGCGATCGGGTCGCGTTCCTTCCAGGTTTCGACCTCGGCGGGCGATCGGTACCGCTCCGGGTCCCCCTCGTAGTGGCCGTGCCAGCGGTACGTGGTGGCCTCCACGATCGCGGGACCGCGTCCGGCGCGGACGGCCTCCACGAGACGTGTCATGACCGAGGCGGTCGCGGTGACGTCGTTGCCGTCGGCCGACACGTAGTCGACGCCGTATGCCGACGCCCGGCGTTCGAGCGTTGCCGGGTGCTGGGTCGCGATCGGCGAGAACTCTGCGTACCCGTTGTTCTCACACCAGAACACCACCGGCAGCCGCCACAGCGCGGCGAGGTTCACGGCCTCGTGGAAGGCGCCCTGTGCCACTGCGCCGTCGCCGAAGAAGGCGACCGCGATCCCGTCGTCGGCTCGGAGCTGGGACGCCGCCGCCGCGCCGACCGCTATGGGGAGGCCGGCGGCGACGATGCCGTTGGCGCCGAAGATCCCGATGCTGGGGTCGGCGATGTGCATCGAGCCGCCACGACCGCGGTTGGTGCCCCGCTCCTTGCCCATCAGCTCCGCGAACATGCCGAGGGGAGCCAGCCCCTTTGCCAGGCAGTGCCCGTGACCGCGATGGGTCGACGTGATCACGTCGGCCGACCGGAGAGGCCAGCAGGCGCCGACGGCGGAGGCTTCCTGGCCGATCGACAGGTGGACGAAGCCCGGCACCTCCCCCTGGCGGTAGAGGGCGGTCACGCGCTCCTCGAACCCTCGGATCAGCAGCATCCGGCGGTGCATCTCGAGGAGATCGGCGGGCGAGAACGGCGACCGTGACGGTTGGCGGAGGTCCACGGGACGTATATTGTACTGACCGGTACAACTCCGGTGGGAGGCCGATGCTCGGACGGATCGAGATACCTGAGTCGTTTCCCGTGGTGGGGGACATCAGCGGAGGTCGGGTGGTGCTCACCGGTGCCGGACGGGGACTGGGCGAGCTGCTGGCGCACGCCTTCTCGCGTGCCGGCGCCAAGGTCGCGCTCGTGGCGCGGACCCAGCGGGACATCAGCTCGGTCGCCGCGGAGCTGCCTGGGCCGACGCTGCTGTTCTGCGGCGACGTGACCGTCGCCGAGTTCAACGAGGCCGTGGCTGATGCCACCGCGTCGGAGTGGGGTGGCATCGATGTCTGGATCTGCAACGCGGGGATCTCGCCGATCGTGGCTGGGCCGCTCGACACTCCTCCCGAGGACTGGCGTGAGGTCATAGACGTGAACCTGACCGGTGCGTTCCTCGGTGCCCGTGCCGCGGCGCGTGTGATGGGCGACGGCGGCCGGCTCATCTTCA
Organism: Actinomycetota bacterium; assembly: GCA_005888295.1. Classification (GTDB taxonomy): domain Bacteria; phylum Actinomycetota; class Acidimicrobiia; order Acidimicrobiales; family AC-9; genus AC-9. The sequence continues at coordinate 40,377 of VAWP01000095.1, forward strand.
CCGGGTCGGTGCTCGGTGAGCGGCCAGGCAAGGGTCTCGCCGCCTACAGCGCCTCCAAGGCCGGCCTCGTGGGCATGACGAAGGCGTTGGCGCTCGACCTGGCACCCTCGGGTATCACGGTGAACGTGGTCGCGCCCGGCTGGTTCGACTCTCCCTTGGCCGAGGGATGGAAGAGCAACCACCGCCTCTCCGAGTCGATCCGGGAGCACACGGCCCTCAAGCGCTGGGGTCAGCCGGCCGACCTGGTCGGCGCGTACCTGTTCCTTGCCTCCGACGCCGCCGCCTTTCTGACCGGCGCCGTGGTCAACGTGGACGGAGGGTACCTCCTCGTATGAGCGCGGAGGCCGAGCAGCGACGGGTCATCGCCATCCTCGGGGCCGGAGGAGCGCTCGGTGGTGCCATCTCCCACCAGCTGGCTGCTGAGCCGCGCACCGACCTGGTCCTGAGCGACGTCAGCGACGCCTCCCTCGAGGCCACGGCCGACGGTCTGCCGGGCACTGGCGCGTCGATCGAGACCGTGCTGGCAGATGTCAGTGACTTCAGGGCGGTCGAGGCCGCCATCGAGCGAACGATCGAACGTTTCGGCCGCCTCGACGTGGTGGTCAGCAACGCCGGGGTGCCCTCGCCGAACGGCCGAGTTCACAACCTGACCGACGAGGCCTGGGAGCGGGCGTTCCGGGTCAACGTCATGGGTGCGGTCAATGCCATTCGGGCTGCGGTGCCGACGATGCGCGCCCAGAGGTCCGGCTCGATCGTCCTGACCGCTTCGGTCGCAGGTCTCACCGCGTGGACGCACGCCTCCCCCTACTGCACCACGAAGGCGGCCGTGATCCATCTCGCCAAGGTGGCGGCCGTCGAGTACGCCAGCGACGGGATACGTGTCAACTGCGTGTGCCCCGGTACGTTCCAATCGGCGATGCACGCGGAGCTCCCCCGCCAGGCACTCGACGCGATAGCGGCCAAGCATCCGCTCGGGCTCGGCGCTCCGACCGACCTCGTCGGGGCCTACTCGTTTCTCGCGAGCGACGCCTCC
>VAWP01000095.1:41516-45512 GCA_005888295.1 Actinomycetota bacterium
GCTCGAGCACCACGCCCGCCGCACCCCGCACCACCCACTCGCGGTCTTCGGCGACGACATCGTCACCTACCAGGGAATGGCCGACTGGGCAGCCGCCCTGGCAGGCGGGCTTCTGGCGCGAGGAGTCGGTGCCGGCGACGTCGTCGGCCTGCTCTCCTACAACAGCATCGAGTTCCTGGCCACGATCTTCGCCGCCAACTACGTCGGAGCGATTGCGATGCCGATCAACTGGCGGCTCGCTGCGGACGAGGTGCGGTACATCCTGGACCACTCCCGAGCTCGGGCGCTCGTGACCGATGACAGCCTCATCGAGCTCGCCGACGAAGCGACGAGCCGGCTGGACGGCGCCCTCCTCCGGGTGTGCACCTCGACCAGGAGCCTCGCGGGGTGGGTGGCGTTTCCCGACCTGGTTGCCGGTTCCGCCCGTCCGGCGCGCGTGCAGGTCCATGGCGACGACATCCACCGGCTGACCTACACGTCCGGGACCACGGGCCGCCCGAAGGGCGTCATGATCACCCATGCAAACCTGGCGTGGAAGAACTACGCCCACACCACCGAGCTCGGGTTCACGGATGCCGACGTCGGTCTGGCCTGCGGACCCCTGTACCACGTCGGTGCGCTCGACCTCATCACCACCACGATGATCGCGGTGGGTGCAACGACCATCATCCACCGTGTGTTCGATGCCGAGACCGTCGTCGACGAGATCGAGAGGTCGCGAGTGACCAGCGTGTGGCTGGCTCCGGCGATGGTCCGGGCGACCCTGGACGTTCCCGGCGTCGAGGAGCGGGACCTCTCGTCGGTTCGGTTGATCATCGCCGGTGGAGAGAAGATGCCCGTTCCCTACGTCGAGCGCCTGCGCAGGGCCTTCCCCTCTGCGTGGTTCGCGGACGCCTACGGCCTGACCGAGACCGTGTCGGGTGACACCTTCCTCGACAGAGCCAGCACCCTGTCCAAGCTGGGCAGCGTGGGTCGGCCCTGTCAGTACCTCGAGCTCGACATCTGGGACGAACACGGAGGCTCAGCGCCCGCAGGTGAGCGTGGGGAGGTCGTTCTTCGCGGCCCGAAGGTGTTCAGGGGCTACTGGCGGGACCCAGAGGCAACGAGTGCCGCCTTCGCCGGAGGGTGGTTCCACACCGGAGACGTCGGCCTGAGGGACGGCGACGGATACCTCTACATCGTCGATCGGCTCAAGGACATGATCGTGTCCGGCGGTGAGAACATCGCCAGCTCCGAGGTCGAGCGCGTGCTCTACGACCACGAGTCGGTTGTCGAAGCCGCGGTCGTGGGGCGCCCCGACGAGCGATGGGGGGAGGTTCCGGTCGCCTACGTCGTCCTGGGCCCGACGACGACGACGACGACCCCCGAGGAGCTCATCGAGCACTGCCGCCGGCAGCTGGCGCGCTACAAGATCCCCAAGGACGTGGTGCTCGTCGATGCGCTCCCGCGGAATCCTTCGGGCAAGGTCCTGAAACGAGAGCTGCGGGACCGAACGCCCTGACCTGGCAGCGCCCGACCCCGAGCACGAGCCTCGTCACGGGGTCGCGGACTCGGCCCCGCTCCGGGGGAGGTGCGCCATGAACGCCGCTGTCCAGGCGAGCACGTCGTCAGGGAGGTAGTAGCCGGTCTCGTCATTGATCGTCGCCCAGTGCTGGGCGACGTCCTCGATCGTCGGCTCCGGCCCTGGGTGGACATACCCTCTGGTCGAGGCGATGAAGATGCGCGCAAAGCGGCCGGCGCCCGCTGCGTAGATCGCGCCGCTCAGCGGGCAGTCCTCGTGGGCGAGGAACGCGACCATCGGTGCGACGAGATCCGGCGACATCTGTGTTGCGCCGGGAGCAGGACGGGTCGAGTCAGGCTCGTCGGTGGGCTGGCCGGCCATTCGCGTGAAGGCGGCGGGTGCGACGAGGTTGACCTTGATGCCGTGAGGGGCGCCGGCAGTCGTGAGGCTGCGGGCGAGCCCGATGACGGCAGCCTTGGCGGTGGCGTACGAGACGTTGTCAGGTAGTCCGAACAGTCCCGTGGAGGTCGTCATCACGACTCGGCCGTAGCCCTGCTCGACCATGTGCGGCCAGGCTGCCCGGGTGGTGCTGAACGAGCCGGCGACGTGCACGGCGAGGTGCCTTTCCAGATTCTCCGCGTCAGCCTCCGGAAAGCCCGCCCATCTGATGATGCCGGCGTTGTTGACGAGGATGTCGAGGCGTCCGAAGCGGCCGACCGCTGCATCGACGAGCGCCTGCGCCCCCGCAGCCGTGGACACGTCGCTGTTGTCAGCCATCGCGACTCCGCCCGTGGCGACGATCTCGGCGGCGACGGCTGACGCCGGTTCGGCGTCGGTTCCGACGCCCTCCATCGAGCCGCCGAGGTCGTTGACAACGACGGTGGCGCCACGGCGTGCGAGCAGGAGCGCATGGGCTCGGCCGATGCCGCGTCCTGCGCCGGTGACCACGCCGACCCGCCCGTCAAAGCTGAGCTTGTCCACCGGCCTCCCTACTTTTGCTGCCATCGTGGGGCCTCGCCGCCTTCGTCGGGGAGCGCAGGCGACGGTGGAAAGCTCGCTGCCGGACGTGCCCGCCCCTGTATCGTCGGAGCCGATGCCCCGGACCGGAGCGAGCGACGAGCCCCGACGCAGCGCGAACTGGGAGGCGCGTCGCGACGCGATCATTGACACCTCGGCCGGGGTCTTCGCCCGCGGCGGCTACCACGCCACCGGCATCGCGGAGCTGTGCGAGGTCAACGGTCTCGGCAAGGGCGCCTTCTACCACTACATCGGCTCGAAGGAGGAGCTCCTCGCCGCCATCCACGACCGCGTCATGGACGAGGTGTTGCTCAGCGCTGATCGGGTCGCCCAGGCCGGCGGCTCGCCGTCCGCGCAGCTCGCCATGCTGGGCGACGAGCTCCTCGACATCATCTTCCGCTATCCCGACCACGTCTGGGTCTTCCTCCACGAGTTCCCGGCGCTCACGGGAGAACGCGCCGAGAAGTTCCGCCTGCGCCGACGGGAGTACGAGCGAAGCGTCGAGGCGGTGCTGCAGGCCGGCATCGACGCTGGCGAGTTCCGTGACGTCGACCCGCGGCTGACGGCCCTGGCGTGGCTCGGCATGCACAACTACACCTACCTGTGGCTGAAGGCCCGCGGGCGTCTCTCGGCCCGCGACGTGGCGAAGGCGTTCGCCGACATCTTCGTCCGAGGCATTGCCGGCTCGCCTGCGCACCGCTGAGCGCGCGCCCGCGGCGCTGTCATCCTACGTCCGGGAGCTCGCCACCGGGGCTTCGAACCCCAGGAGCCTGCCCATGGTGCCGCCGAGGATGGCCGCCCGCTCGGCCGAGGGGACGTCGGCGAACTGCGTGGCGATCAGCTCCTGGCTGCCCCGGAAGGTGCCTTCGGCGTGCGGGTAGTCCGAGCCCCACACGATCGTCGACACCCCGGTGATGTGCCGGCAGGCGACGGCTACGGGATCGTCGGAGAACGAGACGTGGAACTGGCGCCGGACGTACTCACTCGGCCGCAGCGGGTAGGGCCACCGTTCGTTCATCCGGAACATGCGCGCCATCTTGGGCTGGTCGTCGGGAGCCCGGCTGTCGTCCCAGTACCCGAGCCACCAGTCGGCGTCCTGACCGATCCCTGTCATCCAGGCCTTCTCCATGGCGCCCACCAACGACGCCAGCCAGTGGGCGTTGAACTCGATCAGGGAGAAGTGAAGGTCGGGGTACCGCTCGGGCACACCGCCGCTGAGAAGATCGATGATGATCTGCTGCGGGTTGATCGTGTTGTAGACACACTGGGTCATCATCCGCTGCGACGCCAGCTTGCCGTCCATCGGGCGGTTCACCTGGTCGGCCATCTGCATGACGGTCCGGAGCGTCGACGAGTCCGGGTCCTTGACCTTCACACCGCCGGTCGCGCAGTGGAAGAACACGTGTACCCCGTTGTGCTGGGCGGCCGCCCAGACCGGCTCGAAGTCGGCCGAGTGGTACGGCTGGGGTGGGATAGCC
>VAWP01000160.1 GCA_005888295.1 Actinomycetota bacterium
TGAGACCGAGGCGGCCATGGCCGCCGATGCACCGGGGCTCTCGGTCGCCCAGTTGGAGACCGCCGCCCGCCGGGCCAGGCCGGTGCCGGTGGCCGAGGCCAACGAGGATCATCGCCGGCGCTACCTGCGTTTCCGATGGGACGACGACGACCGCTTCCTGCGCATCTCGGGCCGTCTGGCCGATGCCGAGGGAGCGGTGGTGGCCGCCGCCCTGGGCCAGCTGGCCGCCGACGCCCCGCCCCATCCGGTGACCAAGGTCTACGAGCCCTTCGAGTCCCGCTGTGCCGACGCCCTGGTCGAGCTGGCCTCGACCCGTCTGGCCACCGAGGCCGAGGCCGATCGGGCCATGGTCGTGATCCACACCGACCCGGCCGTCCTCGGTGGGGCCGAGGGCTGGGCCGAGATCGAGGGTGGTCCGTCCATCGCCGCCGAGACGGCCCGTCGCCTGGCCTGTGACTGTCGCTGGCAGCTGGTGGCCGAGGACGACAAGGGTCGGGCCCTCGGTCTTGGGCGCACGACCCGCCAGACCCCCCGCTGGCTGGCCCGCCAGGTCCGTCGACGCGACGGGGGCTGTCGGTTCCCCGGCTGTGCGCGCAAGCGGTGGCTGCACTCCCACCACCTGCGATGGTGGATCAAAGGCGGGCCCACCGATCCCGACAACCTGGCGGCCATCTGCGGCTACCACCACCGCCTGGTCCACGAGGGGGGCTGGCGTGTCGAGGGCGACCCCGAGGAAGAGCTGCGCTTCGTGCACCCGCTGGGCAAGGTGCTGTCCACCCGGCCCGTCCCCTTGCGGTCCGAGGTGCGGGAGCGGCTGCTGGCCTAGATGGCCTCGGCCGCAGGAGTCATCCGACATCGGGGCGGATCTGGTGCTTCAGGGCGAGCCAGCGTGAGCCGCGTCAGGCGGGTGAACGGGCTGCGAGATCGGTGAGCGCATCCTCGAGCGAGGCGACACCATCGACGGGCACGCCGCCCTCGGAGGTCGAGTCGATGATGTCGCTCTGGGGCACGAGGAGCAGCTGCACGCCGGCCCGACGAGCCACCTCGGTCTTCTCGGTCACGTAGCCCACACCCGATACGGCACCGGCAGGGTCGATCTGGCCGGTCGCGGCGATGACTCGCCCACGTGCCCGGTCGGTGCCGCTCAGCATGTCCTCGATCGCCAGTGCATAGATGAGCCCTGCCGAGGGACCCACGACGTCCCGGTTGCGGAAGTGAACGGCGAAGGGGACCTGTCCGGCCGGGCTGACTGCCATTCCCGCTGCCCGGGCGGCCGCAGCTGCCGCATCGATGCGGCTCCGAGCGAACGCGGCCTCGGTTGTCCGTTGGAGCTCCGTGGTGCGTGCGGTGCGAGGCGACAACTGGTCAACAGGCACGACGCTGCGGTCCAGGTGCAGCAACGCCAGTCCGAGACCCAGCAGGTTCGGGCGTCGGGTCTGCACGGTGACCATGAGGTAGCGCCCTCGAGGCTGGTGCACCGGCACACCGGAGATGGCGATGTCTCTCGAGATGTCGATGGCGGGCCCCGGTGCGATCACGGCGAAGGGCGGGTGATAGAGCGTCGAGAAGGCCACGATCGCGGCCACGACAGCCAGCATGACGCCCGCGAAGGGTGCTCGCCGGCCGGCGGGGGGGCCTCGGCCAACGGGTATTGCCTTCGGAGGAATGGAAACGGCGCGCAGCGTCGGCGAGAACACGGGCGGCGAGTCGGTCGGTGCCGGGTGACCGGTGCCCGGGGGGCGGGGCCGAAGGCGACGTAGCTGCTCCTCGCGAGTCAGCGCCACGAGCTGGGCCTGTCGGAGCAGTGCCGCGTCCATGTCCAGGCGCAGGCGGGGAATGTCGTCGACGAGGGCGAGGAATCGTTGGGCGCCGATGATGAAGAGCGCCGTCGTCGTCACGGCTCGCACGGTGACCGGCTGCGGTCCCCGGCCGAGGATGGCCACCTCCCCGAAGTACGCACCTGGGCCGAGCAGGCCAAGGCGGGCGGCGCCCAGGGTGACTTCGGCTTCTCCGCTCTCGACGAGGAAGAACCATTCCGCCGGTCGGCCCTGCTTGGCCAGCACTGCACCGGGGGGAACCGTGACCTCGTCGGCCACAGACGCCACGCGCCGGAGGAGCCGGAGTGGATAGCCGGTCAGGAGCGGATGACTGGCCAACCGGTGCCACTTGGGTCGGTACCGTTCGACAGTCCGGGCCTTCATGCTGCCTCCCCAGCGGCCGGCGCTCCCGGCGGGCGGCACCCCAGCCGATGACAGTCGATGTAGGACAATCTTACATAAGGAACAATTACAGATTGGCGAAGGGGTACGGTCCGGGATCTCCTCCTTCGGCCACGACGACGAGGCGACCCAGCGTCGTCTCCCACCCGAAGTTGTGGAACCGGCACGAAGGATCGGTGGGAAGGCCGGCGTGACGGAGCACGAGCACTGTCCCGTCGCCGTCCGCCACGAGCGTCACCTCGACCGTCGAGGCACCTGGCTGCAGCTCGTGCTGTTCGTGGAGGAGACCGGGTACGGGCTCCCAGCCCCACGTGAACACCAGCCGCTTGGGCGGGTCCACCTCGATGTAGGAACCGCGGGCGACGTGGCGGGAATGCCCGGTGGTCGTGACGCGGAACAACCCACCGGGGCGCGGATCGAGCTCGGCGTCCACCCCCTGCCACAACCGGTAGCGCTCAGCGTCGACGAAGTAGGAGAACACGGTCTCTGGTGAAGCGGCGATGCGCCGCCTCAGCTCGATGACGCCGCTCCCGCCTGCCTTCATCGCGAACGCCTTCTATCTTCGTCCTCGGCCAGCCGGCCGAGGCGGTCGAGGTCGGCCTCCCACATCTGCTTCAGCACGGCTCTGAGGGGGCCGATCCGCTTGCGGTCGGCGCGGTAGAAGCGGGTGGTGCCGTGTCGGCGGGCTCGTACGAGGCCGGCGTGCTCGAGCACCCGGAGGTTCTGCGAGGTCGCGGGCCAGCTGACATCGAAGTGCGACGCGATGTCCTGGGACGACCGCTCACGGTCCCACACCAGGCGGAGTATCTCGCGCCGGCGGGGGCTGGCGATGGCGTCGAGGGCCGACTGGTCCATTGGCACATTGAACCACATCCTGGCTCTCTTCTGAGGCTATTGCTAAATTAAGCCCCAGGCCCGACGGGAACGACGCTGGCCAAGATGCGAACGCCGAGCCGAAGGCGCTCAACGTCCGAGCCCAGCGCGGCGGCTGCAGCTCCAGCCAGGTCATCACGCTCGCGTGCCGGAAGGCTGGCGACGAAGGGGGCCAACGCCGGACCGCTCAGTCGCCAGCCGACGAGGCCTTCGGCCGTGTCCACGCCGGTATCGACGTCCTCGTCTCGCAGGTCGACGACGGCGAGACCTGCGTCGCGAGCCAACCGCGCCAACGCTCGTCGGTCGGTCACCCGGGGCTCGAGATCGTCCTTGAGGTGGAGGTACCAGGCCGGAGCCTTCCATCCCCGCCCTGCGGCTTCGCGTTCGACGACCTCCTTCGCCGGGTGGCGGGTGCCGGTCGCAGCGAAGACTCCGACGATCACCGGGCCACCGGGGACCGTGACCCGGCGGGCCTCGGCGAGCACCGCGCCCGGGTCTTCGACGTGGGAGAGCGAGAAGGCCGCGATCACACCGCCGATGCTGCCCGTTGCCAGCGGAATGGTGGCCATGTCGCCCACCACCGCGGGCGGCCGGGTCGCGTGGCGGTGCGCCAGCATCGCGGCCGAGACGTCCAGGGCGACCGCCCGGCTGCAGGCCGCCTCGAGGGCGCGGCTGGTAGCTCCCGTCCCCGCGCCGAGATCGAGGACGGATCGCCCGAGCAGCGAGACGGGGGAGGCAGCGACGATGGCCCCGCTGAGCGCCTCGTAGACCGGATCGGCGCTGGTCGCCCACGCCCGTGGCGAGCCGTAGTGGATGCTCACAGGCGGGCCAGGCCCTCGGCGCCGCGGTCGAGCCACCAATCGAGCTCGGTCCCGGGGCCTCCGAGCGCCTTCTCCCAGCCGAACCAGACGAGAGCGCCGAGCAGCGACAGAGCCAGCGCCCGGTCCCACCATCCGGCGGTGGCCACACCATGGTGCT
>VAWP01000096.1:0-10759 GCA_005888295.1 Actinomycetota bacterium
CCATCGAGAGCGCGCCGGGGAGGAACTCCTTCTCGAGGAGCCGCCGGCGGTCCCGACGCATGCTCTGCAGCACGTCCGGCACCCCGGCGAAACGTTCGACGAAGGCGCGATAGCGCCGGTCCAGCTCGTCGACCGGCCACAACGTTCGCGCCAGCTCCCGGGGGTCTCGCTGGCCGCCGACGTCCAGGTCCTCGGTCGTCGCCATGGACACCATGGCTGTCACGCCCAGGCGCTCGGCGGCCGCCCGGACGTCCTTGTGCCAGGGATGGGGCGAAACGTAGAGCCCGCCCTGGATGGCCGCGCCGCCCAGTTGCAGGAGGCGGTCGCGGAGGTTGTCGCGGGCCGGTCGCCGTCCCTCCGGGACGGCGAAGCTCACGAGGCGCCACTGCCGGTCCCAGCCCCGTCCGGCAGCGTCCTGCACGTAGGCCAGTCGGGTTCGCTCCAGGGTCGAGCCCAGCGCCGCCATCCCTTCCTCGGTGGCGTCGTAGCGGGCGCCGCGACCGGTGCCGCTGCGCACGAACAGCCCCTCGCTCACCAGCCGGCGCAGGCACGAGCGCACCTGCTCACTGGACTGGCCGCACGCGGTCGCCACCGGGAACAGCTCGTCGGCGAGAATGGTCCCGTCCTCGTGGGCCATGCCCAGCACCAGCACTCTGGTCGGGATGGGAACGGACGTAACAGCCACGACCGCAATTGTGTCCAGCCGGCGATCTGCCCGTCAAGACAGTGTGAGAGACTCGATCCACGGGAGCTCGGAGACACCGGGCTGAGAGGGCGCCTGTCGGGTGCCGACCGTTGACCTGAACCGGGTAATGCCGGCGGAGGGAGGAGACCATGACCGTGGGGCGTCGCAAGGTCTACGTCGAGGGCAGCCGTCCGGGGGTGAGAGTTCCCTTCGCCGAGGTGGACCTGGCCTCGGAGCCGCCGGTGCGCCTGTACGACACGAGCGGTCCGGGGTCCGACCCGGTCGAGGGGCTGTCACCGGCGCGGCGGCCCTGGGTGCTCGGTCGCGAGGACGTCGAAGAGGTCGCGGGCCGTACGGCATCACTCCGTGACGACGGCCGCGCCGCCGTCCGGCGGGGAGGAGCGGCGGCCGGTCTCCAGCGACAAGCGACTCGTCCCTTGCGGGCGCGTCCGTCGCGCACCGTCACCCAGATGCACTACGCCAGGCGGGGAGCGGTGACCCCGGAGATGGAGTTCGCCGCTGTGCGCGAGGGAGTGGAGCCCGAGCTGGTCCGCGACGAGGTGGCGAGAGGTCGCGCCATCCTGCCCTCGAACGTCAACCATCCCGAGTCCGAGCCCATGGTCATCGGTCGGAACTTCCTGGTGAAGGTCAACGCCAACATCGGCAACTCGGCGGTGACCTCCTCGGTGGCCGAGGAGGTGGAGAAGCTGAGCTGGGCGACGCGGTGGGGCGCCGACACCGTCATGGACCTGTCGACCGGACCTGACATCCACACCACCCGGGAGTGGATCGTGCGCAACTCGCCGGTGCCGATCGGCACGGTGCCCATCTACCAGGCCCTGGAGAAGGTCGACGGGCGAGCCGAGGACCTGAGCTGGGACGTGTACCGGGACACGATCGTCGAGCAGGCAGAGCAGGGCGTGGACTACTTCACCGTCCACGCGGGCGTGCTCCTGCGGTACGTGCCGTTGACAGCCCGGCGGGTCACGGGCATCGTCAGCAGGGGCGGGTCGATCCTCGCCGCGTGGTGCCTCGCCCACCATCAGGAGAACTTCCTCTACACCCACTTCGAGGAGCTCTGCGAGATCATGGCCGCCTACGACGTGGCTTTCTCGCTCGGCGACGGGCTGCGTCCGGGCTCGATCGCCGACGCCAACGACGAGGCCCAGCTGGCCGAGCTGGCCACCCTGGGCGAGCTGGCCGAGGTCGCCTGGCGCCACGACGTCCAGGTCATGGTCGAGGGTCCCGGCCACGTCCCGATGCACAAGATCAAGGAGAACGTCGATCTGCAGATCGAGCTCTGCCACGAGGCGCCCTTCTACACCCTGGGCCCGCTGACGGTGGACGTGGCACCCGGGTACGACCACATCACGTCCGCCATCGGAGCCGCCATGATCGGGATGTTCGGCACGGCGATGTTGTGTTACGTGACTCCCAAGGAGCACCTGGGCCTTCCCGATCGTGACGACGTCAAGGCCGGCATGATCGCCTACAAGATCGCCGCCCACGCCGCCGACCTGGCCAAGGGCCATCCCGGCGCACAGGCGTGGGACGACGCCCTGTCCAAGGCCCGCTTCGAGTTCCGCTGGGAGGACCAGTTCAACCTCTCCATGGACCCGGAGACTGCCCGGTCGTTCCACGACGCCACCCTGCCGGCCGAGCCGGCGAAGACGGCGCACTTCTGCTCGATGTGCGGACCGAAGTTCTGCTCGATGCGGATCTCGCAGGACGTGCGCGACTACGCCGAGGCGCACGGCATCGGCGCTGACGAGGCCGTCGAGGTGGGGCTGAAGGAGAAGGCGGACGAGTTCCGGGCCGCAGGATCGGAGATCTACCGGGAGGCGTCGAGCCGGCGTTAGCGCGCCGCGGCCAAACGCTCCTCGTACAAGCCGAGTGTGGCCGAGTCGAAGGCGACCAACCGCGCCAGCTCGACGCGCGTGTCGGCGGTCTGCAGCGTCTCGACAGCGATCGAGGCCGCCTCCTCCGGGGGATAGCCGTAGATACCGGTCGATATGGCCGGGAAGGCGACCGAGCGGGCGCCGACCTCGTCGGCGACCTCCAGGGCCCGGCGATAGCAGGACGCCAGCAGCTCCTGCTCGCCGTGGCGACCGTCGCGGTAGCGGGGACCCACGGCGTGCACGATCCAGCGGGCGGAGAGGCGGAACCCGGGCGTGGCCCTGGCGTCACCGGTCGGGCAGCCTCCGAGGGCGGCGCACGCCTCGTGCAGCTCGGCCGCCCCTGCAGCGCGGTGGATGGCACCATCGACCCCGCCACCTCCCCCGAGCGACTGATTGGCGGCGTTGACGATGGCGTCCACGTCCTGGCGGGTGATGTCGCCCTGGACTGCCTCGATGCGCACGGGCTCACACTATGTTGACGCCACCATGACCACGTTCATCACCAGGTTGGGGACATCGGGCGCTGGCCTCAGGCTGGCGGTGAAGGACCTCATCGACCTGGCCGGGCTCCCCACCACCGCCGGGTGCGCGGTGGTCGCGGAGGGCGCCAAGCCCGCGGCCCAGGACGCCGCCTGCATGGCCGGGACGCGGGCGGCGGAGAAGGCAGGAGCGGTGCGCATCGTCGGAAAGGCGAACCTCCACGAGCTCGCGTTCGGCGCCACCGGGATCAACCGTGCCTTCGGCACGCCCGTCAACCCGCTGGACGCCCGGCTCATCCCCGGCGGCTCGTCGAGTGGCTCGGCGGTAGCCGTGGGGGGCGACGAGGCCGACGTCGCCTTCGGCAGCGACACGGGCGGGTCGGTGCGCGTCCCCTCGGCCTGCTGCGGGACCGCGGGCCTCAAGACGACCCACGGTCGCATCCCCCTCGACGGCGTGTGGCCGCTGGCGTCCAGCCTCGACACGATCGGGCCGATGGCTCGGGACGTCGCCGGCCTGGTGGCGGGGATGCAGCTGCTGGAGCCGGGCTTCGAGGTGGCGGGCGCGCCGCCGGCGACCGTCGGCCGGTTCCGACCCGCCGACGGCGTCCACCCCGAGATCGACCTGGCCGTCGACCGGGCGCTGGCCGCCGCGGGGTGCGAGGTGGTCGAGGTGGACCTCCCGGGGTGGACCGAGGCCTTCAGCACCGGCGGCATCGTCATCGTCGCCGAGGCGGCGACCGCGCTCGGGCACCTGCTGGAGCGGCGCCACCAGCTCGGCGAGGACGTGGCCGTGCGCATCGAGGTCGGCCGAACGGTAACGGCCGACACCGTCGCCGCGGCCGAGGGGGCCAGAGCCCGCTGGCGGGCCGAGCTGGACGCCGCGTTCTCTCGCGTCGAGCTGATCGCCCTGCCCACCCTGGCCGTGTGGCCTCCGACGCCCGACGAGCTCGATGAGCTGCAGCTCACCAGGCTGACCATGCCGGTGAACCTGGCCGGAGTGCCGGCGCTGGTCCTCCCGGTGCCCGCCGGCCGGGTACCGGCGAGCATCCAGCTGCTGGCGCCGCCGGGGGGCGAGGAGCGGCTGCTGGCCTTCGGGGCGGCCTTCGAGCGGGCCGTCGGCGTCTAGCACGGTCGCGCCGCCCCCATCAGGTAGGATCGTGCCTGGTGGCCGTCCGCTTCGGGCGGCCCCATCGAGGTCGCCTCGACCTTCTCGTGGTGGCGTTCACAGGGGTGTTCGCCGTGGGGTGGCCATTCGACCACCCGTCCGTACCACCGAGAAGGAGAGTTCTTCCCACTCATGACCGTCACCTTCGACGGCCTCGGCATCAAACCTGAGCTGACCGCCGCCTTGAGCGGCCAGGGCATCACCGAGCCGTTTCCGATCCAGGCCCGCACCATCGGCGACGTGCTGGCCGGCCGCGACGTCTGCGGCAAGGCCAAGACCGGCTCCGGCAAGACGTTGGCGTTCGGCCTGCCGCTCCTCCAGCAGACCGGCCGTTCCGAGCCCGGACGGCCCCGCGCCCTCGTCCTGGTCCCTACCCGGGAGCTCGCCCTCCAGGTGCGTGACGTGCTGGCCCCACTGGGAACGGTGGTCGACCGGCGTGTGGCCGCCTTCTACGGGGGCGCGCCGATGGAGCGCCAGATCGCCGCCCTTCGGCGGGGCGCGGATCTGGCTGTCGCGACCCCCGGCCGGCTGATCGATCTCGACCACCGGGGGGCGATCTCGCTGGCGGACGTGGACACGCTGGTGCTCGACGAGGCGGACCGCATGGCCGACATGGGGTTCATGCCGCAGGTCGAGTGGCTGCTGCGCCGCCTCGAACGGTCGCACCAGACGCTGTTGTTCTCCGCCACCCTCGATGGCGACGTCAACTACCTCGTACGCCACTACCTGCGCGACCCGGTGCAGCACGAGGTCACCTCCGCCCAGGTGACCGTCGAGGAGATGGAGCACCGGTTCCTCGCCGTGCACCAGCTCGACAAGGTGAAGGTGGCCGCGGCCGTCGCCCGCGGGGTCGAGAAGACGCTGTTCTTCACGAGGACCAAGCGAGGCGCCGATCGTCTGGCCCAGCAGCTGGAGAAGGAGGGCGTCAAGGCTGCGCCCATCCACGGCGATCTCCCGCAGCGGATCCGGGAGCGGGCCCTGCGTGACTTCTCGCTGGGGCGGCTTCCCGCCCTGGTGGCCACCGACGTCGCCGCCCGGGGGCTGGACATCGACGCGGTGGACGTCGTCGTCCACTACGACCCCCCCGAGGACCACAAGGGCTACCTCCACCGCTCGGGGCGCACGGCTCGAGCAGGGGTGGAGGGCATCGTCGTGACGCTCGTGCTCTGGGACCAGGTCCTCGAGGTGGAGCGGATCCAGAAGCGGGTCGGCCTTCGGGTGCCGATCGTCGAGGTGTTCTCCAACGACGAGCGCCTCTCCGACCTGGCCGCGTGGAAGCCGGACGAGGACGCCGCCTGAGCGTCCGCCGGGCGAGCCGGACGGTCTGACGGCGGAGCTCTCGGCCGCGGGCACCGGGGGCGCTGTCCCCGCCGGACCCGTCGCCCGTCCCGCCGTGGCCTCGCCGAGCTCGGTCGACACCAGAGGACCCCTGCTCAACAGGACGACCCCGACGGCCATGATCAGGAGGGTGACAGACTCGACGGCCACCCAGCCGGGGCTGTCGCGCAGGCTCTCACCGAACACCTCGGCGCCGATGATGATGCTGGCGATCGGGTCCACGACCGTGAGGGCGGGCTGCGTCGCCGTGAGCGGACCGCTCTGGAAGGCGTTGGTCACGATGAAGAAGGCGGCCAGCCCGGTGACGGCCACCGCGTAGGGAGGCCAGCTGGCGAAGAAGTGGACCGTCCCGTGCCCGATGAGGTCGGTGGACGCCTTGATGAAGGCGGCGTTGAGGGCGAACGTGATCGCAGCCGCCGAGCCGAACAGCGCCGCCCGGGCGAAGGAGGACGAGGACCGGAAGGCAAGAACGACGAGCAGCGCCACCGCCAGCCCCGTGCCGAGGCCGGCGACGCCCCAGTCCCCCGCCATGGCTCTCGTGCTGCCCCCGCTCGGGTTGGCTGCCAGCAGGAAGCCGGCCAGGCCCCCGCACACGGCGACGGCGCCGATCCACTCCTCCCGGCCGGGCTGGGACCGCGACCAGACGGACAGGATGATCAGCACGAACAGCAGCTCGGTGACGAGCACCGGCTGCACCGTGGACAGCCGGCCGTAGGCGAGGGCCCCGGCCTGGAAGAGGAAGGCGCCCACCATGGTCGAGAAACCGATCACCCAGACCGGACGCCGCAGCACGAAGGTCATCAGCTTGACCCTGAGGACGCTGCTGTCCGGTGCCGTCGACGCTCCCCGCCGCTGGAGCACCGATGACACGGCGTTGCACAGCGCGGCCATGACGGCCAGGAAGAACCCCATCGACCTCTCTCTACCCGTCTCCCGGTGAGGCGCGGCGTCCGCACTCCTCTGCCTCGATGGCCGCGATCTCGGCCAGACGAGGCACGTGGCGGCCGCCTTCGAACCCGGTGGTGACGAAAACATCGAGGATAGTCAGAGCCAGCTCCACGCCCAGCACCCTGGCGCCCATCGAGAGGACGTTGGCGTTGTTGTGCTGGCGGGCCAGCCTGGCGGTGAACTCGTCGTGGCACAGCGCCGCCCGCACGCCGTGGACCTTGTTGGCCGAGATCTGCTCACCCTGACCGCTGCCACCCATCACCACCCCGAGCTCGGCGCCGCCCCTGACGACCGCCCGAGCCGCGGCGGCGCAGAACGGCGGGTAGTCGACCGGTGCCTCGGAGTCCGTCCCCAGGTCGAGGACCTCGTGCCCGGCTCCTTCGAGGTGCTTGGCCACCTCGACCTTGAGCGGGTACCCGGCGTGGTCCGATGCAAGGGCGATCCGCATGATGCAATCGTTGCAGGTGTGAGGGCGTCATGAGGGCGTGGATCGTCGACCGGCCGGGACCCGTCGCCGGCGGGCCCTTGCGGCTCGTCGACCGCGACGTCCCCGAGCCGGGTCCGGGGGAGGTCCGGGTTCACATCGCGGTGTGCGGGGTCTGCCGGACCGACCTCCACCTGGCCGAGGGGGACCTGCCGCCGCGCCGCCCCGGTGTCGTACCTGGCCACGAGATCGTGGGAAGGGTGGACGCCGTCGGGGCGGGCGCCGAGCGGTTCGCCGTCGGCGACCGGGCCGGCATCGCCTGGCTCCGGCACACCGACGGGCGCTGTCGGTTCTGCCTCCGCGGTGACGAGAACCTGTGCGTGAGCCCCGGCTTCACCGGCTGGGACGCCGACGGCGGTTACGCCGAGGCCGCCGTCGTCGACGAGCGGTACGCCTACCGCCTCCCCGAGCGCTTCTCCGACGAGGAGGCGGCCCCGCTGCTGTGCGCGGGGATCATCGGCTACCGGGCCCTCGAGCGGGCACGGCTCCCACCCGGCGGCCGGCTCGGCATCTACGGCTTCGGCGCCTCGGCGCACCTGACGGCCCAGATCGCCGAGGCCCAGGGGGCGGCGGTCCACGTGGTGACGCGCGCGCCGCAGGCGCAGCGTCTGGCCCTCGAGCTTGGCGCCGAGTGGGCCGGAGGGCTCGACGACGCTCCTCCGGAGCCGCTCGACGCGGCCATCCTCTTCGCCCCGGTCGGTAACCTCGTTCTTCCTGCGCTCGCTGCCCTGGACCGGGGCGCCACCCTGGCCATCGCCGGCATCCACCTCACCGACGTGCCCGTCCTGTCGTACGAGCGCCACCTGTTCGAGGAGCGGTCGGTGACCAGCGTGACGGCCAACACCCGAGCGGACGGGGAGGAGCTGCTCCGACTGGCCGCCCACATCCGACCCCGTGTCGAGACCGTGCCGTACCCGCTCGAACGGGCCGACGAGGCGCTCGCCGACCTGGCCAATGATCGGGTCAACGGCGTGGCCGTGCTGAGGATCGCTGCTTAACATCTCCGCGTGACCACCCATACCGTCCGGGCCGAGCCGCTCACCGAGAAGGGGTTCGCCCCCTTCGGGCAGGTGATCGCGGCCGGCGACATGGAGATGGAGCTGCGGGGCGACGAGGTGTTCCACCTCAACGTGCTCCACTACGAGCGACGCCCCCTGCGCTGTGACCACCTCAACCGCCACCATCGGGCGACGCAGGCGCTGGTCGCCCTGGCTGGCAAGCCCACGCTGCTCGTCGTCGCCCCGCCCGAGCCCGACTTTGCCTCACCCGAAGACCTGGAGACGGTGCGGGCGTTCGTGTGCGACGGCTCGGCCGGTGTCAACCTGGGACTGCACGTGTGGCACTGGGGGCCGTACCCCCTGATGGACCACCTGACCGACCACGTCGATCTGGTGAACGTCCAGGGACGGTTCTTTGCGACCGACAACGAGGTGGCCCACCTGGAGCGGGACCTCGGGACGGTCGTGGAGGTGTTGCTCTAACCCCGTCGCCCTACCGGTCCGACGGGGGCTCGGACCGCTCGACCGACCGGGCGTCCAGCCCCAGCAGCTCGAGGGTCGTCGAGCCCTGCCGCAGCCGGTCGAACATGGCCGTCTCCTTGTTGGCGCGGGACCATGCTGCCACCAGGACCGCCTCCACGTCCCGCCCCGTCACGACGGTGACGCCGTCCGCGTCGCCGACGACCCAGTCCCCGGGCGACACGTCGGCGCCCGCGACCCGGGCCAGGCCGCCGACGGCGCCGCCCCCGAGCTTCGTCGCGCCCGGCAGGGCCACCAGGGCGCTGAACATGGGAAAGCCGTGGGTGGCCACCGCTGCCACGTCCCGCACGCCACAGCCCCGCTCGGGTCGCTCGTGGGCGTCGACGAGGAGGGCGGAGCCGGCCGGCGCCTCGGCCACGGCGAGATGAATGGCCAGGTTGTCGCCAGGTGGGCAGGTGACCGTGTAGACGGGGGCCGCCAGCCGGGCGCCCGGCCACGCCGGCTTGATCCGCGGATGCAACGCGCGTCCACCCGATTCGGCGACCGTGGCCGACCCCAGTCCCAGCAGCTGGTCGCGGATGCCGGTCGCCACGCTCACGCCGCCCCGTCGGCCACGAGGTTGCCGGGCACCTGGCCCGCCAGCACGGCCTGCACGCCCTCGGCCGCCATCCTCGCCATTCTCGTGCGGGTCGCGGTGCTGGCACTGCCGATGTGCGGGGTGAGGAAGGTCCGCGGGGCCGCCAGCAGCCGCGGATGGACCTGGGGCTCGCGCTCGAACACGTCCAGCCCGGCGGCGAAGATCCGCCCATCCTCCAGGGCGACGGCCAGGGCCTCCTCGTCCACGACGGGACCCCTGGACGTGTTCACCAGCACGGCCGTCGGCTTCATGAGGCCGAGCCGGGGGCCGTCGATGAGACCACGGGTCCCGTCGTCCAGGGGGAGGTGGAGGCTGACGACATCGGATCGCCGCAACAGGGCGTCGAGATCGTCCACGTAACCGGGCTCTCGCCGATCCGGCCGTAGCCGACCACCCCGAGCGTGGCGCCGTGGACGTCCTGGCCGAGGTACTGGTCGACGGCCCAGCCGTTCCATCGACCGCCGCGCAGGTCGCGCTCGCCCTGGCCGAGAAGACGGGATGCCGCCAGGATCAGCGCGAAGGCCAGGTCGGCGGTGGTGTCGTCGAGCACGCCCGGCGTGTTGCAGACGGCCACGCCGGCGGTCGCGGCCGCCTCCAGGTCGATGTTGTCGTAGCCCACGGCGACGTTGGCGACGACACGCAGCTTGGGAGCGCCGGCGATCACCGCCCGGTCGATGCGGTCGGTGAGCACACTGATGATGGCATCGGCGTCCGACGCCGCCCTGACGAGCTCGCCGTGGGTGAACGGCTGGTCGTCGGGCCGTTGCACGATGTCGTGGCCAGCCTCGGCCAGGGGGTCGAGCCCGCCGGAGGGCAGTCGGCGGGTGACCAGGACTCGGCGGGGGGAGGGACCCGGCACGGCGTCACGGTAACGCCCGTCGCCGGCCTCGGCCCAGGCGCATACCAAACCGCGGCTCGGGGTACGGTGGAACCACTGTTGGGGGGCCTGGGGTCCACCTGGGGAAATGCCGACATCGCATGCCGACGCCCCACTCAGCCTTGACGTGCCCTTGACATGACATGCGTCCGCTAAGTATGCTTAGCACAGTCCCCCTGACGACGAGAGGAAGGAGACGGCCATGACCGTGGCCGAGATCACCGAGAGCGTCCAGAGCCAGGTGCTCGACGCGCTCAAGCAGTACCAGGATCTGCTCGTGGAGGCCGTGAGAGGCGCGGCGGAGACGGTCGAGGAGATCGTGCCGGTCCGCCCCGAGCTGCCGTTCGCCAACCAGCTACCGCGGCCGACCGAGCTGGCGGGCAACGTGTTCGATTTCGCCGAGAAGCTCCTGGCAAACCAGCGGGAGTTCGTCACCAGCGTCCTCGACGTGGCGGAGCCCTACGTGGCGGGCAAGCAGCCCACCAAGAAGACGGCGACCACGAAGTCGACGGCGGCCTGAGCTGCTCCGGCGGGGGGTGGAGGTGCGAGACGTCCCCACCCCCCGATCGGTAGCCTCATCTGCAGAGATGGTCACCGACGACGTATGGCGCTCCCGGCTGGAGTCCCTGGGCTCGTTCATCCGCTCCCAGCGACGGTTGGCCAACCTGTCCCTTCGCGACATGGCCGAGCTCACCCACGTCTCGAACCCCTACCTGAGCCAGATCGAACGGGGTCTCCACGAGCCGCCAGTGAGGGTGCTGCGCTCGATC
>VAWP01000096.1:10912-38125 GCA_005888295.1 Actinomycetota bacterium
GGTCGCTCTCGGTCCTGGACGAAACGGACAAATGGCGCTAGAAGACTGCGCCGTGTCTGTCGTCTCACGGGGTCGGCGCGCCGTGCCGTTCGGTCTTGCCGTCCTGCTCGTCTGCGGGGTCCAGGCCGCCGCCCCGGCCGCGCCAGCGTCGCCCCCCGGCGGCCTGCAGATCACCACGCTCTCCAACCGAGCCGACCTCATCTCAGGCGGCGAGGCCCTGATTCAAGTGACCCTGCCCACCGGCGTGGCGACCTCCTCGCTGCACGTCAGCCTCGACGGCCGCGACGTCACCGCTCAGTTCGCGCTCCGCCCCAACCACAAGGTCGAGGCGCTGCTGCGCGGCCTGGCCCTCGGCGCCAACAGCCTGGTCGCCACCTCGCAGGGCGGTCGCCGCGCCAGCCTCACGATCCTCGACCACCCGACCGGCGGGCCGGCGTTCTCGGGCCCGCAGATCCAACCGTGGGCCTGCCAGTCAGGAGCGGCCGACCGGCAGTGCGACCAGGCGCCGACGTTCGCCTACTCCTACGAGCCCGTGGGCACAAACAGCCTGCAGAGCTACGACCCGAGCCACCCGCCTCCGGCCGCCTCCATCGCCACGGCCACGACCACCGATGGAGTCACCGTCCCGTTCATCGTGCGTCAGGAGACCGGCTACATCGACCGGGACCAGTACGCCATCGCCACGTTGTGGCAGCCCGGCGAGCCGTGGCAGCCGTGGGCGCCACAGCGGCAGTACAACGGCAGGCTGATCATCACCCACGGCGCCAGTTGTGACACGACGTACGGTGTGGGCACGGCGCCCAGCGTCACCGACACCAAGATGCTCGGGGGCGGGTTCATCCTCATGTCGACCGCCCTCGACAACGCGGGGCACAACTGCAACATCGCCACCGAAGCCGAGTCGTTGGTGATGACGAAGGAGCACCTGATCGATCACTACGGAGAGGTGCGCTGGACCATCGGGAGCGGGTGCTCGGGCGGATCGCTGGTCCAGCAGCAGGTCGCCAACGCCTATCCCGGTCTGTACCAGGGAATCACGCCGCAGTGCAGCTTCACCGACGCCTGGTCCTCGGCGATGGAGTACGTCGACTACAGCATCCTCCTCGAGTACTTCGAGGACCCGGCCAGGTGGTCACCGGGCACGGTGTGGGATCCGGTGGCGATCAGCCAGGTGCTCGACCACCCCAACATTGCCAACCCGATCACCTTCACGACCGCGATCCCCAACTCCGCCGACCCCAGCCGATCCTGCCCCGGCGTCCCGGCAAGCGAGACCTACAACTCCAAGACCAATCCCGGTGGCGTGAAGTGCACCCTCCAGGACTACATGGTCAACGTCTTCGGCAAGCGGACCGACGGGTTCGCCAACCGCGCTTTCGGCAACGCAGGGATCCAGTACGGCCTGCAGGGCCTGCTCGACGGAGAGCTGTCGGTCGCGCAGTTCGTCGACGTCAACAGCCATATCGGGGGCCTCGACTACAACGACAACGTGCAGGCGGCGCGCAGCTCTCCCGATCTGACCGGACTCGATCGCGCCTACACGAGCGGGGCGGTCGACTCGGCCAACAACCTCGACCAGGTGGCGATCATCGACCTCCGCGGGCCTGACGAGGGTTCGTTCCACGACGTCTACCGCACCTATGCCCTGCGGGCCAGGCTCCTCCGCGACTTCGGCACCGCGGCCAACCAGGTTCTCTGGCGCGGGCTGGCCCCGATCATCGGCGATACCAACTACGCAGACCAGTCGGTCTTCGCCATGGACAGGTGGCTGGCCCGCGTCGACGCCGACCACTCGCCCGTCGCCTTGTCGCAGAAGATCCTCCACGACAAGCCCGGTGACGTGACGGACCGCTGCACCAACGGCGTCGGCACGGACATCCCGTCCCCCGTGTGCGACGCCGCGGTCGCCGCCTACGGCACGCCGCGCATGGCTGCCGGCATGCCGCTGTCCGATGACGTCCTGCAGTGCCAGCTGAAGCCGTTGCGCAAGGACGACTATCCCGTGAGCTTCACCGACGCCCAGTGGCAGGCCTTGCAGAAGGCGTTCCCCAACGGCGTCTGCGACTACAGCAAGCCGGGCGTCGACCAGCACGGGACGACGCCGTGGCTCAGCTACCAGGATGTCCGTGGCAGCGTCGTCTACGGCGGCCGCTCCCTCGGCCCGCCGCCGCGCTCGAGCTCGTCCTGAGGTCCGGTGTGGACTGTCAGCGCCCTCAGGCGTCGACGCCGGCTCCGGGGCTCGCCGGAGCCTGCTCGGTCGACCAGCGGTAGCGAGGCAGCTGGCGCCGGGCGCCCGATCTGGTGAACTCGAGCGGCGGCGTCAACTCGAGGACGCGCGAACCGGGCTCGTAGAGGGCTCCCTCGATGTCGGCGATGGTCGCGGTGCGAGGGTCCAGTCCGCTGACCGCCAGGGCCTGCTCGTAGGCACTGCCGAGCTCGGCCTTCAACAGCTCCCCGATCACGCCGGGAAAGGTCTCCGGGTCACTCAGCAGCCACGCGTGCATCGCCCCGTGGATGGCGACCACCCGGGCGCCACAGCGGCGAGCCGCGTCACGGGCGGTGGCGAACGGCACGATCAGGTCGCGATCGCCGTGCAGGATCACGACGGGGACGTTCGTCCGGCCCAGAGCCTCGATCACGGGCACGCTGGCCGGTGAGGTGAGGATCGAGCGGGCCGGTCCGAGCAGGCGCCAGGGGCGACTGACGTTCCCGACCACGAGGCGTGTCAACGAGCGGGCGAGGCGCGCCGCCCTCGCTGTGTCGTCGACGACGAACACCGTGCCGGCCAGGTCGAGCACCATGAGGGCGGCGTAGAGCCCGATCACCGGCGGGGCCAGCTTCAGCCAGCGCATCAGGTCGTCCCAGGGCTTGCCCACGATGGCGTCGACCAGCACCACCCCCGAGGCCAGTCCGGGACGCTCCGCCGCCAGCTGGGCCACCAAGCGCCCACCCATCGAGTGGCCGACGAGGATCGGCCGGCGGATGCCGAGCTCTTCGAGCGCCCGGCCCAGGTCGGCCGCATAGGCGTCCACGTCCCCGCCCTGGACCGGAAGCACCGACGTCCCGCCGTGGCCTGCCACGTCGATGGCCACCACCTTGAACCCCATCGACACCAACCTGCTGAGGGTGGGGGCGTAGAGCATGCCGTTGGCGGTGAAGCCGTGCACGACGACGAGCGGCACGCCTCGTCCGGCGATGGCGAGGCTCACCTGATGGCCGTCGGCCAGGCGTACGACGTGCCGGGCCAAGCGAACGCGCGGAACCTCGGCGTCCCGCAGTCGGCGCCTCGGGCGCGCCAGCGATGGAGCTGCCGCCGGTGCCCAGGTCTCCCCAGCAGCGGTGCTGTTCACCTGGCGCCGCCCCCGACGGGCGTTCTCCTGGGCCGGCCTTCCGGGCCGGCCGTCCTGCTGGGCCGGCCTTCGGGGCCGGCCGTCCTGCTGGGCCGGCCTTCCGGGCCGGCCGTCCCCCCACCGGACGGGATCGTCAGCTCCCGGCGGCCGTGGTGCCGGCGGTGGTCGCCCGCTTGCCCGTCGCCCCGTCCGACCTGGTGCTCGACGCCTTGGGGCGGGCGGCGGCGCGGCTCGCCGGTGGGCGTGTCCGTGCCGACCGGGCCTCGGACCCGGCGGAGCCCACGGCGGCCACGAGCCGCTCGGCATAGTGCCGCTGTTGGGAGATCAGTCGCTCGCTGAACCCGAGGGTCAGCTTGACGACCTCCTCGGGGGGGACGGCGCCATCGAGTCGTCTGGTGAGCAGTCGTGCCGGAACGATACCTGCGGCCACCCGGCCCGCGGATTCAATGACACCCACAGAGCGATCCTGGGCCCGCTCGAGGGCCTCCAGGAACTGCTCCTGGGCTCTTGCCACCACATCGGTGTAGATCGCCACGTGCCTTCCCTTCCTAGTCGGTGCTCGTGTTCGCTGATCCGGGCTCGCGCCGGCCAGCCGGGCCGGCCGTCACCGCGGCCTTGGACAGCTCGTTGAGGGCGTCATCGAGGTACTCGGCGACGTCCCACACCTCCGGCACCGCGTCACGACAGGCGACGAGACCGAAGAACATGGTGCCCATGTAGCTCTGCACCGTGATGTTGAGCGGTGCGCTGTCCATCACGGGCCCCATCGGGTACGCCGCCACCATGCGGGCTCCCGAGAAGAACAGTGGGAAGGCAGGTCCCGGGAAGTTGGAGACGATGACGTTGTGCAGCGGCGGCAGCCGCTCGAGCATCTTGAACCTCGCCGCCAGCCGTGCTGCCCGGCTGAGGACCCCGGGGGACACGACCTCGGCCCAGTCGGACAGCTCCTGGACACCGAAGACCTTGTCCTGGGCCTTCGCTCGACCGGAGCTGGCTGCGATGGCGCGGAGACGCTCGACGGGGTCCTCGACGGTGCTGGCCAGCGAGACGAGCATGGCCGACACCTGGTTCCCCATCGTGCCGCGCTGTTCCTCGGTGCGGACCGACACGGGCACTGCGGCCACCAGCGAACGCTCGGGGTGCTCACCACGGCTCGCCAGGAGGGATCGAAGGGCGCCGGCGCACATGGCCAGGATCACGTCGTTGACCGTCCCGCCGAAGGTGTTCTTGACGGCTTTCACCTTGTCCAGGCTGACTTCGGTGAAGGCGATCCGCCTGTGCGGGCCGAGCGACCTCTGCAGGGAGGTGCGTGGTGCGGAGAACGGGGCGGGGGGCGGTGGCGCCTCATCCGAACGGTTGCGCCGACGAAGGGCGAGGGCGGATCCCACGGTGCGGGATGCGAGGCGGGCGACGGTGACGGGCTGGCGGATGAGGTCGCCGACGGCCCCGCGTCCGAGATCGAGGGCGGACGTGTGGTCCGGCTCCCACGGTTCCTCGGGTGGCGTGCTCACCGGCTCGGGCGAAAGGTCGAGGAGGTTGGCCGTGATCTCGGCGCCCGACAGCCCGTCGATGGCCGCGTGGTGGACCTTGGTGACGCTGGCCACCATGCCGCCCTCCAGGCCCTCGACCACGTACATTTCCCAAGGCGGCCGGTGACGATGGAGGGGTCGACCCATCACGTCGGCGGTGAAGTCAGCCAGCTCGGCCACGCCCCCCGGCGCGGGCAGGGCGGCCGGCCGTACGTGATAGTCGAGGTCGAAGTCAGCATCCTCCAGCCACACCGGGTGGTGGAGGCGCAGCGGTACGTCGGCCAGCCGCCGCCGAAACGGGGGCACGAGGTGGAGGCGGTCCGCGAGCAGCTGACGCACTGCCTCGAACGAGTGACCCTCGGGGGCAGTCGAGGGGTCGAACACACAGGTCTGGCCGACGTGCATCTGTGTGCCCGCCGTCTCGACCTGAAAGAACGCGGAATCGAATCCCGTTAGTCGCTGCATGGAAGCTACCTCCCCCGCCCCCTCATCACGCCGCGTCTGCGGCAGTCCCGCCGGGTGAGCGACTTCCCCCCGTACGTCGCGACTCGTCCCTAGCCAGGGCGATTCTTGTCGAGGGAGGACCAGCCGTCAAGACCCGATCCGGCGCTCGAGGCGGCCTCGCGTCTCTGGGCGCACGACACCCGCTACATCCCATTTTACGTGCTAGACGTGGGCACCGGCGCGCCTTCGAGGATTTCGGGGCGCCGCCTTCTCCAGACGGCAAGGCAGGGACGCGTGGCGGGACTGGTGCTCACCCAACAGAGTGACGACGGAGTGAGGACCCTCACCCTCAACCGTGCCCGGAAGAAGAACGCGCTCTCGATCGATCTGCGGGACGAGATGAGCGACGCCCTCGACGCCGCGGGCCACGACGACGGCGTCAAGGTCGTCGTCGTGACGGGCGCGGGCGACACCTTCTCGGCAGGGTTCGACCTGAAGGAGTTCGACGATCTCGACGACGAGGCCCACGCCCGCCGGCTCTGGGCCTCGTCGGACCGCTGGCACCGCACGCTGATCGAGCTCCCCCTCCCCATCCTGGCTGCCGTCAACGGACCGGCCCTGGCCGGGGGCTTCGATCTTGCGGTGATGTGCGACGTTCGCATCGCCGCCACGACTGCCCGCTTCGCTCACCCCGAGCAGGCGTTCAGCGACGTCGTCTACGGTCCGCTCCACGATCTCGTCGGGGGCGCGGTGGCACGCGACCTCTGCCTCACCGGTCGCTCGGTCGACGCCGAGGAGGCACTGGCGCTGCGACTGGTGTCGAAGGTCGTGGCGCCTGAGGACCTCGAGCACGAGACGCGCGACACCGCGTCACGGATAAGCCGGGCACCGCGTGACATCCTCGTGCGAACCAAGGCGAAGGCGATCCGGCGAGCAGCGATCTCGGGCCCGACGCTCGATCTCTGATCACTGCCGGGCTAGTCGAGCCCTGGAACCTCTCCCAGCGAGACGACGACGGCGAGGATGCCCAGGGGCACGGCTGCGGCGGCCGCACCCCACGCGTCGTGCGCGAACCCGCCGGTTACCGCGCCGCCCAGGTAGACGGCGACCACGGCGGCCTGGAGCCCGCGACGGGGCTGGTTCCCGGCCGACGGGTCCGGGGGGCGGCGGCGGAGCCAGCCGGCCACGCCGGTGCTGAGGCCGGTCCAGGTCCCGGTGATGTACGTCGTCGCCACCCCGGGGACGGCGAGGCGGGCGACCGCCGCGCTCTGCACGCCCATGGCCGTTCCCGCCAGGGCGATCAGCCCGTCCTGGGCCGCCCCGTGGGCCGCCGAGCCGGCGACCGACCACCAGCCGAGCAGGGCCGCCAGCAGGCCCAGCTCGGCGACGAGGGCGGCGGTCACCGACCTGGTCTTCCGCTCCGGCGCCAGTCCCACGACGACGGCCCCGAGGACGAACCCACCGAGGGCCGCCGCCGAGCGAGCGGCCGCTCCGGCGTCCCGTTGGGCCACCGCGATGCCGAGCAGCACCGTGTTCCCTGTCATGTTGGCGGTGAAGACCCGCCCCAGCCCCAGGTAGCTCAGGGCGTCGGTGCAGCCGGCGACGAGGGTCAGACCGAGGACGAGCACGCCCCGGCGAACCGCCGGCAGCTCGGGGAACACCGTGGGGTCCCGGTTCAAACCGCGCCGGTGAACGTAGGCAATTGACCGATCGCGGCCCGAGCATACGGCGAAGGTGGGAGCGTGGTCGCGGATGGGCGTGGTGCGACCTTCCGATGAGATGCTGCTGGTGTGGAACAGTTCACCCGCAACGAGCTGACATTCGACGTGACCGACGTGGGTCCGTCCGAGGCCGAGGCGATCGTCCTCCTGCACGGCTATCCGCAGAGCTCGGCGTCGTGGCGTTCGGTCTTCCCCGGGCTGACGGCGGCCGGCTATCGGGCCCTGGCTCCCGATCAACGGGGCTACTCACCCGGCGCCAGGCCGGTCGGTCGGCGCGCCTACGTCATGAGCGAGCTGGTCGCCGACGTGCTGGCCCTCGCCGACCAGGCCGGGATCGATCGCTTCCACGTCGTCGGCCACGACTGGGGTGGAGCGGTGGCCTGGGCCCTCGGCACCGACCACCCTGACCGCCTCCGCACGCTGACCGTCCTGTCGACGCCGCACCCGGGCGCCTTCCTCCGCTCGACCGTCACGAGCAGCCAGGCCCTGCGCTCCTGGTACATGGGGCTGTTCCAGATCCCCCGGGTGCCCGAGTGGTTGAGCCTGGTCGGCGACGGACGGGTCGCTCTGTCGTCCATGCGCCGTTCAGGCTTGTCGGAGGAGCGGGCGCACGAGTACCTCGCGCGCATGAGGGAGCCCGGCGCCATCACGGGCGCTCTCAACTGGTACCGAGCGATCCCGTTCGAGGCTGCCGCCATCCGCGAGGCCCAGCCCGTCACGGTTCCCACGCTGTACGTATGGAGCACCAAGGACGTGGCGCTGGGACGGAAGGCGGCGGAGCTGACCGGGCACTACGTCTCGGGGCCGTACCGCCTCGAGATCCTCGAAGGGGTGTCTCACTGGATCCCGGAAGAGGCGCCCGACGCGGTCGTCCGGCTCGTGCTCGACCACGTGCGCCGGTGAGGGACGCAGTCTCCGATGTCTCGCGACATCACAAACGTGCCCCCGGCAGGATTCGAACCTGCGCACCCGGCTCCGGAGGCCGGCGCTCTATCCCCTGAGCTACGAGGGCGCTGACCCGAAACTGTACTGGGTTGGAAGTTGGCCCTGGCTGGGCCCCTAGTATTCCCTTCGATGCCTGATCCCACGGTTCTCGTCGTCGACGATGACCCCGTGATCCAGACGCTGCTCCAGGTCAACTTCGAGATGGAGGGCTATACGGTCGTCGAGGCAGTCGACGGGGTCGAGGGCCTGGCGCGGGCCCGGGCCGACCTACCTGACGTGGTCGTCCTGGACATCATGATGCCGAAAATGAACGGCCTCGACGTCGCCTCGGCGTTGAAGGCCGACCCGGCCACTGCTGACATCCCTGTCATACTCCTCTCGGCCAAGGCACAGGAGTCCGATATCAGGGCCGGTCAGTCGACTGGGGCCGAGGACTACATCACCAAGCCCTTCGACCCCCTCGACCTCCTCGATCGTGTCGCCGCCCTGATCACCAAGCAGCGGTCGTGACCGTTCGTGACATCCTGGCCGACTCCGTCCTTGCCGCCCTCGCCGATCTCGAGGTCGAGCCTCTTCCCACCGCGGTAGCGCTCGAGCGGCCGGCCCGCCCCGAGCACGGCGATTGGTCCTCGAACGTCGCCATGACCTCGGCCAAGGCGGCGGGACGCTCGCCGCGCGAGCTGGCTGCGGCCCTCGCCGAGCGACTCAGCGCCCATCCCCCCCCGCACGTGGCTGCCGTCGAGGTGGCGGGGCCGGGTTTCGTGAACTTCCGCCTCCGCCAGTCCTGGCTCCAGGAGGCTCTCTGTGAGGTCGTGCGGGAGGGCACCGAGGGCTACGCGCGCCACGACGAAGGCAAGGGGGAGCGGGTCCAGCTCGAGTTCGTCTCGGCCAATCCCACCGGACCCCTCCACGTGGGGAACGGGTGGCTGTGCTCCTACGGCGACGCCCTGGGGCGGATCCTGTTCCGCTGCGGGTGGTCGGTCAGCCGCGAGTACTACGTCAACGACACGGGCGGCCAGATCCGGCGCCTGGGCGAGAGCCTCTTGGCCCGCCGCCGCGGCGCGGACGTGCCGGAGGAGGGCTACCAGGGCGAGTACGTGTCCGAGCTGGCTCGCGCCTACGACGGCCCTGACGACGTCGGCGCCGCCGGTAGGTGGGCTGCCGGTCGCATACTCGACAACATCCGCTCCACGCTCGAGGGCCTGGACATCGTCTTCGACGAGTGGTTCAGTCAGGCGTCCATCGAGGAGAGCGGCGCCGTCGAGGAGACGGTTGCCCTCCTGCGCGACACCGACCTGGTGTACGAGGCAGACGGAGCCACGTGGCTGCGGAGCACCGCCGTCGGCGACAGCCGCGACCGGGTCCTGGTCAAGTCCGACGGCGAGTTCACCTACCTGGCCGGTGACCTCGCCTACCACAGGGACAAGTTCCTCGTCCGCGGCTTCGACAGGGTCATCGACATCTTCGGCGCGGACCATCACGGTCAGGTGGCGAGCCTGCTGGCGGGGGTCGAGGCCCTCGGCGTCGGGCCGGGGCGCCTCGAGGTCGAGCTCGGGCAGATGGTGTCTCTCGCCGAGGGCAAGATGTCCAAGCGCTCGGGGAACTTCGTCAGCATGGACGAGCTCGTCGCAGACATCGGTCCGGACGCCACCCGCCTGCTCAGCCTCATGAACTCGATCGACCAGGCCACCACGGTCGATCTCGAGCTCATCAGACGCCAGTCGATGGAGAACCCCGTGTACTACGTGCAGTATGCCCACGCCCGGATCGCCTCGATCGACCGGGTGCGGGCCGAGCGCGGGATCGAGCGGCTGCCCATCGACCGCGTCGACCTCGGGCTCCTCGCCCACGCGAGGGAGCTGGACGTGTTGCGCTCGCTCAGCGAGCTTCCGGACGTGGTGCTCGTCGCTTGCCGCGAACGGGCGCCGCACAAGGTCACCACGTGGGTGCGGGAGCTGGCCAAGCACTTCCACGGCTTCTACCACGACTGCTACGTCATGGGGCAGGAGGTCGGCGAGGAGCTCACGCAGGCTCGCCTGTGGTTGGTCGAGGGCGCTCGCATCGGCCTGGCGGTCGCTCTCGGACTCCTGGGCGTCTCCGCGCCAGAGTCGATGTGACGACCTCGCTCAGCCGGCGACTGTTGCCCGACACCTCGTCGGTGTCTCCCGACGGTCGGCTCTCCGTCGGAGGCGTGGACGTCATCGACCTGGCGGAGCAGGTGGGCACCCCGCTCTTCGTGTACGACGAAGCCCACCTCCGGGCGCGCTGTCGGGAGGCCGTCCAGGCCTGGGGCGACGGGGTCGCCTATGCATCGAAGGCCTTTCTCTGCAAGGCCATGGCCGCCCTGGCGTACGAGGAGGGCATGTGGCTCGACGTGGCCACGGGCGGCGAGCTCTACGTGGCCCTGGCTGCTGGTGTCCCCGCCGAGCGCCTCGTCCTGCACGGCAACAACAAGTCGGAGGAGGAGCTGGCGTATGCGCTCGACGCGGGCGTGGGCCGGATCGTGGTCGACTCCTTCGACGAGATCGACCGTCTGCAGCGCGTGGGCGCCGGGCGACGGCCCGCGGTGCTGGCGAGGATCACTCCTGGCGTCGAGGCGCACACCCACGAGTACGTGAGGACCGGTCAGGACGACTCGAAGTTCGGCTTCGGGTTGAGCTCTGGCGCGGCGAGCGAGGCCGTGCAGCGCCTGCGGGCGTCGGGGTCGGTCGAGCTGGTCGGCGTGCACGCCCACATCGGGAGCCAGGTCTTCGTGGTGGACTCGTTCGTGAAGGCGGTCGAGGTGCTGGCCACGTTCTTCAAACCCCTCGGGCTCCCGGAGCTCTGCGTCGGTGGCGGGCTCGGTGTCCCGTACGTCGAGGGTGAGTCGGCACCCAGCATCACCGAATGGGCGAACGCGGTGCGCGCCGCCTGCGATCGCTCCGGCATTCCGTCGAGCACGCGGATCACCGCCGAGCCTGGACGGGCCGTGGTCGCCGCCGCCGCGCTGACGGTGTACCGGCTCGGCACGCTCAAGCCGCTACCCGGTCTCCGTACCTATGCGTCGGTCGATGGCGGCATGAGCGACAACCCGAGGCCGGTGCTGTACGGGAGCGGTTACGAGGCCTTCCTCCCTCGCGCCACGTTCGCCGAGCGGCCCCTCGTGGTGACCGTCGTCGGCAAGCA
Source organism: Actinomycetota bacterium (assembly GCA_005888295.1). Classification (GTDB taxonomy): domain Bacteria; phylum Actinomycetota; class Acidimicrobiia; order Acidimicrobiales; family AC-9; genus AC-9. The sequence continues at coordinate 22,067 of VAWP01000096.1, forward strand.
CTGCGAGTCGGGAGACGTGATCGTCCGGGACGCCCGGGTGCCGGCCGATCTGGCGGTCGGAGACCTGCTGGCCACGCCGGTCACCGGTGCCTACGGACACTCGATGGCCTCCACCTACAACAAGGTGCCGCGGCCACCGGTGGTCTTCGTGGCCGACGGGCGGTCCAGGGTCGTCGTGCGCAGGGAGACCTGCGCCGACCTCACCCGCCTCGACGACTGAAGCGCCGGGCCAGACACGGCGGCCCCACCGCCGATGCTCCAGGTCGGGAAGGTAGCTTGGCGTTCATGGCCACGACGCCCCGAGGCCGATGCCATCACCTCGAGCACCGGCGTCCGGCTGGAGGTGGGCGGTGTGGCGGTTCGCAGCCTCGACAAGCCGAGGCCGCCGGAGCTGAGCGGCGATCGCCTGACGACCGACGCCGCTGCGCTCGTGAACGACCCCGACATCGACGTGGTCGTGGAGCTGATCGGGGGGATCGAGCCCGCGGGCGGCCTGATCGTCGAGGCCCTGAAGGCCGGCAAGCCCGTCGTCACCGCCAACAAGGAGCTGCTCGCCAGCGCTGGTGGAGAGCTCTCCGAGGTTGCCGCCGCCGTAGGTCTGGACCTGTTGTACGAGGCGTCCGTGGCCGGGGCCATCCCGCTGATCCGCCCGCTGCGTGAGTCGCTCGCCGGCGAGCGCATCCACCGGGTGATGGGGATCGTCAACGGCACGACCAACTACATCCTCACCCGCATGAGCGAGGACGGCGTCGACTACGCGGCGGCCCTGGCGGAGGCCCAGAACCTCGGCTACGCCGAGAGCGACCCGACCGCCGACGTCGAGGGCCACGACGACAGCGCCAAAGCCGCCATCCTGGCCAGCATCGCCTTCGGCCAGGACGTGGTCACGGGTGACGTGTACCGGGAGGGGATCACGGCCGTCAGCCCGCCTGACATCGCCTTCGCCCGCCAGCTCGGTTACGAGATCAAGCTCCTGGCGGTGGCCGAGCGGGTGGACGAAGGCGGCGGTCGAGGACGGGCCGAGGGGGAGCCGCTCATCGCCGTCCGGGTCCACCCGGCGATGGTCCCCCGGACCCATCCCCTGGCGTCGGTGCGCGATTCGTTCAACGCCGTGTTCATCGAGGGCGAAGCCGTCGGCGAGCTCATGCTCTACGGGCGGGGCGCCGGCGGTCGGCCGACGGCCAGCGCGGTGCTCGGCGATCTCATCGATGCCGCCCACAATCTGCGGGCGGGGGGCGGGGGCCGTGCGGCGGTGCGAGCGCGGGCGCACGTCCATCCCATCGACCAGCTGCGTGCCCAGTACTACATCAGCATCGACGTTCTGGACCGACCGGGGGTGCTCGCTGCGGTGGCGGCCGTCTTCGGGGAGCACCAGGTCTCGATTCGCTCGATGGAGCAGGTAGGACTGGGCGACGAAGCCCGTCTGGTCTTCGTCACCCACACGGCCGTCGAGCGCGACGTCCAGGCCACGCTGGGCGGGCTCGCCCGGCTCGATGCCGTCGAGCGCGTCGGCGGCCTGCTCCGGGTGGTCGGGGCGGAGGCCGAGGCGGGCTAGGTGGGCGTGCCCTGGCGAGGGGTCGTCGAGGAATACCGCGACTTCCTCCCTGTGACGGAGGCCACACCCGTGGTGACGCACGCCGAGGGCGGCACGCCGTTGCTGCCCGCGCCCCGCCTGTCGGAGCGCGTGGGCGCGCGCGTCCTGCTCAAGGTGGAAGGCGCCAACCCGACGGGGTCCTTCAAGGACCGCGGGATGACAGTGGCGATCTCCAAGGCCGTGGAATCCGGCGCCAAGGCGGTGGTGTGCGCCTCGACGGGCAACACCTCGGCATCGGCGGCGGCCTACGCGGCGCGCGCCGGTCTCACCTGCGCCGTGCTCATCCCCGAGGGTCACATCGCCCTGGGCAAGCTGGCTCAGGCGCTCGTGCACGGAGCCAGGGTGCTCCAGGTCCCGGCGAACTTCGACGCTGCCCTGTCGATCGTGCGGGAGCTCGGCGAGCGCGCGCCCGTCACCGTGGTCAACTCCGTGAACCAGCACCGCATCGAGGGCCAGAAGACCGCCGCCTACGAGGTCGTCGACGCGCTGGGCGAGGCCCCCGACGTGCACTGCATTCCCGTCGGGAACGCAGGGAACATCACGGCGTACTGGAAGGGCTACTGCGAGTACCGCGCGGCCGGGCGCTCGACCCACCTGCCGCGGATGCTGGGGTTCCAGGCTGCGGGCGCGGCGCCCATCGTCGAGGGGCATCCCATCGAGCGTCCCGAGACCGTGGCGACGGCCATCCGCATCGGAAGGCCGGCGTCGTGGTACTCGGCCACGGCAGCCGCCTCGGAGTCCGGCGGTGGGATCCACGCCGTGAGCGACGAGCAGATCCTGGAGGCATACCGGTTCCTCGCCTCGGCCGAGTCGGTGTTCTGCGAGCCGGCTTCGGCTGCGTCGGTCGCCGGGTTGCTCCAGCAGGGTGCCCCGTCAGGCTCGACCGTGGTCTGCGTGGTGACCGGCCACGGTCTCAAGGACCCCGACATCGCCATCAGTCAGATCAGCGTCCCCACGCCCGTGGACGCGGACCTGAGTGCTGTGCTCGTCGAGTTGGGCCTGTAAGCCGACCCGCCCGTTGCTCCGCCCCTGGCCAGGGGCGGTGGGTGTGTTGCCCGATGGCCGGATCGCGGCTATGCTGACGGCACTGTCGGTTGCTGCTTCGGAATGCGGCGCCACCTCGAGACGTTCTCGTAGATGGACGCCTGGGAGGCTGCGACAGGGGGAAAACCTTCTGTAAGCGAGGTTGTTTCGAGGTCTCCATTTCGCCTCGGGCACTCTCCTGCCCTTCCCACCGGGCACGGCGAACACGCTGACGCGGTGCGTTCCCGGATCATGGCAGGAGCCTGCAGGCCCCCATCCACAACCATCACTGCACAAACAAGCGAGGTGCTCGATGAGTGGAGAGCAACAGCTCGAACGCTCCGTACTTGAGCGCAAGGAACGAGATGAGCTCCACGCGATCGCCGAGGCGATGTCGCTGAAGCCGGGCTCCAGGACCAAGAAGGCCGACATCATCGACCAGATCCTGCGCGCCACCGGCGTCGAGGTCGCATCGTCCGGCGACAGCCAAGCCGGCGACGGGCCGGGGGCCGACGGCCGGACGGGGCGACGCGGGGCGACGTCGACACAGGCGAGAGGTGGCGCGGCCAACGGTCGGTCGACCGATGAGGCCGACGTGGTCACCGCCGCAGCCGCCGACCTGGCGACGTCGAGTGCCGATGGCCCGCAAGCCGACGGGCGCGGTCCTGAGGGCGGGCGGGTCGACGACGGATCGGAGGGTCGAGCGGCCCCCGTCGTGGCGACCGGGCCCTCGGAGGCTGCCGGGACACCGGGCGGCACGCAGTCCGGCGGCTCCGCCGACGCCGCCACCCCGGTCGAGCCCGCTCACCGCGACGACGCGGTCACCGGCGCAGGCCGTCGGGACCAGACGGGCACGGAGGGCACGGGCGGCGATCGGGAGTCCGGCCCACGGAGCTCCGGAGGCGGCCAACCGCGGAACCAGCGGCAGGGAGGCAGCCCCAACGGCCGGGGACAGACGGGCACCCACGAGGGCGCGGCCGAGCCCGGCAACCGCCGCAGCCGCCGGCGTCGTGGCCGCGATCGTGACCGGGACCGCGACCGCGACCGGGGCGACCGGGACCTCCAGGGTCTGCCCGGTGGCCAGGAGGGCCAGTTCCAGGGGGAGCCGGTACCGGTCAAGGGCCTGCTCGACCTGAGGGACGAGGGCTTCGGGTTCCTTCGTACCAACGGGTTCCTGCCCAGCCCGAAGGACGTCTACGTCTCGATCAGCCAGGTCCGTCGCTTCGCCCTCCGCAAGGGTGACTACGTCGAGGGGACCAGTCGTCCCGCGGCCAGCAGCGAGAAGTACCCCGCCCTGCTGCGGATCGACTCGGTGAGCAACATGAGCCCCGACGAGGCTCGTGAGCGCCCTCGCTTCGAGGATCTCACGCCACTGTTCCCCGATGCCCGGTTCAACCTGGAGGTGCCCGGCGATCCGGCCAACATGACGGCTCGCATCGTCGATCTGCTCTCGCCGGTCGGCAAGGGCCAGCGCGGCCTCATCGTGTCGCCGCCCAAGGCGGGGAAGACGACCGTGCTCAAGCAGATCGCCCACTCGGTCGAGGCCAACCATCCCGAGGTGCACCTGATGGTGCTGCTCGTGGACGAGCGGCCGGAGGAGGTCACCGACATGCGGCGGTCGGTGAGGGGCGAGGTCGTCGCCTCGACCTTCGACCGCCCGTCCGACGAGCACACCGCCGTGTCGGAGCTCGCCATCGAGCGGGCCAAGCGCCTGGTCGAGCGGGGCACCGACGTGGTGATCATCCTCGACGGCATCACCCGCATGGCCCGCGCCTACAACCTGGCTCAGCCCGCCACCGGGCGCATCATGTCGGGCGGCGTGGACTCCGGGGCCCTGTACCCGCCGAAGAAGTTCTTCGGGTCGGCCCGCAACATCGAGGAGGGTGGGTCGCTCACGATTCTCGCCACCGCCCTCGTCGAGACCGGCTCCCGTATGGACGAGGTGATCTTCGAGGAGTTCAAGGGCACCGGCAACATGGAGCTCCGTCTCGATCGCAAGCTGGCCGAGCGGCGGATCTACCCCGCCATCGAAGTCAACGCCAGCTCCACCCGCCACGAGGAGCTGCTGTTCGATCGGTCGCAGCTCCAGCAGGTCTGGAAGCTGCGGCGGGTCCTCAACGCCCTCGGCAACGAGGGCAGCGCTGCCGCCGGGCTCGAGCTGCTGATGGACAAGATCAAGACGACGAAGAGCAACGAGGAGTTCCTGGCCGACATCGCCAAGGGCCCCAACCCGCCCGCCTGACCTCCGGCCGGACTTCGTCCGTCGCACCCCTACACTGGAGCAGCCATGAAGAGCGACATCCATCCCGAGTACATCGAAGCCACGGTCCGCTGCTCGTGCGGGAACACGTTCACCACCCGCTCGACGAAGTCCGACCTGCATGTCGAGCTGTGCAACGTCTGTCATCCCTTCTACACCGGTCGGCAGAAGCTCGTGGACACGGGCGGCCGGGTGGAGCGCTTCGAGCGACGCTACGGCCGGCGGCCGGGCGCCAAGAAGGACCAGGCCGCCAGGACGCGTTCCTGACCCGCCGCCGTCCTCGGCTCGCCAGACCGTAACCTGACCCCGTGCTGGAACGTCTGGCCGAGCTCGAGGCTGAGTACGAGCAGGTGCTGTCCCGTCTGGCCGACCCCAGCGTGGTCTCCGACCAGCAGGCGTTGAAGGACACCGCCCGCCGGCACAAGGAGCTCGAGGGCATCGTCGGTTGCTACCGCGATCTCCAGGGCGCGACCGCCGATCTCGAGGCGGCGAGGGACATGTACACCGAGGCCGCCGGTGACGAGCGGGAGGACGCCCGGGCCGAGATCGACGCGGCGGAGGCCAAGGTGGCCAGGATCGAGGAGGAGCTGCGGCTGCTCCTCCTGCCGACCGACCCCTACGACGGCAAGGACGTCATCGTCGAGATCAGAGGCGCCGAGGGGGGCGAGGAGGCCAATCTCTTCGCCAAGGACCTCGCTGACATGTACGCCCGGTACGCCGAGCGCAAGGGTTGGCAGCTGGAGATCCTGGGGTCCGACCCGTCCGAGCGCGGGGGGTACAACGAGATCACCTTCCAGTTGCGGGGCGACGAAGCCTGGCGACGCATGAAGCACGAGGGGGGACCCCACCGCGTCCAGCGGGTGCCCGTGACCGAGTCCCAGGGCCGCATCCACACCTCCTCGGCGACCGTCACCGTGCTCCCCGAGGCCGAGGAGGTCGATGTCAACATCGATCCGAACGAGCTCAAGGTCGACGTCTACCGCTCGACCGGACCCGGTGGTCAGTCCGTCAACACCACCGACTCGGCCGTGCGCGTGACCCACCTGCCCACCGGCATCGTGGTGTCGATGCAGGACGAGAAGAGCCAGATCCAGAACCGGGCCAAGGCCATGCGCGTGCTGCGGGCCCGCCTGCTCAAGGCCGAGCAGGATCGCCAGGCCGCCGAGCTCTCCGAGCAGCGACGCAGCCAGGTCGGCGGCGGTGGGAGGTCCGAGAAGGTCCGCACCTACAACTTCAGGGAGAACCGGGTCACCGACCACCGCGTCAACCTGACTCTCCACAAGCTGGACCGGATCCTCATGGGCGAGCTCGACGAGATCACCGATGCGCTGCTGTCCGACGAGCGGGAGCTGCAGCTGCGAGGCGAGGCCTGACCGTCACGGCGACGTGGCGCGACCTGCTGGACCGGGCCCGCCGCCGCCTCGGCTCCGACGTCGACGCCCGTCGCCTCGTCGAGCAGGCTTCCGGACACGAGGGCGGGGAGTGGGCTCGGAACCTCGACGACCAGGTACCGGCGCGGGCGGCCGCCCACTTCGAGGCCATGCTGGTGCGGCGGGAATCGGGTGAGCCACTCCAGTACGTGCTCGGCAGCTGGGCGTTCCGCTCGCTCGAGCTGATGGTCGATCCCCGCGTGCTCATTCCCCGGCCCGAGACCGAGCAGGTGGTCGAGGTGGCCCTGGGGGAGATCCGGCGTCATCGCCGGCCGGTGGTCGCCGACCTCGGCACCGGGTCAGGAGCCATCGCCCTGTCCGTGGTCGCCGAGGTGGCGGGAGCACAGGTGTGGGCGACGGACACGTCGGACGCGGCCCTGGCGGTGGCGAGAGCCAACCTCGCGGGCCTGGCGGGCATGGCTGCCACGCGGGTCCGGCTGGCTCGTGGTTCGTGGTTCTCGGCCCTGCCCGCCGAGTTGCGCGGTCGGCTGTCGGTCGTGGTGTCGAACCCGCCCTACGTGGCCGATGCCGAGGTCGCCTCCCTCCCGGCCGAGGTGGCGGAGTGGGAGCCCCGCGAGGCGCTCGTCGCCGGGCCGTCGGGGCTCGAGGCGGTGGGCGCCGTCCTCGCCGAGGCGCCCGCATGGCTGGAGGTGCCGGGGGAGGTGGTGGTCGAGATCGCCCCGCACCACGCGGCGGCGGCCACGTCGCTGGCCCGCCAGGCCGGTTTCGCCGTGGTGGAGGTCCATCCCGATCTCACCGGCCACCCGCGGGCGCTCGTCGGTAGGCTCGCGTAGGTGCCCGTGCTGGACGCCCTGGGTTCACCACCGCCCGAGGCGTCGGTGACCGCCGCCCTGCAGGCGCTGGAGGCAGGCCGGGTTGTGGCCCTCCCCACCGATACCGTCTACGGCCTCGGCGTCGATCCCTTCAGGCCGGGCGCCTCGGACCGCCTCTTCGCCATCAAGCGCAGACCGCGTACCGTCGATCTCCCCCTGCTCGTGGCCGGCGCCGACCAGGTGCTGACCGTGGCCACCGCCGTACCGCCGATCGCGGCGCGCCTCATGGGCCGGTACTGGCCGGGCCCGCTCACCCTGGTCCTGCCCCGCCGCCCCGACCTGGCCGCCGACCTGGGTGACGACGAGGCCACCGTCGGCGTGCGGTGCCCCGACCACGAGGTCCCGCTGATGCTGTGCCGGCGCCGCGGCCCGCTCGTCACGACGAGCGCCAACCTGCACGGCCAGCCGACGCTGACGACGGCGGCCGAGGTGGAGGCGGCGCTCGGTGAGGCGCTGGCCGTGGTCCTCGACGGCGGACCCTGTGCCGGAGAGCCCTCGACGGTGGTCGACTGCACCGGCGAGGCGCCCAAGTGCCTCCGGGAGGGCCGGATCCCGTGGACCGAGATCCAGTCGGCGCTGGCCTGACGCTGCCCTCCCGGGCGATCCGGCCGAGCGCCTCGGCCCGGTTCTACGAAATCCGGGCCGAGACGCCGACCGGCTCACCCGGTGCCACCAGCTCCGCGCCGACGGCCCAGCCGCGTCATCCGATGCTTGCCTTGGGGAGAGCCTTGGTTCCACATCTCGTCGAAAGTGGCAGCCACGCTGGCAGCCGGTCGAGCCGGTTTTCGACGAGATGTGGAACCGGCGCACGTTCCCGGCACGCCCCCTCCTGCTGGCGGGGCGAGGGAGCGGCGCCTCGGCTTGCCCCCTTTTCGTCAGAACGGGGGCAAGCCGAGGGTGCCGCTCCCTCGCCGACCCACGGCACGCCAGTCGCAGCGCGTCGTCAGCCGAGCTCCAGCGTGCCTCCGGCTCGGAGCAGCGCCGGTCGTCCGCACTGCTCCTCGTGGGTCATGTCCTTGAGCACGACCGGATCGGTCACGTTTCCCCAGGCCCGCCGGCCGTCCGGCAGCAGGCAGGCGACGATCCCCAGACCGGGGGTGCCATCCCGCTCGTGCATGACGGTGTAGGACTCCACCGTCACTGGCCCTTCGTGCTCCGGGGCCGGCTGTCGCGCCGGCAGGGCGTCGACCTCGGCCTGGGGCGAGCCCCGGCGATAGCCACCTGACGGCGGGGTCGTCGAGTAGACGCCCACGGCGTGTTTGGTGGCGAACCAGCCGAGCGCCGTGACCAGGCCGTTCGAGCCGGGATCGGCCCGGAGCCGCCCCACCATGGTTGCGATGGCGTGGGTCGCGTAGTTGTTGCCGGGTCCTCCCGCAAAGGTCAGCCCTCCGGTGACCGTCAACGGACGGTCCGCATCGTCGAGGTCGAGACCCAGCTCGGCGGCGGCGATCTGGACGGCCGACGGAAAGCAGGAGTACAGGTCGACGTGGCCCACCTCGTCGATCCCGATCCCGGCCAGGTCCAGCGCCGTCCGACCGGCCAGGCGAATGGCAGGGGAGGAGTGGAGGTCGGCCCGTTCGGAGACGAGCCAGTGGTCCTCCGCCTCGGAACCGCCCGACACGAACACCCAACGGTCGGGCGAGACGCCGGCGGCGCGCGCCGCCTCGACGGAGCAGAGCACGAGCGCGGCGGCCTGATCGGTCTGGATGTTGGCGTTCATGAGCTTCGGATAGGGGAAGCCCACCATGCGGTTGTGGGCCGAGGGCGTGCGGATCTCCTCGGCGCTGCGCTCTGTCGGGGACCAGGCGTGCGGGTTGCGGGCCGCCACGGCCGAGAAGCGCGACCACAGCCGCGAGATGCGCGCCTGGTGCTCGTCGATCCCGTCACCTGCCGCGGCCCGGAGTGCGTTCTCGAACACCGGGTAGACCTGGATCGGCAGTGACACCGAGCGGGCCGCCTCGGCCTCGCTGACACCCGGCCGGTCGTGGCCGACGAGACGAGATGGCGCCGCCTCCGCCGGCCCCTGTGACCAGGGCAGCCGCAGACGGGAGCCCCCGGGCCCCGCCTGGCGGGCGAGGAGGCGGGTGTGGACGGCCTCGGCGCCGGCGATGAGGGCGATGTCCAGCGAACCGGCGGCGATGGCCTCGGCGGCGTCGTTGACCAGGAGCTGCGGCCCGTTGCCACCAGGCGCGGAGCGCACGGTCTCACGCGGGTGCGCGCCGAGGTCGGAGGCGACCAGCGCGGCTGCGTTCGGGTAGCGCCAGGAGAGGGTGTCGACCACCCGGACGCTGTCGGCGCGTCGCAGGAGCCGGTCACCGGTGCCGCTGTCCTCGCCGGCCGAGCGCAGGGCGTCGACCATCATCGTCGCCGGCTCGGGCAGGCCGGCGAGGTCGGTGGCGGCGCCGGGCCGGCGCAGGCTCTGGCCCACCCCGACGATGACCGGGGCGCGGGGATCGGGATTCACGGTGGGGTAAACCTCCTGGTGACGGCGGGTGACCCAGCGCCGGGCAACCGTAGCCGTCGAAGGGGCGCCGGTACACTGCCAGGATCGACGTCCTCTTGGTCTGCACGGCGAACATCTGCCGCTCTCCAATGGCCGAGGGTCTGCTCCGCGATCGGCTGGACAGGCTCGGCATCGAGACGCGCGTCCACTCGGCCGGGCTGCTCGGCAGCGGATCGCCCGCTGCCCCCGAGGCGATCGCCGCCCTCCAGGCGCGCGGCATCGACATCTCGGCCCACCGCAGCCGCCGACTGTCGGGTCCGCTCGTCGCCGGTGCCGACCTCATCCTCGGCATGGCTCGCGAGCACGTACGGGAGGTCGTCCTGAACGACCCTGGTGCCTGGTCGCGCTCGTTCACGCTCAAGGAGCTCGTCCGTCGGGGCGAGGTGGCTGGTCCGTGGGCGCGGGGGCAGTCCCTCGACGACTGGCTGGCCAAGGTGGCAGCCGATCGAACCCATTCAGAGATGCTCGGCGCGTCGTCGAGCGACGACGTCGCCGATCCGATCGGGGGCCCGCACTCTCTGTACGAGGCGACGGCTGCGGAGCTCTCCGACCTGGTGGCCTCGCTCGTCGCCCTGGTGCGGGCGGGAGCCTGATGGCAGCCGGGGACCTCGAGCTCCAGCAGCTGCTCGAGCGCGAGCTCGAGCGGCAGCAGACGACGCTCCAGCTCATCGCGTCGGAGAACTTCACCTCTCGAGCCGTGATGGCTGCCACCGGATCCGTCCTCACCAACAAGTACTCCGAGGGCTATCCCCACAAGCGCTACTACGGCGGCAACCGCGTGGTCGACGACGTCGAGGACCTGGCCCGCCAGCGAGCGTCGAGGCTGTTCGGAGCCGACCACGCCAACGTCCAGCCCCACTCGGGCGCAAGCGCCAACGACGCCGCCTACATGGCCCTGCTGGAGCCCGGCGACACCGTGCTGGCCATGCGGCTCGACCAGGGCGGCCACCTCACCCACGGCTCGCCCGTGAACTTCAGCGGCCAGCGCTACCGCTTCGTCGCCTACGGCGTGACGCCAGCCCGGCCCGACGGATCGGGGGAGCGCATCGACCTCGACCAGGTCGCCGAGCTGGCCCGGACCGAGCGTCCCAAGGTGATCGTGGCCGGCGCCACCGCCTACCCCCGCACCATCGACCCCCAGCCCTTCCGGTCGATCGCCGACGATGTCGGCGCCCGGTTCCTCTGCGACGCCGCCCATCCGGCCGGGCTCATCGCGGGGGGAGCGCACCCCAATCCGGCGCCGTTCGCCGACGTGGTCACCTTCACCACCCACAAGACGCTGCGCGGTCCCCGCGGCGGCGCCATCCTGTGCCGGGCCGAGCTGGCGGCGGACATCGATCGCGCCGTCTTCCCCGGTCTCCAGGGAGGGCCCCTCGAGCACGTGATCGCGGCCAAGGCGGTGGCGTTCCACGAGGCCGCCCAGCCATCGTTCCGGGCCTACGCGGCCCAGGTCGTGGCCAACGCGCGGGCGCTGGCTCAGGCGCTGGCCGAAGAGGGGTTCCGGCTGGTGTCAGGGGGTACGGACAACCACCTGGTGCTCGTGGACCTGCGCAGCTTCGATCCCGACTTGACCGGCAAGGTGGCCCAGGAGGTCCTCGACGGCGCCGGGATCACCTGCAACCGCAACCAGATCCCCGGGGATCCCCGCTCACCCTTCGTCACCAGCGGACTGCGTCTGGGAACCCCCGCCATGACCACAGCGGGGATGGGTGGGCCCGAGATGACCGAGGTGGCCCAGCTCGTCGGCCGGGCTCTCCGCGGCCGCAGTGACGAGTCCACCCTGGGGGCGGTGGCCGACGAGGTGAGGAACCTCTGCGCCAAGTTCCCGCCCTACCCGGCCGGCGGGCACTAGAGGGACCGAGTGCTCGACTACGTCGCCGTCTTCGCCGTGGCCACCTTGGGGACCTACGGCCTCACCTTCGCCGTCCGCCGCCTGGCGCCGCGGATCGGCGCCGTGGTCCAGCCCGATCCTCGCAGGGTGCACGACCGGCCGACGCCCACCGTCGGCGGGGCAGCCATGTTCGTGGCCTTTCTCGCTGCGATGGTCGTGGCGTCGCAGCTGCCCCGTTTCAAGCCCATCTTCCAGAACTCCTCGGAGCCCCTCGGCATCGTGCTGGGGGGCTCGATCATCTTCATGGTGGGCCTGATCGACGACCTGCGCGACGTATCGGCGCCGGCCAAGGTGGCGGGCCAGGTGCTGGCGGCCAGCGTCCTGTACTTCCTCGGCGTCACCATGTTCAACTTCAAGGTTCCCTTCGCCGGTTTCATCGTGCTCTCTCCCGATCTCACGCCGTTGCTGACGGTGCTGTGGGTCGTCGGGATCGCCAACGCCGTCAACCTGATCGACGGGCTCGACGGACTGGCCGGGGGCATCGTCGCCATCGCCGCGGGCGCCTTCTTCGTCTACGGCCAGCGCCTGGTCGACCTCGGCGTGCTCTCGGCGAACAACATGGGACCGCTCATCGCCATCCTGGCCTGCGGGGTGTGCGTCGGTTTCCTGCCCCACAACTTCCACCGGGCCAAGGTGTTCATGGGTGACGCCGGGGCCATGTTCCTCGGCTTGCTGATGGCCGGCTCGACGATGGTCGTCGGGGGTCGCACGCCGGACGTCAGCGGGGAGACCTACTTCTTCTTCGCCCCCCTGTTCATTCCGTTCTTCATCCTCGGCGTACCGATCCTCGACACCCTCTTCGCCATCATCCGGCGCATGGCTCGGGGGTCGGGTGTGTCCACGCCCGACAAGGACCACCTCCACCACCGCCTTATCCGACTGGGCCACGGACACCGGAGGTCGGTCCTCATCCTCTGGGCGTGGACGGCGATCCTCTCCGGCTTCGTGCTCTATCCGCTGTTCACCAGGCACGGCAACGCGGTGATCCCGGGGTCAGGGGGCCGACAGCCTCGACGACGAGGGAGCCGAGGTGGTGCCGGCCCCGGGCGGGGACGGTTCCGACGGGCTGGCGCAGGTGATCTCGATCGACGACGGAGACAGGCAACGGACCGCTCGTCCTACGGCCGATCCTGAGCGGCGCCGCGGCTGATGTGCTGACGAACGCGATGCTTGCAGCCGCGCGCCCGATCGCGGCGGGCCTGTCATTAGCATCGCCAGGATGAGCTTTCCGGAGCGGGTCGGTCGCGCCCTTCGGTCGGCCGCCGCCCGCATCGCTCACGCGCTGCGGTCGGTGCGCCGACCGCAGCTGACGGCACGGGCCGCCGTGGTGCTCGTCCTCGTGGCCGCGGCGGTGATCTCCGGTGTCGTGTACGGGTCCGTCCAGCTGGCCACGGGTGGTCATCACGCCGAAGCCAAGCCCCGCTCGACGCCTCGTCTGCTCGTGAACGATCATCAGATCACCCAGAACGGGGTGACGGCCGGGTGGGTGAAAGCCGAGAACGAGAAGCCCGGCAACCGCGGCTGGAACCTGACGAACACCACGAACCAGGCTCCCGGGGCCATCGAGGGCTACGCCGACCACGTGAGCGCGGTGCAGGGCGATACCGTCACGTTCTTCGTCTCCACCGTCGCTCCGACCTTCCACGTCGAGGCCTATCGCATGGGATGGTACGGCGGCGACGGTGGCCGCCTGATCTGGCAGTCGCCCGAGCTGCCCGGGACGACGCAGGCCGCGCCCACCGTCGCTCCAGGCATCAACATGGTCGAGGCCCACTGGACGCCCTCGTTGACGGTGGCGCTGACGTCGGCCTGGCCGCCTGGTGACTACGTGTTCAAGCTCGTTGGCAGCGGCAACCAGCAGTCGCGTGTACCGCTCACGGTGCGCGACGACGCCAGCACCGCCGCCTATGTCATCCAGAACAGCGTGACGACCTGGCAGGCGTACAACCTGTGGGGTGGCTATGACCTCTACCAGGGACGAGCGGCGAATGGGGGCATGGCGTTCGCCGACCGATCGCGGGTTGTCTCGTTCGACCGTCCTTACGACTTCGGCTTCGGAGGCGGCGCCGCCGATCTCATCGGCAACGAGCTGCCCCTGGTCTCCTTGGCGGAGCGACTCGGGCTCGACGTCACCTACTCGACCGACGTCGACCTGCACGCTGCCCCCGAGCGGTTGCTGCAGCACCATGCTCTGATCTCCCTCGGCCACGACGAGTACTGGTCCTCGGCCATGCGCCAGGGCGTCGAGACGGCCAGGGACCACGGCGTCAACCTGCTGTTCCTGGGGGCCAACGCCATCTATCGCCACATCCGGTTCGAGCCCTCACCGCTCGGACCCAACCGGCACGAGATCGACTACAAGTCGGCCGGTGAAGATCCGATCACGCCGACGAACCCCGCCGAGGCGACGTCTGACTGGCCTTCTCCGCCGATCCCGCGCCCCGAGAGCACGATCATCGGAGACATGTACACCTGCAACCCGGTGAAGGACCGGGCTCCAGCCCGGAGCACGGGTACCGGACCTGGTCGGCAGCGAGTACGACCGTTACGACCCCAACCTGCCGGGCCCACGCAACATCCAGATCCTGGCGCACTCTCCGCTGACGTGTCGCAACCAGCAGGACCACTCGGACATGACCTACTACACGGCACCGGGCGGCGGCGGTGTCTTCGCCACCGGCACCAACGTCTGGGTGGCGGCCCTCGAGAACGCGTGCCCTGCTGGCACCTCACCGTGCGCGTCCGACGTGACCCAGAGGGTCACCGAGAACGTCCTGGCCGCCAGCGGCGCGGGACCGGCCGGAGTGGCCCATCCCTCCCAGGCGAACTGGACCACGTACTATCCGCCCGGCACGTCGACCAAGACACCCGGCCCCGGCGAGTGACGGCCGGCGGCGGAGCCGGCCCCTCCCGGGCCGGCCTCAGCTCTGCTCGACGACCTCCAGGCGGGCGGTAGCCCGCAACACGGCCTCGTCGGCCTCGGCGTCGTCTCCCGAGGCCGCCCGGCCTTCGGCCTCGGCCTTGGCCCGCTCGGCGCGCGCCACGTCGATCTCGTCCGCCCGCTCCGCCACGCCGGAGAGCACCACGACCGCCCCCTCGTCGACCTCGACGAAGCCACCGTGGGCGGCGAACCGCTCCTTCTCCCCGTCGGGCCGGTCGATGCGGACCACACCGATCTCGACCGTCGACACGTAGGGCTCGTGGCCGGCCAGGAAGGCGATGTCGCCGCCGCCGGAGCGCATCGTCACCATCTCGGCCTCCCCCTCGAACAGGATGCGCTCGGGGGTGACGAGCGAGACCTGAAAGGTGGCCATCAGCCCTCCCGCAGGGTCTTGGCCTTCCGGTGCACGGCCTCGACCCCTCCCACGTTGAGGAACGCCTGCTCGGGGACGTCGTCGAGGTCGCCGTTGACGAGCGACTCGAACGAGTCGACGGTCTCGCTGACCGGCACGTAGACGCCCTCCAGGCCGGTGAACGTCTCGGCCACGAAGAAGGGCTGGGACAGGAAGCGCTGGATCTTGCGGGCTCGAGACACCGTCACCCGGTCCTCCTCGGAGAGCTCGTCGATGCCGAGGATGGCGATGATGTCCTGGAGATCGCGGTAGCGCTGGAGGATCTCCTGGACGCGGCGGGCGACGGCGTAGTGGCGGTCGCCCACGACCTCCGGCGCCAGGATGCTGCTGGTCGAGGCGAGTGGGTCGACGGCGGGGTAGATGCCGAGCGACACGATCTGGCGCGACAGCTCGGTGGTGGCGTCGAGGTGGGTGAACGTGGTGAAGGGGGCGGGATCGGTGTAGTCGTCCGCGGGCACGTAGACGGCCTGCATGGACGTGATCGAGTGGCCCCGCGTCGAGGTGATCCGCTCCTGGAGCTCGCCCATCTCGTCGGCCAGCGTTGGCTGGTAGCCGACCGCCGAGGGCATGCGGCCCAGCAGCGTGGACACCTCCGACCCCGCCTGCACGAACCGGAAGATGTTGTCGACGAACAACAGCACGTCCTGGTTCTTGACGTCCCGGAAGTACTCCGCCATGGTCAGCGCCGAGAGACCGACCCTCAGGCGAACGCCGGGAGGCTCGTCCATCTGGCCGTACACCAGCGCCGCCTTCTCGATGACGCCCGTCTCCTGCATCTCCAGCCAGAGGTCGGTGCCCTCGCGGGTGCGCTCGCCCACACCGGCGAAGACCGACACCCCGCCGTGCTGCTGGGCCACCCGGTGGATCATCTCCTGGATCAGGACGGTCTTGCCCACCCCCGCCCCGCCGAACAGTCCGATCTTGCCGCCCTGGACGTAGGGCTCGAGCAGGTCGATGACCTTGATGCCGGTCTCGAACATCTGGGCCTGCGGCTCGAGATCCTCGAACTCCGGAGGATCGCGGTGGATGTCCCAGTGGTCCTCGGGCGTGCCGATCGAGTCGGTGTCGAGGGGCTCGCCCACCACGTTGAACACGTGGCCGAGCACGGCGTCGCCCACGGGCACGGTGACGCCGCGACCCGTGTTGCGCACGGTCGCGCCACGCGCCAGGCC
>VAWP01000097.1:0-3819 GCA_005888295.1 Actinomycetota bacterium
CGAGGCGGCTCCGATCCCCGGCCCGAACGGCAAGTCGCTCGGACCGTCAGAGCTCGTCGATGCTGGTCTGATCCCCACCTACGAGCCCGCCGCTGATTCGCAGTTCTACGACGCGTTGAGCAGCGCGTTGAACGATCGGCCCGGACAGATGTTGGCGCTCGCGGCCGCCTATCAGGAGTCGGTCGACTACCCGCTCTACGCGTCGGTGGAGTGCATCGACTCGCCTCATCCGGAGGGCTCGGCCGCGTTTCGTGCGTTCGCACAGGAGCTCGCGAGCTTGTCGCCGCGGTTCGGTGCGGCGATCGCCAACGAGCTGCTGCCCTGTGCCTACTGGAGCGCGCCGGTGCGCTCGGTCGTCGGACCCGTCACTGCACCCGACGCCCCGCCGATGCTCGTCATCGGTACGACCGGCGATCCGGCGACGCCGTATGACCAGGCGGTGCGCGTCGCGCAGACGTTGGCACACGGTCGCCTGCTCACGTTCGTCGGCGACCGGCACGCGGCCTACGGAGCGAGCCAGTGCGCGGCCGACGCCGAAGCGGCCTACTTCGTCGACCTGACGCTGCCGCCGGAGGGCACGACCTGCACCAGGTGAACACGGTCGGGTCGGGCGAAGCCGCCGCAGGGACGTAGGACAGGCGGCCGCCCGACAGCAGCTTCGAGCGACCCGAAGGGGAGTGAGATGCTGTCGAAGTATGGAATTCAACCTCGCCCAGGTGCACGAAGCAATCGCGGAAGCGATCCCGGACCGCGAATGCATCGTGTTTCGCGACCGCCGACTCACGTGGCGTGACGTCACCGAGCGCACTCGTCGCCTGGCGAACGTGCTCGCCGGCGCGGGACTCGGCGCCCGCCCGGAAGGCCGAAAGGGACTGCAAGGTCACGAGTCCCACGAAGACCATCTGGCCATCTACTGCTACAACGGCAACGAGTACCTGGAATCGATGCTCGGCGCGTTCAAGGCGCGCGTCGGTCCGATCAACGTGAACTACCGGTACGTCACCGAGGAGCTGCAGTACCTCCTCGACAACTGCAAGGCGAAGGCGATCGTGTACCACTCGCAGTTCGCACCGACGCTGGCCGAGGTGCTGCCCGATCTTCCCGGGCTCACGCTGTTGCTGCAGGTCGAAGACGACTCCGGCAACGACCTGCTCCCGGGAGCACAGTGGTACGAGGATGCGCTGGCGGACGCGTCACCCGACCGCCCGGCCTGCGCGGACTCGTGGTCGCCCGACGACCTCTACATCCTCTACACCGGTGGTACGACGGGCATGCCGAAGGGCGTGCTGTGGCGCCAGCACGACATCTTCATGTCGGTGATGGGTGGCGCGGTCGCAGGCACTCCCCACGAGTCACTCGAAGCGATCGTGGAAACCGCGAAGGCGGGCGCGATGCGTGTGATGCCCGCGGCTCCGTTCATGCACGGCGCCGGCCACTGGATCGCCTTCCTCGCCATGAACGGCGGCAATACCGTCGTCATCCAGAGTGAGGTGCGCCGGCTCGATCCCAAGGACGTGCTGTCGATCGTCGAGCGCGAGAAGATCTCCTTCCTTCAGATCGTCGGCGACGCCTTCGCCCGGCCGATCCTCGACGAGATGGAGACCGGCGCGTACGACCTGTCGTCGCTATTCATCATCCTGTCCGGCGGCGCGGCGCTGAACTCGACGCTCAAAGAGCGCTTCTTGAAGGTCGTGCCGCAAGCGATGATCCTCGACGGGATGGGTTCGTCGGAGGGCGGCGGACAGATGACCCAGATCGTGACCGCCGGCACTGAGGTCACCACGGGGACGTTCACACCGGCGCCGGGAACCTGCATCGTGAGCGAAGACCTGACGCATCTTCTCCAGCCGGGTTCGCCGGACATCGGTTGGGTGGCGAAGAAGGGCAACGTGCCCCTCGGGTACTTCGGCGATCCGGAGAAGAGCGCGAAGACCTTTCCGGTGATCGACGGCGTGCGCTACTCGGTGCCCGGCGACCGTGGCCGCCAACGCGAGGACGGCGTCGTCGAGATGATGGGCCGCGACTCCGTCACCATCAATTCCGGCGGCGAGAAGATCTTCGCCGAGGAGGTCGAAGCCGCGCTCGGGCACCATCCCGACGTCTACGACGCGGTCGTGTGCGGTCGCCCGAGCGAGCAGTGGGGCCAGGAGGTCGTCGCCATCGTGCAGCTGCGCGACGACCTGCACCCGAGCGGCGACATCGAGAAGTCCCTGCTCGAGGAGTCGGCCAAGCACATCGCCCGCTACAAGCTGCCGAAGACCTTCGTGTTCGTCGACGCCGTGGTCCGCTCCCCCGCCGGCAAGGCCGACTACCGCTGGGCCAAAGAGATCGCGAACTCGAGGCAATAGGGGGCGCACACCGCCCCCTATTGCCTCGAGAACGTCACGAAGTAGCTTCGGGCGATGGCTTGGGACTTCTCCACTGAACCCGAATTCCAGAAGAAGCTCGACTGGGTCGACGATTTCTGCCGGGAGGAGGTGGAGCCGCTCGAGTACGTCTTCCCGTACGCGGTGCGGTCCAAGGACCCGAAGATCCGCGGCCTCGTCAAGTCACTGCAGGACGAGGTCAAGGCCCAAGGTCTGTGGGCTCTCTTCCTCGACGAGGAGCTCGGCGGCCCCGGGTACGGCCAGCTGAAGCTCGGGCTGCTCAACGAGATTCTCGGTCGGTACCCGTCGGCCCCGCAGATCTTCGGGACGGCTGCGCCCGACACCGGCAACATGGAGATGCTCGCCGCCTACGGCACGGAGGAGCAGAAGGAGCGGTGGCTGAAGCCGTTGCTCAACCAGGAGATCTTCTCGGCCTACTCGATGACCGAGCCACAGGGCGGTTCAGATCCGAACCTCTTCAGGACACACGCCGTGCGCGACGGCGACGAGTGGGTCATCAACGGCGAGAAGTGGTTCACCAGCGCGGGCCGGGTCGCCGACATCCTCTTCGTGATGTGCACGAACGGCATGTTCGTCGTGCCGCGCGAGACACCGGGCGTCGAGATCATGGACTTCCCGGCGATGCACAACCACGTCCGCTACAACGACGTCCGGGTTCCCCACGACCATCTCCTCGGGCCGGAGGACGGCGCCAAGGTGCTGGCCCAACGACGGCTGGGGGGCGGGCGCATCCACCACGCCATGCGCACGGTCGCCCAGGTCAAGCGGGCCTTCGACATGATGTGCGAGCGCGCGCTCAGTCGCGAGTCCCACGGCAAGGTGATCGGCGAGCACCAGATGGTGCAGCAGGCCGTCGCCGACTCCTACGCCGAGATCAACATGCTTCGCCTCCTCGTGCTGTGGACGGCCTGGACCATCGACAACTCGAGCACCCAGGAGGCCCGCACCCAGATCGCGGCCTGCAAGTACACCTGCGCCAAGGTCCTGCGCGAGGTGACCTACCGCGCCCTGCACATCATGGGCTCGCTGGGGACGACCAACCTCACCCCCCTCCAGGCCATGTGGGCCAGCGCTCCGACCATGGCAATCGCCGACGGCGTCGACGAGGTCCACAAGGTCACCGTCGCCCGCAACGTGCTCAAGGACTATCGGCCCCACCCCGGCCTGTGGCCGACGGAGTACCTACCCGCCAAGCGCCAGGAGGCGAGGAAGAAGTACGCGACGCTCCTGGCCGGGGACCCCGACCTGGCGGCGTGGGCCGATCACGCCGAGCGGTCGATGGCGCGGGGCCACTGACCGAGGTCGAGCGGCATCAGCGCTTCACCAGGTTGACGTTCCCCTCGCCCGGCACGAGCTCGAGGCGCGCACCGACCAGCTCGTTGCGCTCGGCCTCGGCCAGCAGATCGGGTTCCTCCATCCTGGCGTAGCAGCG
>VAWP01000097.1:3860-8582 GCA_005888295.1 Actinomycetota bacterium
GTGGCCACATCCCGAATGTTTCTCCGGGGCCGGGCGTCGAGGCCGGCTTGCACCTCACCCCCACTCGGCGGGTGAACGGGTGCTGGTGAGGTGGAGTAGACCCCCGCCACGTGCTTGGTCATGTGCATGCCCACGCCGGAGACCAACCCGATGGAGCCGGGGTCGCGCCTCAGGACCTCGGCCATGGTGGCTATGGAGTGAGTCATGTAGTTGCTGCCGGCTCCCCCGGCGAAGGGCAGGCCGCCCGTGACGGTCACGCCCCTGTCGTCATCGGCGGACAGGCCGAGGGCGTCGAGGCCGAAGTTGATCGAGCTCCCGAAGCAGCTGTAGAGGTCCAGATGGCCGATGTCGTCGACCCCAGCTCCGGCCACCTGGAGGGCTTCGCCCGTCGCGGCGCGCATCGCAGGAGACGCCCACATGGGATCGTGCTCGGCCACGTACACGGGATCCGTGGCGTAGCACCAACCTCGGAGGTACACGCGGCGCTCCGGCGGCACACCGAGGGCGTCGGCTCTCTCGTGACTGGCGATGATCACCGCCGCCGCCATGTCGACGTCCATGATCGAGATCATGTACTTGGTGTAGCTGGCGGTGATCAGTTCCTCGGCGCTGCGGCGCGTCGGGAACCAGGCATAGGGGTTGTCGGCCGCCACAGCGGTCATCGGCGCCATCAGCTCGCCGAGCTGTCGACGGTAGGCCTCCGGCTCGGTGCCGAGATGGGCCCGGCGGGCCACGTCCCAAACGGCGAACGTGAGCCAGGCCTGGAGGACCTCGTGGGCCACCTCGGCCGGGTGGAACGGGGCTTCGAACGGGAAGGGCTTGCGCTCGGGGTCCGGGTGGCTCCACGACGGCTTGACGCCGGCCTTCTTCATCTGGCGTCGGGTCTCGAGGCACTCGGCCCCGGTGACGAGGGCCAGGTCGGACTCTCCGCGGAGGATCGCCTCCGCCGCCGTCTGCACGAGGACCTGGGGCGTGGTCCCACCGATGCCCGAGTAGAGGCGGTCCCGAGGTGCAGCCCCCAGGCGGTCGGCGAGCCGCCCGGGCGGGTCGTCGTACTGCCAGCTCTGGCAGTACACGATCTGCAGGCTGTCCAGCTGATCGAGGGCGCCCGGCCGGCCGCTGTCGGCCGCGGCCGCCCGACAGACCTCTTCCCACATGTCGAGGGGCTCGGGGGCGGCTCCGCCAGCGTCGGGTGGCCGCCACACTCGCTGGCCGACGCCGATCAGACACGGCGTGCGGGGATCGACCGGTGCCACCTACCTCCCCTTCCAGTTGGGAGCCCGCTTCTCGGCGAAGGCACGCGGGCCCTCCTTGGCGTCCTCGCTCTTGAACACCATGGTCGACAGCTCCTGCTCGATCTTGTACGCCTCATCGAGGGTGACGGCGAGGCCCCGCAACACGCTCTCCTTGGTCGCCCGCACGGCCAGCGGGCCGTTGGCCGTGATCCGTCCCGCCCACTCGACGGCCCGGTCGAGCAGCTGGTCGCGGGGGACGATCTCGTTGATGAGCCCGAGCTCGAGGGCGCGCTGGGCCGGAAACGCCTCGGCCGTGAGGAGGAACTCCATGGCCGCGGGGAACGCCACCTGGCGGGGCAGCCGCACCGTGGTCCCGCCTCCGGCGAACAGGCCGCGCTTGGGCTCCATGACCCCGAAGATGGCGTTGGGGCTGGCGATGCGTATGTCGACGCCGCCCAGCATCTCCATCCCACCGGCGACGCACGGCCCGTTCACCGCGGCGACGATGGGCTTGTAGAGCTCGACGTTGCGCAGCACGGCGTAGGTCCCGTCCGTGAGCCGGCACCCGTCCACCTCGGTGACCTCGCCCGATCCGATCTTCTCCGCCAGCGCCGTCACCTGCGGTATGTAGCTCTTGAGGTCGGCGCCGACGCAGTAGGCGTCTTCGACACCGGTGATGATCGCCACCCAGGCGTCGGGGTCGTCCTTGAAGCGACGCCATGACCGGGCGAGGTCCCGGAAGTGGTACATGTCCAGCGCGTTGCGGGTCTCGGGCCGGTCGATGGTGATCACGACCACGTGGCCGTCGCGCTCGTCGTAGTGGATCGGCATGCGGCCAGAGACCTCCAGACGCTCGGGCGGAACCCTGACATCGTAGTCAGGGATCACGAGATCGAGACCGCTCAGAGGGTGAGGAAACCGCCCCCGTCGACCATCAGGGTCTGACCGGTGAGGTACCGGCTGGCGTCCGAGCAGAGGAACAGCGCCACCGGCGCGATGTCGTCCTCGGGATCGCCGAGACGCCCGATCGGGTGCTTGCGAATGAACTCCTCGTGGGCTTCGACATCCCGGGCAGCTCTGTCCTTGCCGCGCTTGGAGGCAGCCCCCGGGCATATGCAGTTCACGACGATGCCGTCACGGCCCCACTCCCGGGCGGCGGTGCGCGTGAGGGCGCGGATCGCCTCCTTGGACGCGTTGTAGGCCGCGTACCCAGGCATGCCCGTGATGCCCGCAGCCGATGCGAAGTTGACGATCCGGCCCCAGCCGGCCGCCCGCATATGGGGATAGACCGCCTGCATGGCCGCCAGCGTCCCCTTGGGACCCGAGCCGTAGAACACGTCCATGTCGTCTTCGACGACCTCCGCGACTGTTGCCGTCGGCCGAAACGTCTGGGCGTTGTTGATCAGGCCGTCGACTCGGCCGAAGCGCTCCACGGTGCGCGCCACCATGTCGTCGATCTGGTCGCGTCGACTGATGTCGCACACCGCGCCGAGCACGGGAACGCCGAGCGTCTCCAGCTCAGCGACCGTCCGCTCGGCCCGGTGTGCCTTCCACTCGGCCACGACGATGCTGGCGCCGTGCTTGCCGAGATGGTGGGCCATGCCCCGGCCGATGCCCTGCCCCGAGCCGGTGATGATGACGACACGTCCGGCGACGCCGTGCTCGGTCATCCTCGGAGGATAGAGTCCCGTGGTGGAGTACGCCCTGTACCTTCCCCAGCTGCGCATGTCGTTCGGGGCGATCGAGGAGCGGGCGGCGGCGGCGGAGGAGCTCGGCTTCCACTCGGTGTGGCTCATGGACCATCTCGCCGCACCGGGCCTGCCCGACGCCGACACCCTGGAGGCGTGGACGGTCGCCACCACCCTGGCGGCGCGCACCTCCAGGATCCACATCGGCCACCTCGTGCTCTGCGACGCCTTCCGGCACCCGGCGCTCCTGGCCAAGATGGCGGCCACCCTGGACGTGGCGAGCGGCGGGCGCCTCGAGCTCGGCATCGGATGGGGATCGGTGGAACCGGAGCTGCGCGCCTACGGCTTCGCCCCGGAGCGACCCGCCGTGCGCGCCGGCCGGATGTCGGAGACCCTCGACATCCTCCGGCTCATGTTCAGCGGTCGTCGGTTCGACTACGAGGGCCGGTACTACCACCTGGAGCAGGCCATCGGCCGGCCCGTCCCGGCCCAGGACCGGCTACCCCTCCACGTCGGGGGCGCCGGGGCCCGGCTGACCCTCCCCCTGGTCGCCCGCCACGCCGACTGGTGGAACTGCCCGTCCTACGCCGTCGACGATCTCGATGCGCTCCGCACCCAGGTCGGCGGCGCCCGAGTGTCCACACAGCACCCGGTCGCGCTTGCGCCCAGTCGTTCCGGGCGCGACGACGTCATCGCCGTCGCCCGCCGGCGGTTCGGCTCCTGGGGCGGGTTGCTGGCCGGCACCGCCGACGAGGTCGCCGCCGCCCTCGTCGCCGAGGCCGCCAGGGGCGTCGAGCTGTGCATCCTGCAGTTCTCGGACTTCGCCCCGCCCGAGACGCTGGCACGCTTCGCCGCCGACGTCGCCCCCGCCATCAGGGACGCGGCGCCGGCTCGGCGCTAAGCGCCGAGCACAGCCGCGTCATCCATCTGGCCGGCCTCCCGGGCCGGCGCTAGTTGCTGAGCGTCTCCTTGACCGCCGAGGCCTGGCTGAAGCGCAGTGCCCGGCTGGCCGGTATGGAGATCTGGGCCCCGGTCTGGGGGTTGCGACCCATCCTGGCGGCGCGCTGGGACACCGAGAAGGTGCCGAACCCGGGCCAGGCCACCTTGTCGCCGGCTTTGACGCCGTCCACGACCGCCCGAAATGCCGCAGAGAGGACGGCTTCCGCCTCCCGCTTCTCCACGCCTGCCTCGGCGGCCACCTTGTCGACCAGCTCAGCCTTGTTCATGAGTCCTCCTCGCCACCCGGCTGCCACCGCCAGGGCGTCCTATCGACGGTAGGGCCTCCGGGCACAGAAGTGGGTGATTTCCACGCTATCGGCCCCGCCGAAGCCGCCACCCAGCCATCCAGCCACTCAGCCTCGGGGCAGGCCCAGCACCCGCTCGGCGATGATGTTGCGCTGGATCTCGCTCGTCCCCCCGGCGATGGTGCCCGAGAACGAGCGGAGGTACTGGAACGCCCAGGAACCCTCCCGCCAGCCGCCTGGACCCCGGGTCGAGGTGTCGATGGCCTCGGCGCCCAGGGCCTCGACGCCGGTCAGGTAGAGCCTCCGCTCCACCTCGCTCGTGTAGAGCTTCAGCATGAGGTGCTCGGGCGAGCTCTGCCCCCGCGAGAACTTCCCGAAGCCGCGGTAGCCCAGCAGCGTGATGGCGTGGGCGTCGATCACCAGCGACGCCACCCGGTCGCGGAAGATGTCGTTCTCCCCGGGACGACCGGCAGCGCTGTGGCCCAGCTCGATCAGCTCCTCGACACCGCTCTGGACGCTGTGCGCGTTCCCGATCCAGAGCATCCCCCGCTCGTG
>VAWP01000097.1:8601-28563 GCA_005888295.1 Actinomycetota bacterium
TCGTCGACGGCGCCCAGGAGGTTGCCCACGGGCACGCTCACGTCGGTGAAGAAGACCTCGTTGAAGTCGGCATGGTGCGGCTCGGTCAGCTCCGGAAGCGGTCGACAGGTGATGCCTGGTGAGCGCATGTCGATGATCAGGGCGCTGATGCCCCGGTGCTTGGGCGCGGCCGGATCGGTGCGAACGAAGCAGAGGCACCAATCGGCGTGATGGGCCCCCGAGGTCCACACCTTCTGGCCGTTGACCAGGAAGCGGTCACCGTCCAGCACGGCGCGGGTCGACAGCGACGCCAGGTCGCTCCCCGCGCCCGGCTCGCTCATGCCGAGGCACCAGGTGATCTCGCCCCGAAGCGTCGGCAGCGCCCACCGCTGGCGCTGCTCCTCGGTCCCGTGGTCGACGATCGACGGCGTCACGATGGACAAGCCCTGCGGGTTCAGCGATCGCGGGATCTCGCCCGCCGCCATCTCCTCGAAGTAGATCATCTGCTGCACGGCGGTGGCGTTGCGGCCCCCGAGCTCGGGGGGCCAACCGGGCACGAGCCATCCGGCGTCGAAGAGGCGGCGCTGCCATGCCCGGGCCCAGTCGGGCAGGTGGGCGCTCGACAGCTTGGCCTCCCGGAACTGCTGCCCGGGCGGGGCGTTGGCCTCGAGCCACTCCCGTAGCTGGCGACGAAACTCCTCGTCCTCGTCCCGATAGCGGAGCCGCACGGGGCTCACCATACCGGGTGACCTGACATGGGCGTCACCTCGAGCCGGTGTGGCGAGGGCTCGGTCAGGGGCGATGGGTGAGCAGGAGGCAGCCGGCCAGCGGGCCACCTCCGGCCGCCGCCACCGCCACCTCCGGAGGTCCCGGCACCTGACGTTCCCCTCCCTCACCCCACAGCTGGAGGCAGGCCTCGTGCAGGAACCCGTAGCCGTGGAGGCGGCCGGCCGAGAGCTGGCCGCCGTTGGTGTTGAGGGGCAGCTCTCCGTCCAGCGCGATGCGGTCGCCTCCGTCGATGAACGGGCCACCCTCGCCCTTCCCGCAAAAGCCGAGTGCCTCGAGCCAGGCCAGGGTGATGAAGCTGAAGCCGTCGTACAGCTCGGCGACCCCGACGTCGGTCGGGCGCAGGTCGGTGCGGTCCCACAGCATGGCGCCGGCGTCGCGCAACGCCATCGTGGTGAGATCGTCCCACTGGTCCCACGAGGGCCGGCCCCTGATGGCCGTCCCGACGGCGTCCACGTCGATCGGCCTCCGGCGCAGCCCCGCCGTGGCGTCGGCCCGTGACACGATGACGGCCGTGGCCCCGTCGGCGGGCACGTCGCAGTCGAACAGGCAGAGTGGCGACGAGATCATGCGGGCCGCCAGGTAGTCGTCGAGCGACATCGGGTCGCGATAGATGGCCTTGGGGTTGCGACCCGCGTTCTTCCGTGCGTTCAGGGCGATGTGGGCCAGCTGCTCCCTGGTGGTGCCGTACTCGTGGAAGTGGCGCTGGGCGTAGCACGCGATCCAGTTGGCGGCCGAGGGTGCGCCGAAAGGAAGCGTCCACTGCATGAACCCGCCGGCCCGGAACGACCCCCCGCCGCCTCCGCCTCCGCCCGACGTCACGCTGGCCCGGCCCTTGGTGCCCTGGGCCGTCGCCTCCCACACGCTGCGGAAGCACAGCACGTGCGTCGCCAGCCCCGCCGCCACCGCGACACAGGCGTCGATCACCGACCCCAGCTGACCCGGCAGCTCCAGGCCCCCGGTGTACCAGTCGAGCTCCAGGCGGAGGGCGTCCTGGACCTCGACCACGCCGGCCCCCGAGAAGCCAGGTGGGTTGTCCATGTTCCCTGGATAGGTGGCGATGCCGTCGATGTCGTCCCGGGTCAGGCCGGCATCCGCGATGGCGTCGAGACAGGCATCGAGGGTGAGCCCGAGCGGCGATCGGTTCAGGCGCCGGCCGACGTCGGACTGGCCGATGCCGGTGATGGCTGCGCCGCGCTCTCCGACGGACGCGCCCGCTGGTGTCCCGTCGGTCACGCCGCCGGCTCGAACAGCGGGATCCAGACGTCGTCGTGCTGCTCGAAGGTGACCTGCACCGCCAGGCCGATGCGCACCTTCTCGACGTCGCAGTTGACGACGTTGGTCATCAGACGCACGTCGGCCTGCTCCTCGATCTCGACGATGGCCACCACGTAGGGCGGGTCCAACCCGGGGTACCAGGGTTGGTGGTTGACGGTGTACGTCGCCACCGTGCCCCGGCCGCTGACGGTGTGGGGCGCCAGCTGGCGGCTGAGATCGCGAGGGCACACCGGCGCCGGCGGATGCACCAGGTAGCCGCAGCTCGTGCACTGGAGGAACCGCAGCTCGCCCGTCTCTCCGCCCCGCCAGAAGTGCTCGTTGTCGCTCGTCACCTTGGGCAGGACCCGGAAGGGTTTGTCGGCCATGTGGCTCAGTCGGTCTCGCTCTCAGGAGCCGAGTCGAAGCCCCGGCGGGCGTAGGGCAGGGCCGCCACGGCGGGGAGCAGGCCGAAGCCGGGAAGGGTCAGCATGATCGACCCGACGAGCTCCTCCCAGGTGGCTCCCACCTCCTTGGCCAGCATGGCGTGGCGCTGGACACCCTCGGGGTTGCGCAGGATCACGGTGCAGACCATGCGGATCAGCTCGTGGGTCTTGCGATCGGGGGCCTGCAGCGAGTCGATCTGGGCCAGCCAGGCGTTCTGGGCCTCGTGCAGGGCGGGAAACACCTCGTGGAGAGGACCCTCGAACGGGAAGTTCCAGTCCGGCTCCTTCTCTGGCACAGGTTCAATCATGCACCCGCACGGCGCGGATGGAACAGCGGCATTACCTTCCCTCAGCTGCGAGATGGCAGCGCCGCGGTGGCCTCACCCTCGACCTTGACCTCGCCGTCGGCGTTCGTGAGCGCGCAGTCGAGGTCGACGAGGTTGTCACCGTCCTCCTTGCGCTTCGCCTTGACCGTCACCCTGGTGACGAACACCTCGCCCGGCCAGGTCTGCTTGACGAAGCGCACCCTGTACCGGCGCAGGGTGCCGATGCCCACGTAGTCCGTGATCGCCCTGCCGAGGAGCCCGGCCGAGAACATCCCGTGGCCGAACACGCTGGGAAGGCCGGCCGCCTTGGCCTTGACCTCGTCGTGGTGCATCGGGTTGAAATCCCCGGACGCTCCCGCGTACATGACGAGATCGGTGCGGGTCAGCTCGTGACGGACCTCGGGGCCGGCATCACCCTCGCTCACGTCCTCGAAGAACAGCTTCTGCTCTCCCATGAGCCACCTTGCTAGCCAAGCCTGACATCGGTGTCAACAACAGGAGGTGGGACGCCGCCCGGGCCGGTTCAGGGGTCCCGCGGGAGGCCGAGCAGGCGCTCAGCGATGACGTTGCGCTGGATCTCACTGGTGCCGCCGGCGATGGTGAGGCACCGGTTGGCCAGGAAGCCGCCGGTCCAGGGGGCGGCGTCACCGACCACGGTCGCCCCGTCGGGCCCCAGCAGTGTCATCCCGGTCTCCTGGACGCGCTGATCGTGCTCGACGCCGACGAGCTTGCGGACGCTGGACTCCGGGCCCGGCTCGGCTCCCGACAGGGCCCGCAGGGTCAACCGGAAGCCGAGGACGGCCAGGCACTCGGCCTCGGCCAGCAGGCCCCCGAGGCGATCGACCGACACCGGGTCGTCGGCGGCGCGGGATGTGATGAGCTGGATGAGGGACTCCACCCCGAGCCCGAACGACGACCCGCTCCCCATGGACACGCGCTCGTTGGCCAGTGTCGTGCGGGCCAGGCGCCAGCCCCCGTTCACGGCACCGACCACGCAGTCGTCGGGGACGAACACGTCGGAGAGGAACACCTCGTTGAACATGGCCTGCCCCGTGAGCTCCCGCAGCGGGCGCACGTCGATGCCGGCCGAGCGCATGTCGACCAGGAAGTAGGTGATGCCCTCGTGCCTCGGCGCGTCCGGGTCGGTTCGGGCCAGGCAGATGGCCCAATCCGCCCGCTGGGCGATCGAGGTCCACACCTTCTGCCCGGTGAGGAGCCAGCCGCCGTCCGCACGCGTCGCCTTCGTGGTGAGCGAGGCCAGGTCGGAGCCGGCGCCCGGCTCGCTGAACATCTGGCACCAGGTGATCTCGCCCCGCAGGGTGGGGCCGACCCAGCGCTCCTGCTGCTCGTCCGTGCCGTGGGCGATGATCGTGGGGAGCGCCCAGGCCCCCACCGCGAGCTGCGGGCGGCGGACGCGGGCCCGCTGGAGCTCCTGGTCGATGACCAGCTGCTCGACGGGGTCGGCGCCCCTCCCCCACGGCGGCGGCCAGTGTGGTGCCATGTAGCCCTCGTCGGCCAGCCGGCGCCGCACCTCTCCCGGCTCGCGCCCGACCAGGCTCTCAGCCAGCGCCCGCACCTCGACCCGGACGGGATCTGCCTCCTCGGGCAGGGCCACGTCGAGGCTACGACGGGCACCGGCGAGGGCGAGGCCGGCCACGCGCGCCCGCCACGGCTCGGGCCCGCCGAGCAGGGCACGGACCGAGGCGGCTCGCTTGAGGTACAGGTGGACGTCGTGCTCCCACGTGAAGCCGATGCCACCGAGAACCTGGACGCAGTCCTTGGCGCAGGTGAAGAAGGCCTCCGGCGCCAGTGCTCCCGCCACCGCCGCGGCCAGCGAGGCCTCCTGCCGGTCGTCGGCGCCCCGCGCTGCGTCCCAGGCCACGGCGGCGGCCTGACCGGCGGCGACGAGCATGTCGGCGCAGCGGTGCTTGACGGCCTGGAACTGCCCGATGGGACGACCGAACTGCTCGCGGACCTTGGCATGCGACGCGGCGGTGTCGACACACCAGTCGGCCCCCCCGGCGCACTCCGCCGACATCACGATGGCGGCGAGGTCCGCCACGACCCGACCGTCGAGGTCCGGTAGGCGGCGCTCGGCTCCGACGGCTGCGCCGTCGACGACGACCGCACCGACGCGCCGGGTCGGGTCGAGGCTGGCCAGGCGCTCGACCGTCACGTCGCCGGCGTCCAGCGCGTACCAGCTCTCACCGTCCGGACCGGTGGCCGGGACCACGACCAGCCCTGCCTGGGCGGCGCCGAGCACGGGCCCGGCACGGCCCGACAGGCGCACGGCGCCGTCGCCGGCGGGCTCGGCGACGACGGTGGCGGGGCCGAGCGCGACCGCACCCGTGGTCGAGCCGTCGCACAGCCCGGGCAGCAGGGCCCGCCGGATCGCTTCTCGCCCGCCGGCGGCGATGACCGCGCTGGTCAGCACTGTGGGCAGGAAGGGACCGGGCGCCACGGCCCGCCCCAGCTCCTCGAGCACCACGGCCAGCTCCGCCAGGCCGAACCCCTGACCCCCGTCCGGCTCGCTGACGTGCAGGCCGAGCCAGCCCTGTTCGACCAGCGACGCCCAGAAGCCCGGCAGCTCCTCGCTGTCCGAATCGAGGAGGGCGCGGGGCACCGACGGCGGGCAGTGGGTCTCGGTCCAGCGCCGCACGGCGTCGTGGAGCGCGGCGTGCTCCTCGCTCACCCCTACAGGCACAAGAGCTCCTCTCCGTCCATCAGGTGAGCGGCTGGCCGTCCCGGGTGACCGTGATCGACTGCGTCGGACAGCCCTGGGCGGCCAGCATGATCCGCTCCTCGGGCTCGCCCTCGGCGTCCACGACGACGGCCAACCCCTCGTCGTCGAGGTCGAACGCCGCCGCGGCCCAGTACGAGCAGTTGCCCGAGCCCATGCAGGTCTCGCGGTTGATCGAGATCTCCAGGCTCATCACTCCAAAGAATGACACACGCGTCAGGTGGCATGGGCCTCCGCGCCCCGACCGCGCTCACCCGCCTCCATCAGGCGTGCGATCTCGGCCACTTCCTGGTGCACCGAGCGGGCGAACCAGCCAGCCGCCACGGCGTCGTACAGCCAGCCCAGCGGCGCGCCCAGGTCCATCGTCTCGACGTGGTGGATGCGCGTCCCTCCCTCGGCCGCCTCGATCTCGAACCAGGCGTGCAACGTGCGGGGGATCCCGTGCTCCAGCGTCACGTCGATCCGGTTGGGTGGCTCCCACCGGTAACGGGTGACGACCGAGCCCGGGAACCGGCCGAGGAACTTGCCGTCCTCGCGGGCGATCATGCCGTCGGGGGTGTCCCCGAGCTTCGTCACCCACACGATCTTGGTGTCAGCCTTGGTGTACTGGGCGGGGTCGAGCACGAAGTCGAAGACCTCCTGCGGCTCGACACCCTTGATGATCGCCTCTCCCTCACCGCGGATCACGCTTCATCTCCTCCGACCTCGTGCGACGGACCGCCGCTTCGCTCACGGAAGACCTCGTACCGCTCCCCCGCGGGCCCGACCCAGCGGGGATCCGGCTCCACCCGGTGGCTGGTTCGCGCCCAGCGAGCAGCATCCGCAGTGGATGATTCCATCCCCGCCGCCACCCGAGCCAGGAACGCGGCCCCGAGGGCCCCGCCCTCCGGGACCGCCACCACGTCCACCGGCAGCGCCGTGCAGTCGGCCAGGGCCTGGATCCAGGCCCGGTCTCGGGTGCCACCGCCTGTGGCAACGACGCGACGCACGGGCACGCCGCCGAGGTCGATGTGGTGACGGACCACGAAGCCCGCCGCCTCCACCGCCGCCCGCCGCAGGGCGGCGCCGTCGTGGGTGAGGTCGAGCTCGTGCAGCCCCGCCCGGCGGTCGGGATCGTGAAGCGGCGTGCGCTCGCCGTGGGGATAGGGGGTCCAGACCGGCACCCGGTGGGGGTCGGCGGGAGCGCCGGACCGATCGACGCGTCCAAGGAGGCGATTGGCCCAGTTGAGGAACAGCCCCCCCGAGCCGCTCGGACCACCCATCACGAGCTTTCCGGGAGTGGTGTGGGGAATGGTCCACAACCCGGGAGCCTGGCGCCACTCCTCCATCACGATCCAGGTGATGAGCGTCGTCCCGCAGATGACGAGCACGTCGCCGTCATGGTCGGCACCGGCGACGATCTGCTCGGCGAGGGCGTCGACCGACCCCGAGGCGAGCACGGCGTCGCCCACCCTCCCCACGGCCTGACCCGTGGGCTCCACGCGCGGCAGCTGGGCCACGTCGACCCCCATGGCCCCGGCCCGGTCGGCGTCCCAGCCGTGGCCGTTGAACAACGGGAACCCGGAGCTGGCGGCGCCCGTGTCGAGCACCGCCTGGCCCGACAGCACGTGGTTCGTCACCGCCTGGGCCGGCCAGTAGCCGCGGGCATCGGGCAGCTGCTTGGCCGACCAGCCCACGAACGCCTCGAGCTCGCCGCTGATGGGCGACGCGCTGCGGTTGTCGCCGGAGCGCCCCCGGGCGTCGCCGTACAGCAGGCCGGGGGTGCGCGGTATGCCCCTGCGGTCCACCGCGGTGACCGAGGGAACCATGGCCGCCACGCACAAGCCCCGAGCGCGGACGTCGCCCAGGGCGGCCAACGCACGCCGGGGGCCTCGCCGCCACGCCCGGTTGGCGTCGTGCTCCATCGCGTCGCCGGTGGGGACGGCCAGCGGGTGCGGCACACGGGCTCTGGCAACCACGTTCCCATCGCCATCGGCGGCCAAGGCCTTGACCGAAGTCGTCCCGATGTCGATGCCGACCGTCACCTCGGCCATCGCGTTCCCAACCGCATCCGCGCCAGCTCCTGACCTAGAGTGACGGAGACGTCAGGTTAGCCGCCGGCCTGACGCCCCACCACCGATGGACTTCACGATCACCGAGGATCAGGAGCTGCTGCGCAGCTCCGCCCGACAGCTCATGGCCGGGGAATGCCCGACCAGCCTCGTACGCGCCCACATGAACGATCCGCGCTCCGCCGATCCGCTGTGGGCGCACCTCCGAGCCTGGATGGGCATCGCAGGTGGTCCGCTCGTCGACCTGTGCCTGTTCCTGGAGGAGACCGGGGCGGCGCTGGCACCGGGTCCGTTCTTCCCCACGGCCGCGCTCTTCGCGCCTCTGCTGGCCGCGGTGGACCACGACCTCCTGCCGCGGGTGCTGGACGGCGACGTGACCGGCACCGTGGCCATGGCCGGTGCCGACGGTGTGTGGGCACCCAACCACGACCCGACGAAGACCTTCGTGCCCGAGGCGGACAGCGTCGATCACATCGCAGTTGTCGGGGCCGGGCCGAGCGTGATGGTGGCCGGTCGGCTCCCTGCTCGCCACGTCGCCACCGTCGACACCACGCGCCGACTGGCCGAGGTGGACACCACGAGCGCCGGAGCGGGGATGGCCGTCTCCCCGGACGCGATCCGGGACGTGCTGGAGCGGGCCTACGTGGCGCTGGCGGCAGAGATGATGGGCACCGCCCGGTGGCTCCTCGAGGCCACCCTCGCCTATGCCAAGAGCAGAGAGCAGTTCGGCCGACCCATCGGCGCCTTTCAGGCCATCCAGCACAAGCTGGCCAACGTGGCCCTCGCCTACGAGCGAGGCTGGAGCGCGGTGTACTACGCGGCAATGGCGATCGACTCGGGCGACCCCGACCGCCATCGGGCCGCACACGTGGCCAAGGCGGCCGCGGGCACGGCCGCCACGCTGGCGGCGAAGGACGGGATCCAGGTCCACGGGGGCATCGGCTACACCTGGGAGCACGACCTGCACCTGTTCATCAGGCGGGCCTACGGGTCGGAGCATCTGCTCGGTACCTCGGGTTGGCACCACGACCGCCTGGGCGAGCTGTTGGTCGAGCCGGCGGCCAGGTGACCGAGCTCCTCACCGACCAGCTCCGCCTGATGGCGAGGCGCCATCCCGACGAGATCGGCTACCGCAACCTCGACGCCGACACCGCCCTCACCTTCGCCCGGTGGGACGGGGACTCGAACCGCTTGGCGCGGGGCCTGGCTGGCGCCGGTGTCGCGAAGGGCGACCGGGTCTCGATCTACCTTCCCAACGAAGAGGTCCTCCACTGGGTGGTGGCCTACGCCGCTGTGCACAAGGCCGGTGCCGTCGCCGTCCCCACCAACACCCGTCTCACGGCGGCGGAGACGAGCACCATCCTCGGCCACGCCGAGGCGTCCGCCGCCGTCACCTGCGCCTCCCATCTCGACGCGCTCGCCGCAGCACGACGGAGCGTCCCCTCGCTCGGGCTGGTGGTGAGCACCGACGGCGACGGCGGCGCCGCACGGCCCGTTCCCGGCGTCGTGCCGTGGGAGTCGGTGGCGGCGGACGACGCCGGCGACTTCCAGGTCGACCTCGAGCCCGACGACCTGGCCGACATCATGTACACCTCCGGCACCACGGGCTCGCCCAAGGGCGTGGTCGTCCGGCACCGCAACGCGTCGCTCCTCCCCAACAGCGACCCGCCCTGGACGGGCACGGCCTGGCTGCACGGCTCTCCCCTGTTCACCTTCGCCGGCATCAGCTTCGTGTACAACCCGATGAAGCTCGGCAAGTCGGCCTTCTTCCTGCCCAGGTTCGACGCCGGCCGCTGGCTCGAGGTGGTCGCCACCGAGCGCCCGGAGGCCGTGTTCATCGTCCCGGCCATGGCCCAGCTCATCCTCGGCCATCCCGACTTCGAGACGGCGGACCTGTCCAGCATCCAGCTGTGCTCGCTCGGCAGCGCCCCGGTCTCGGCCGCCGTCCTCCGCCGTCTCCAGGAGCGCATGCCAGACGCAACCAGCTCCAACGGCTACGGGATGACCGAGGCCGGCCCCGCGTACTGTGCGATGCCCAAGGACGAGGCCTGGCGGCGAGCCGGCTCGGTGGGAAAGCCCATGCCCCCGATGGAGGTCCGCGTCACCGCGGAGCCCGGACGCGACCTGCCCGCCGGCGCGGTGGGCGAGGTGCTCATCCGTCTCGCCGGTCGCCAGCGCGAGTACTACCGCGACCCCGAGGCCACCGCCCGCACGTGGACCGACGGGTGGCTCCGGACCGGCGACCTCGGCCGGCTCGACGAGGACGGCTATCTGTACATCGTGGGCCGCACCAAAGAGGTCATCATCAGGGGCGGCCACAACATCTACGCGACCGATGTGGAGAATGCCCTCCTCGAACACGCCGCCGTGGCGGAGGCGGCGGTCGTCGGTGTTCCCCACGACGTGCTGGGCGAGGACCTCGCCGCCTTCGTCGTCATCGCGGCCGGCCAGGCGCTCGACGTCGAGCAGCTCCGCGCCTTCCTCTTGGAGCGCCTCGCGGATTACAAGGTCCCCCGCCGCGTCACGTTCGTCGAGCAGCTGCCACGCAACGCGACCGGCAAGGTCCTCAAGCACGAGCTGCAGGCAGGTCGATGGACCCCATCCACGCGCTGACCCTCGCCGACGTCCTGGCGGAGCACCGGCGCAGCTACCCCGACCAGACGGCGGTGGTGTGCCGGGACGACCGCTACACGTACCCCGAGCTGGACGCGCGGGTGACTCGCCTCTCCAACGCGTTCCGCGCCGCGGGGGTCGGGACCGGCGACGGCATCCTGTGGTTGGGGCAGAACTGCCACCGCCTGCTCGAGTGCCTCCTCGCCGCCGCCCGGTGCGGGTCTGTCTTCTGCGCCGCGAACTGGCGGCAGACGGCTCAGGAGATGGCGTTCGTGCTCGAGGATCTCCAGCCGAGCGTCGTCGTGTGGCAGGAGGAGGAGATCGGGCCGACGGTCCGTGAGGCGCGGGAACTTGCGGCCTCCACGTCCACGTGGATCCGCCACGATACGGGGGAACCCGACGGCTACGAGGCCGTCGTGGCCTCGGCCGCCCCCGACGAGCCCGTGGACGAGATCGGCCCGGCCTCGCCCGTGCTGCAGATGTACACGGCCGCGTTCAGCGGACGGCCCAACGGTGCGCTGTTGAGCCACACGGCCATCATCGTGCAGGCCCTGATGATGGCTCGCCTCCAGGAGATCGACTGGGACTACGTGTACCTGAACTCGGGACCGCTGTTCCACGTGGCGACGTTGATGACGACGATGGCCACGTTCCAGCTCGCCGGCACCAACGTGTTCACGCCGCGGGTCGACGCCGAGGAGCTGTGCCGGTTGATCGAGTCCGAGCGGTGCACCGGTGCGTTCCTCATCGGTCCCACCCTCGACCAGGTCCTCGACATCAACCGGGGCGGGCGCTACGACCTGAAGAGCCTGCGCACCTTCGCGGGCCGGGCGGAGTGGAACGAGATGATCACGGTCGATACCAGCCCGTGGGCCCGCCGTCCCGCTGGCTACGGGCAGACGGAGGTCATGGGCATGCTCACGTTCAACGCCGTGGGCGGGCCGGCCACGGGAACGGCAGGTCGACCGTCACCCGTCTCACGGGTGCGCATCGTCGACCCCGAAGGCAACGAGGTCCCCCCTGGTGAGGTCGGCGAGATCGTCGCCCGGGGCCCGACGGTCATGACCGGCTACCACCGCCGACCCGAGATCAACGCCGAGCGCCAGGCGGGCGGCTGGCACCACACCAACGACCTCGGTCGCCGGGAGCCGGACGGGTCGATCAGCTTCGTGGGCCCCAAGACGAGACTGATCAAGTCGGCGGCCGAGAACATCTACCCGGCCGAGGTCGAGGGCTGCATCGCCCGCCATCCCGCCGTCGCCGAGGCCGCGGTCATCGGCGTGCCCGACCCGACGTGGAACCAGAGCCTCAAGGCCGTCGTGGTCCTCCGCGACGGCGCGTCGGCGTCGGCGGAGGACATCATCGAGCACTGTCGCGCCAGCATCGCGTCGTACAAGAAGCCGCGAACGGTCGAGTTCGTCGATCGCCTGCCACGACAGGGCTTCGCCGTCGACTACGACGCTCTCGACGCCCGTTTCGGTGGCGGTGGCTACCCCGGGCGGGGCTAGCGGCAGGAGTTCGCCAGCTGCGTGGCGGCGCTCGTGATCTGGGAGGCCGCCGCCGGTCCCGTGGCTCCGTTGGCGACCGACTGCAGCGAGTTGACGAGGTTGTTGAGAGCTGCCTTACCGGATCCCGTCGCCTGATTCGCCGCAGCCTGGAGCTGCGGTACGGCAGACCGGACGGCTTGAGCGATCGCCTGGGTGTTGCCATTTGCCGCGTTGACCTGCTGGCCGAGCGTCTGGGCAACCTGGATGGCCTGGGCGCACGCGGAGCTGGCGGCACCGGCCACCGCGCTCGTCGAGGTGGTGGCAACCGTCGTGCTCGTTGTCGTCGAAGTGCTGCTGGTCGAGCTCGAGCCCCCGCAAGCGGCGGCGCCGAGTCCCAGCAGGCCCAGCACGAGCACGGATCCAGCCACGCGAGTACGCACGATCTCCCCTTTCCGCCGTGTCGGTGCGAACTATAGACCGCTCGAGGGCTGATCGGGCGGGTCCTCGCCCATGAAGACGATCTGGCGCTCGGCGAACAGCCACGCGCCGTTCCTTCTCACCAGCCGATCGTGGTACCGGCCGGCACTGGTGACAGGAAATTGCCCTTCTCCGGGGACCGCGACGTGCTTGCCCCGTCGCCCCTCGGGCTGGGCCTCGGCGATGAACGCCTTGATGGCCGCCGGCCCGACGTGGACCTGGCCCATCACCCGGAACACGGCGTCCTCGGTGTACAGCTGCGCCCACTCGTCGAAGCGCCCGTCGTCACACAGCTGGCAGTACAGGGCCAGCGTCCTGCGGATGCCCTCCTCGTCGCTCATCGGTACCCCTCCAGGAAAGCCACGTCAGCGAGGACCCGCAGCATGTCGTTCAGGTGGGTGCAGCTCCTCGTGCTCTGCAGTTCCTGGCGCACCGTCGTGCGAAAGTCCCCGATCGGCTTGCCGACGAGGTCGCCCACGTGGTCCACGGCCAGCGGGCACTCCCCGAACGGCAGGACCGCCGGCGACGCCTCGACCGACCGCACCACGAGCCCATCGGGGTCGAGGACGGCGCCCACCCCGTACTCGTGCAGGACAACCTCGGTCCCGTCGGGCTCGCCGTAGCTGTCACGGAACATGGCGTCGACTTCTACGGGATCGCGTCCACCGACGTCGATGCGCCGGCGACGGCGCATGGCGCCGGGCGCCAACGGCGCGATCTCGTGCCAGGCCCATTCGTCCGATCCCCCGTCGAGGTCCGGGGCCGGTGGGCAGTCCTGCATTGGAATGCCCTCGCCTCTGGCGACGCTGGTCATCGCCCGACCCCCGGCGCGCCAACCCGCGCACACATCGGTCATGGCATCGAGGGCGGCAGCCGGCACGCTCGAACCAGGAGGCGTCCCGGCGTGGGCCTCGGAGCGGACGCGCACGTAGCCCGATATCAGGGTCGCGCCCGGCAGATCGTCGAGCAGCAGGCCGAGTGGAGTGCCGCCCTCGTCGGGCACCACCGCGCCCACCCGGGCGCGGAAGCCCGACCCCACCACCGAGCCGACCAACGCCGCCGCCTCGGACCGCTCCGGCACCAGGTCGAGACGGGCCAGCCGCCGCCGGGGATCGACGTCGGCGTCGAGGGTGGCGGCGTTCAGCACCCGCGGCCCGCGGGCGGTCGTCTCGAGATCCCGGGCCGCGCCCGCCAGGTGCAACCACGGGCCGGCCCAGCTCATCTCGACGTGCGTCGTGCGCCGCACCGTCCCCGGCCGTCGCGGCGGCGTCGCGGTGGCGGGACGTCGAGGAGCGACCAGGGCGGGCACGCCGGCGACGGTACACCTTGACGCCTCCGGAGACCGTCGGTAGCTCCCCGACAGCGACCTCCCATTCGGACGGCCCCCTGGCGGGCTGATACGCAGCCCAGGTAAGAACAGCGTCATGGACCTGGGCCTCAGCATGTTCCCGACCGACACTGCCATCCCTCCCGACCGCTTGGCCAGGGAGGCGGAGGCCAGGGGGTTCGAGTCGCTCTTCTTTCCCGAGCACACCCACATCCCGGTCAGCCGGCGAACCCCGTACCCGGGCGGCGGGCCCCTCCCCGAGGAGTACGCCCGGAGCATCGACCCCTTCGTCGCCATGGGCGCGGCGGCCGCCGTCACCAGTCGGATACGGCTCGGGACGGCCGTGTGCCTGGTGGCCCAGCGCGACCCGATCGTGCTCGCAAAGGAGGTCGCCTCCGTGGACCACCTCTCGGGTGGCCGTGTCGTCCTCGGGATCGGCTACGGCTGGAACGTCGACGAGATGGAGGACCACGGGGTCGTGCCGTCCAGCCGCAGAGCCCTCGTGCGCGAGAAGGTGCTCGCCATGAAGGGCCTGTGGCGGGACGAGGTGGCCGGCTTCGAGGGCGAGCACGTCCGCTTCGAGCCCAGCTGGTCCTGGCCGAAGCCGGTGCAGCAGCCACACCCGCCCATCCTGATCGGCGGCGGGCCCGGCCCCGTGCTGTTCCGGCACGTGGTCGAGTACGCCACCGGGTGGATGCCCCTCGCCGGCGTCGGGTCTCGAGACGTGCGGGCCGCACTGCACGCAGCAGCCGAAGATGCCGGCCGTGATCCTGCCTCTGTGGAGATCGTGCCGGTGTGGGCGAGGGAGGACAAGGAGACGCTCGAGCACTACGCGACTCTCGGCATCACCCGCGCCGTCCTCGGCCTCCCGGCGGCGCCCACCGACAAGGTGCTGCCGATCCTCGACCGCTACCGCAAGCTCATGGACGACCTCGCCGCCTGAGGGTCGGCCGCGTCGCTCCGCGGACGGCTACTTGTTGAGCGGCTGGCAGGCGGCCTGGTTGCGTAGCGCGGCATCGAGCTCGGCCGAGGGGTAGCGCTGATCGAGCGAGTTGAGACTCGTCTTGACCTGGTTCCCCGCGTTCTCCAGGGAGCTGCTCAGCGCCTGGGCGCCGTTGTTGAGCGCCGTCGGGTTGTCGGCGGGCAGGGCCTGGGCCTGGGTCTGGGCCTGGACGAACGCCGACTGGATCCCCTGGAGACCACTGACGAGGCCCTGCGCGATGGCTCGACCGTTGGGGACGGCCGGAGCTCCGGCGGCCTGGACACCGGAGATCATGACGTTGGTGGACGACACGGCGCCACCGAGGAAGTTCACGAACTGGGTCTTGATCTGCTGCAGGTTGGTGCCGTTCAACCCCGACACGGCATTGTTGCTGCTGCTCTGCAGCTGGTTCACCCACGTGGTGATCCTCCCGCACACCTGGCCCGCCCACTGGGTGGCGCTGAGACTGGCCCGGGTCGACGACGAGCTCGACCCGTTCGAGCTCGAGCCGCCGCCGCAGGCGGCGAGGGCGAGAACGCTGGCCAGAGCCGCGACAGGAAGACCGCTCCTCCGTGTGCCACGCCGGCCCGGCGTCCGATGGTGGACGCCACCCGGGCCGCTGGTCGCCATCCGTCCCGCCCCTCTGGCTGCAATCGGACTACCACGCATGCTAGAGGGTCCGACGGATCGCCGTCACTTGACCGACTGACAGGCCGGGTTGGCGTTGAACTGCTTGTCCAGGTTGTCGGTCGGGTACTTGGCCACCGCCGCGTCGATGTTCTGACCAACCTGATTGCCCGCGTTGTCCAGCGAGGTGCCGAGGGCCTTGGCCTGATTGGAGAACGTCTGCGGATCGTTGGTCGGCAGGGCCTGGGCCGAGGCCTGGGCCTGGGTGAACGAGACCTGGATCTGCTGGAACCCCCCGACGAGGGCCTGCGATATGGCCTGACCATCCTTCGTCGGCGCCGCGCCCGTGGCCTCGAGCTTCGAGATCATGTCGTTGGTCGACTGCACGGCGCTGTTGAGGAAGCTCACCAGCCCGGACTTGGCCTGCTGGAGGTCGGTCGACTGGGTCACCTGGGCCTGGAAGTTGTTGGACTTGGTCTCCAGGTCGTTCTTCCAGCTGCTCAGCGTGCCGCACACCTGACCGATCCACTGGCTGGACGAGAGCTGGGTGGCCGCCGTGGTCGAGCTCGAGCTGCTCGAGCTCGAGCTGCCGCCGCCGCACGCGACGCCGGTCACCCCCAGACCCAGCACCACCGCCGTGACGGCTGCAACCCGTGCCACCGATGGCCGTCGTGACGACGCGCCGATGCGCCATGACTCACCCATGTGTCTCCCCGTTCCGCCGTGATCAGGTTCGCAAATGGTAGAGGACCGGACAGCTCTGCGCTACGAGAACACGGCATCG
This sequence comes from Actinomycetota bacterium, assembly GCA_005888295.1. Lineage (GTDB taxonomy): Bacteria > Actinomycetota > Acidimicrobiia > Acidimicrobiales > AC-9 > AC-9. Next base: position 24,481 of record VAWP01000097.1, read on the forward strand.
GCCAGCCGGCGCAGGCCGTCGACCGCCTCCCTGGAACGGGTCCAGGGCGACACGATCAGCCGGTGCACCCCGGCGGCCGCCCAGCGTTCCAGGTCGTCGCGTGCTGCAACCGGGCCGCCGACGGTCACCTCGAAGCGGGCCGAGGCCCGTCCTGCGTCGCGGCGCAGACGGCCCAACCGGTCCACGGGACCGGCAACCGAATCGAGCATGTGGTTCATCCCCACCCACCCGTCCCCCACTCTGGCGGCCCTGCCCAGCGCGGCGTCCGACTCTCCGCCGATGTGGAGCGCCGGCCAGGGGCGCTGCACCGGCTTCGGCTCGAACGCGACGGGCCCGAAGTCGAAGAACGCTCCGTGATGCTCGACCACGTCCTCGGTCCACAGCCGCTGGCACACGGCGATGGCCTCGTCGAGGCGCCGTCCGCGGGTGGCGAAGTCCAACCCCGCCGCCTTCCACTCGCTCTCCAGCCAGCCCGCTCCGACGCCGACCTCGACCCGCCCGCCCGACACGATGTCGAGGGTCTGCACGGCCCGGGCGGCGACGAAAGGATGACGCAGGGCGAGGTTGTAGACGTGGGTGGCGAGCCGCACCCGGGAAGTCCGGCCGGCCAGGTACGCCAGCTGGGCGAAAGCGTCGAAGACGGGCGTGGTCGGCGGCACCGGCGGGTGCGACTCCCCCGGGTGTGGGGACCGCGTCATCTCGACGGGAAAGACAAGGTGCTCGGGCAGCCAGACGGACTCGAAGCCGAGCTCGTCAGCAGCCACCGTCACCTCTTCGAAGAAGGCGGGGTTGAGCCTGCCCAACGCGACACCGAGCTTCACGACGCCATCGACCTCAGGCCCCTCGCCCTCGCGATCCCTGACATGGTAGTCATAGAGCGCCATGGCCTACGCGATCGCCGGACGGAAGGCACTCGTCACCGGAGCTTCGTCGGGCATCGGTGCCGCCGTGGCGAGGGACCTGGCCAGGCGGGGTGCCACGGTCGGGATCTGCGCCCGGCGAGAGGACCGCCTGCGCGACGTGCTGGCCGACTGCCGGGAGGCGTCGCCGGACTGTCGCATGTGGGTGGTCGACCTCTCCGAGCTCGGACAGGTCGGCGAGCTCGGCCGTCGGGCCCAGGCCGAGCTCGGCGGCGTCGACATCCTCGTCAACAACGCGGGGATGCCCAAGCGCCGCCACGTCACCGCCCTCACGCCGGCGATCGTCGACGACGTCATGACGCTCAACTACCTGTCCCCCGTCCGGCTCACGCTCGCGCTTCTCCCGCACATGCTCGAACGCGGCGAGGGACACGTCGTCAACATCTCGTCGGTGGCCGCCCGCCTCGGGCCGCCGGGCGAGGCTGCCTACGCCGCGTCCAAGGCGGCGCTCACCGCCTGGTCCGAGTCGATGGCCGTCGATCTGTGGGACACCGGGGTCCGGCTGCACGTCGTCAATCCCGGCATCATCGACACCGAGCTGTTCGGCCTGCCCGACAACGATCCGCTCGTGGCCGACATCGACGCGCTGCCACCCCAGGCGGTCGCCGACGCCATCGTGGACCAGCTCGACGCCGACGTCTTCGAGATCTACGTGCCCGACTGGTTCTCGGCCATCGCGGCCGAGAAGGCCAAGGACGTCGGCCAGTTCCTCTCCGGATCGGCGGCGTGGACCCGCCAACAGAAGGCGCGGTCGTGAGCGCGACCACCGGCAACGTGCTCGTCACCGGCGCCTCCTCGGGCATCGGCGCCGCCCTGGCCCGGCTGCTGGCCGAGCGGGGGGCGACGGTCGGCATCGTGGCCCGCCGCCGCGACCGTCTGTCCCAGGTACTGGAAGACTGCCGCCGGTCCTCCCCCGGCTCCCGCATGTGGGTCGCCGACCTCGGCGACCTGGTGGCCGCCGAGCGAGTGGTCGACGAGGCGTGGGACGCCTTCGGCCATCTGGACACGCTGGTGAACAACGCCGCCATCCCGAAGCGACGTCACGTGACCCGCCTGACGCCCGACGAGCTGGCGGAGGTCATGCGCGTGAACTTCGAGTCGCCGGTGCGGATGATCATGCGCGTCCTGCCTAGGATGCTGGACCGCGATGCGGGCACGATCGTCAACGTCGCCAGCGCCGCCGGGCGGCTGGGTGTGCTGCACGAAGCCGCGTACTGCGCCAGCAAGTTCGCGCTCAGCGGCTGGAGCGAGGTCATGGCCATCGACCTGGCTTCGACCGGGGTGCGGATCAGGCTGGTGCACCCCGGCCCCATCGACACCGAGATCTGGTCGTTGCCCGGCAACGAGGACCCGGTGTACGACGGACCCAAGGTCTCTCCCGAGGAGTGCGCCGACGGCATCGTCGAAGCCGTCGAAGGCGACGGCTTCGAGGCCTACGTGCCCGACATGAAGGCCATCGTCGAGGGCAAGACGTCGGCCATCGACGACTTCATCGCCGGGTCCGCCCTGATGGAGCGGGGGACGACCACGTGAGGGGGCTCGTGTTCGGCGTTCAACCGGAGCCGCAGCCCGAGCCTCCGGCGGAGGCCAACCGGCTGACCAGGGCGCTGGCGGAGACGCCCATGGCGATCACCGACGTCGACGACCCGCGCCCGCTGGGGCCGGACTGGGTCGTGCTGGACACGAGGATGACCGGTATCTGCGGGTCGGACGCCAAGCAGGTCTTCATGGACACCGACGGTGGCGACGCTTCCGACAACTCGATGACGGCGCTCATCTCCTTTCCTCAGGTGCTCGGGCACGAGGTGGTCGGCGCTGTCGCCGAGCTCGGCCCCGCGGCCCGGGGGCTGGAGATCGGCCAACGGGTGGTGCTCAACCCCTGGCTGTCCTGCGGGCCACGGGGGATCGACCCGCCGTGTCCGGCCTGCGAGGCCGGCGACTACAACCTCTGCTGGCACTTCACCGACGGCCGGCTGTCGCCTGGCATCCACACCGGCAACGCCAAGGAGGCGACGGGAGGGTTCGCCCCCCGCCTGCCGGCCCACGACTCGATGCTCGTCCCCGTACCGGACGCCATCCCCGACGACGTGGCCGTCATGGCCGACCCGTTCTCGGTGTCGCTCCACGCCGTGACGCGCACGCCGCCGCCTCGTGGGGGCCGGTGTGTCGTCTACGGCGCCGGTGCGCTGGGAACGACGACCACGGCAATCCTCCGCTCGTTGTATCCCGACGTCGAGGTGCTCACCGTGGCCCGCTGGCCGGCGCAGGCCGAGCTGGCGGCCAGTCTCGGGGCGAAGGTCGTCGCCCCCGAACCACGGGAGGAGCTCGTCGAGGAGATCGCCCGCTGGTCGGGCGGTGTGCTCCGGCGCGCCTGGGCCGGCCTGCCCATGGCCCACCCCGGTCACGTCGACGTCGTCTACGACACGGTGGGCGCGCCCGAGACTCTCGAGGTGGGCGTGCGCGTGCTGGCCGCCCGAGGGTCGCTGGTGCAGAGCGGCGTGTGCACGCCGGCGCGCTTCGAGTGGACGCCGATCTATTTCAAGGAGATCCGCCTGGTCGGCTCCAACGCCTTCGGCATCGAGGAGGTCGAGGGGCGCCGCCAGCACGGGATCCGCCACTACCTCGACCTCGTCGCCGAGGGCAGGGTGGACATCGCGCCGATGCTCACCCACCGGTTCCCGCTCGAGCGGTGGCGGGACGCCTTCTCGGCCCTCGCCGATCAGGGTGCGAGCGGCGCCATCAAGGTGGCCTTCGACTTCCGCACGTGAGCACCTGCGATGTCGGCCTGTTCCAGATTTGGTCGAGAGCAGGGGTGGGCGCGCCTTGTTGTCGACGTGATGCGGAACAGCGAGAGGAGGCGACAGCTCCGGTCGTGTGCCATCGACCGGTCGGTGCGTGGTCGCACGGTGGTCCGGTTCCACATCTGGTCGAAAGCGGGGGTGGGTGCGCCCGGTTGTCGACGTGATGTGGAACAGCGAGAGGAGGCGACAGCTCCGGTCGTGGGCCATCGACCGGTCGGTGCGTCGTCGCACGGCGGTCCGGTTCCGCATCTGGTCGAAAGTGGGCGGTGCGCTCGCAGCCGCGGTGCCCACTTTCGACCAGATGTGAAACAGGCGGAATGACCCCGCCCGGCCCCCCTTGACTAGCATCGGACCCGACATGG
>VAWP01000098.1 GCA_005888295.1 Actinomycetota bacterium
CATGAAGAAGACACTGAACCCGTCGACGGCGACGGAGCCGGCGATCGCCGTGTAGCCGCCGCGGGCGACGTGGTTCCACAGCAGGTAGGCGTAGCCCATGGACGCGCCCGACGCCGCCACCGTGAAGACGGCGTAGGTACCCCGCGGCAGGCGGCGGCGCGTCAGGGCCGCCCCCGTCATGAGCACGAGGGCCAGCCCGATCAGGATCAGCTCGGGCATGATGGCCGAGTAGTCGATGAGCGGCAGCTGGAGGGCCGGCAGGTCCTGGTGCAGCTGGGCGAGCAGGGGGCTGTAGCTCATCAGGGCGCTCCTGGCGCGGGCGCCGGCACGGACGCCGACACCGGCACGGCGGACGAGCCCTTGGCCACCGCCGGCTGGCGGTACGTGCTGCCGTGCTCGACGTGGCTGACGAGGCGGTTGACCGACGGGGTGATGCGGTCGAGCACCGGCCGCGGGTACACGCCGAGGAACACGATGGCCAGGATCAGCGGGGCCACGACCGCGCGTTCTCGCCACGACAGGTCGGGGATGTGGAGATTGGGGCCCGTCGTCCGGCCGTGGAACACCCTCTGGAACGCCCACAGCAGGTAGATGGCGGCGAAGATCACACCGATGGTGGCCGCCACAGCCCACCAGCGGTGGCTGAGGAAGGTGCCGATCAGGATGAGGAACTCACCGACGAAGCCGTTCAGGCCGGGCAGCCCGATCGAGGCCATCATCGCCACCGTGAACACCCCGGCCATGATGGGAGCGGCCTTCTGGAGACCGCCGAGATCGTTCGTCTGCCAGGTCTTCCTCCGCTCGTAGATGAACCCGATCAACAGGAACAGCGCCGCGGTGAACAGGCCGTGGTTGAGCATCTGGAGCACGCCGCCGGACACGCCCTGGGTGGTGATGGCGAAGGTGCCGAGCACGATGAACCCCAGGTTGGTGAGCGACGAGTACGCCACCATGCGTTTGAGATCGCGCTGGGCGGCCGCCACCACCGCCCCGTAGAGGATGCCGATGGCGGCGAGGGTCAGCATGGTCGGTGCCAGCTGCGCCGCGGCCTTGGGGAACAGCTCGAAGTCGAAGCGGACGATGCCGTAGCTGCCGATCTTGGCCATGACGGCGGCGAGGATCACCGAGCCGGCAGCCGGCGCCTCGGTGTACGCGGGTGGGGACCAGGTGTGGAGCGGGAAGATGGGCGCCTTGACGGCGAAGGCGGCCATGAACGCGAGGAACAGGACGATGCCCACCGTCGACGAGAAGGGCTGTGTAGCCGACAGGGTCACGAGATCGAACGTCAGGTGTCCCGTGCTGCGCTGGTGGAGGTACACCACGGTCAGCAGGCCGACGAGCATGACCGCCGATCCCAGGAAGGTGTACAGGAAGAACTTCAGCGCCGCGTTGCCGCGTCGCTCGTGACCCCAGCCGCCGATGATGAAGTACGTCGGCACGAGGGTGAGCTCGAAGAAGAGGAAGAAGAGGAAGAGATCCAGGGCGAGGAAGCTCCCGAGGCACGCGCACTCGAGCAGCAGCATCCAGGCGACGAAACCCTTGGGATTGCTTCGTACCCGCCCGCCCAGCAGGGCCACGGGGAACAGCACCCCGCACATCAGCACGAGGAACAGCGATATCCCGTCGATGCCCAGCTTCCACGAGATGCCGAACTGGGTGATCCAGCTGTGCTGGGAGACCATCTGGAATCCCCCGTCGCCCACCCGGAAGCGAACGGCGACGAACACGGCGAAGCCCAGCACGGCCACCGAGAAGGCGACGCCCAGGACCTCGATGAGACGCTGGCGCGCCCGAGGCAGGGCGGCGATGACGACCGCACCCCCTGCCGGGATCAGCACGAGCGTCGTCAACAGCGGGAAGCCGGGCCCTGGATGGGCAGCAGCCAGCACCGGCGCCGCCGCGGCCGCGACCCCGCTCACGAGCCCACCCGGCTGGCCACGTAGGCGAGCACCAGGGCGGCGCCCGTGGCGATGGCGAGGGCGTAATTACGTACGTAGCCCGTCTGCAGCCGGCGCAACCGGGTGCCGCTGTCCCGCACGAGCGTGGCCGTACCGTTGACGACGCCGTCGATGACCTCGTTGTCGAACACGTAGGCCGAGAAGTTGGCCAGCGCCGTCGAGGGGCGGGCGATGAAGGTGTCGTACGCCCAGTCAACCCACCACGCCCGCTGGAAGAAGACCGGCGTGAGCCGCGGGCGCTGCCAGCGCCGGAGCCACAGGCCGCCGGCCAGCAGGGCTCCGGTGACTGCCACCACCCCGTCGGCGACCTCGAAGGCGTCCTTGGCACCCGTGCTGAACGTGAGCACCCGCTCGGCCGATCCGAACAGCGGGTCCAGCCACCTGGCCAGGTAGTCGAGGTTGGCGTAGGGCAGGTCGATGACCCCGGCGGCGAGAGACCCGATGGCGAGGATGACGAGCGGCACCAGCATCACGGCGGGTGACTCGTGGGGAAGGACCTCCTCTGGCCCCGACGTGCGCCAGCGCTCGGGTCCGTAGAAGGTGAGGAAGACGATCCGGCCCAGGTAGTAGGCGGTGAGCAGGGCGGTGAGCAGGCCGAAGGCGTACAGCGCCGGGCTGCGGGCGTAGGCGTTCATGAGTACGTCACCCTTGGAGAAGAACCCGGAGAAGGGCGGCACCCCGGCGATGGCCAGCCAGGCGACGATGAAGGTGCCGGCCGTCACCGGCATGAATTTTCGCAGGCCACCCATGCGGCTCATGTCCTGCTCGTCGTGGAGGCCGTGCATCACCGAGCCGGCGCCGAGGAAGAGCAGGGCCTTGTAGAAGGCGTGGGTGATCATCAAGAAGATGGCGGCCACGTAGGCGCCGGTGCCGACGGCCAGGAACATGTAGCCCAGCTGGGAGATCGTCGAGTAGGCGAGGCCCCGCTTGATGTCCCCCTGGGCGCAGGCCGAGGTGGCGGCCAGGAACGCCGTGGCCAGCCCGACGATGGCCACCACGTTGAGTGAGGACGCCGTGTGGCTGAGCAGCGGGCTGACCCTCGCCATCAGGTAGACGCCGGCCGTGACCATGGTGGCGGCGTGGATGAGCGCCGACACGGGCGTCGGGCCCTCCATGGCGTCGGGGAGCCAGATGAACAGCGGTATCTGGGCGGACTTGCCCACCGCCCCGAGGAACAGCAGCAGCGTGATGGCGGTGAGGGTCGTCGGGCCGATGCTGCCAACGGCGCCGAACACGCCGCTGTAGCTGAGCGTGCCCACCGTCGAGAAGATCAGGAACATGGCGATGAGGAAGCCGAAGTCGCCGATGCGGTTGACGATGAAGGCCTTCTTGCCCGCGCTGGCGGCGCTGTCACGGTCGAACCAGAAGGCGACCAGCCAGTACGAGCACGCCCCCACCCCCTCCCAGCCGAGGAAGGTGAGCACGAAGTTGTCCGCCATGACCAGGATGAGCATGGAGAACACGAAGAGGTTGAGGTAGACGAAGAACTTCGAGAACTGCGGGTCGCGGTGCATGTAGCCGATCGAGTAGAGGTGGATCAGCGCGCTCACCGCGGTGACGAACAGCACCATCGTGATCGACAACTGGTCGACCAGCAGCGCCGCCTTGATCTGGAGGCCGCCCACGGGGATCCAGGTGACGATCGTCTGGTCGAAGGAGCGGTTGCTGCTGGCTCGATGGAGCAGGTCGAGGAAGACGAAGACGCCCACCACGAACGAGGCCGCCACCAGCAGCGTGGCGAACCAACCGGCGAGCGGGTTGCCGAGGCGCTTCCCGAAGAAGGCCAGCAGCACGGCGCCGGCCAGGGGCAGCAGGGGGATGATGTAGGCGTAATGGAGCACGCTCGGAGTCAGCCCTTCAGGATGTGGAGATCGTCCGCCGTGGCGCCCTTGCGCCGGCGGAAGATGGCGACGATGATGCCCAGCCCGACGACGACCTCGGCCGCCGCCACCACCAGCACGAAGAAGACCAGGGATTGGCCGCCGATGTCGTTCAGCATGCGGGAGAAGGTGACGAGGGTCAGGTTGACGGCGTTGAGCATGAGCTCGACGCACATGAACATGACCAGCACGTTGCGTCGAAGGAGGAGCCCGACGCCGCCGATGGTGAACAGCACGGCCGCCAGCGTCAGGTAGTAGGGACCCCCGAGGCTCACGAGCCACCGCCCGGGATCCCGGTCGGAGCCGGCTCCTCCTCGACAGCCGCTGGGGCGGTCTCGGCCTCAGGCTGCTCGGGCTCGGGCTCCGGCTCGATCGCCGTCTCCGGCGGCTCGGGCTCGGCCTCCTTCGAGGGCCGGCGGGAGAGCACCACGGCGCCGACCACGGCGATCACCAGCAGGACCGACGTGACCTCGAACGGGAGCAGGTAGGTGGTGAAGAGCGACCGGGCGAGCTTCTCGACGTTGGACCCAGGCCCTCCGGCAGGACCGGCCACCGAGCGGGCACCCGTCACCCAGTGGACCCCCGCCAGGAACAGCAGAAGGGACAGGCCCGCGGCCCCGATGACGAGGGCGAGGGGCCGCTGTCCCGGGAGCGGGTCCCGCCGCATCACGTCCAGCCGGTCGACGCCCAGCAGCATGATGACGAACAGGAAGAGGACGACGATGGCGCCGGCGTAGACGATCACCTGGACGACCGCCAGGAAGTCGGCCGACTGCTCCACGAACAGGACCGCGATCCCGAACAGCGTCATCACGAGCATCAGGGCCGAGTGCACCGGGTTGCGGGCGGCGATCACGCCGATGGCCCCGGCCACGATGACCGCGGCCGACACGGCGAACACCGTGGCGTCGGTGATGGTGACGGCCAGGATCGGGACGTGCACGAGCGGCACCGGCGGCACTAGCGGTACCTCCCCCCGTATCGGTGGGAGATGTCGGCCGAATTGACGTCTCGGATGGAGATGTTGCCCGTCGCCTCGTCGTCGCGGTCGCCGACCTGGCCCGCCTCAGGAGTCCGGACGCCGTAGCCGAGCTCGCCGGACCACTGGACCCGACCCTCGAAGGCGGCGTCGCCGTTGGGCGAGGTCGCCCGCATCCAGCCCGAGGTGTGGGCGTCGTCGCCGGAACGCCAGTCCTCCCACGGCAGCTGACGGGGGCGGCCCTCGTCGTCGACGACGAGCTCGTCCTTGGTGTAGATGGCGTCCTGGCGGTCCACGAAGGAGAACTCGAACAGCTTGCTCTCGGTGATGGCCTCGGTCGGGCACGCCTCGACACACAGGTCGCAGTGGATGCAGCGCAGGTAGTTGATCTCGTACACGAACCCGAACCGCTCCCCCGGAGACACCGGGCTGTCAGGCGGGTTGTCGGCGCCCCGCACGTAGATGCAGCGGGCCGGGCAGACCCCGGCGCACAGCTCGCACCCGATGCACTTCTCCATGCCGTCCTCGTACCGGCCCAGCACGTGGCGACCGTGGAAGCGGGGCGGCTTGAGCCGCTTCTCGTCGGGATAGCGGTGCGTCACCCGCGGCTCGAAGACCTGGCGGATGGTCACGCGGAAGCCGTCGAAGAACCCCATCAGGCCACCTCGGTCCGGGCGCGCGACACCCGCAGCGCCTGGTAGAGCATGAGCCCGAACGCCAGGCCGCCGCCGAAGACGGCGAACCCCCATCGCGTGTCGATGAGCATGCCAGCCACGACGAGGAGCCAGAACAACGACAGCGGGATGAGCCGCTTCCACCCCAGGTCCATCAGCTGGTCGTAGCGCAGGCGGGGCAGGCTGGCCCTGATCCACACGTACACGTACAGGAAGACGATCGTCTTGCCGAGGAACCACAGGATCGGCCACAGCCAGCGCACGACGTGGGGAGCAGGGCCGTCGGGCCCGCCGAAGAACAGGGTCACGACGATGGCCGACATCGTGATCGTGTTCATGAACTCGGCCAGGAAGAAGAGGGCGAAGCGAACCGAGGAGTACTCGGTGTGGAAACCCCCGACCAGCTCCTGCTCACCCTCCACCAGGTCGAAGGGCGGACGGTTCACCTCCGCCGTGACGGCGATGAAGAAGATGGCGAAGGGCACCACGCCGAGCCGGAGCACGTTCCAGTTGGGTATGAAGCCGTAGAGGCTGCCGTTCTGGGACTCGACGATGTCGCGGGTGGACAGCGAGCCCGTGATGAGGACGGCAGCCGCCGTCGACAGGCCCATGGCTGCCTCGTAGGAGACCATCTGGGCGGTGGCCCGGACCGAGCCGAGGAGGGGGTACTTCGAGCCGGACGCCCAGCCGGCCAGCATGAGTCCGTACACCGCCACCGACGACATGGCCAGGAGGAACAGGATCCCGATCTGCGGATCGGCCACCTGGATCTCGGTCGTGTGGCCGAAGACCGTCACCTCCCCGCCGATGGGGATGATGGTGAAGATGAGGAAGGCGGGCACCACGGCGAGGTAGGGCGCCAGGTAGAACACGGTGCGGTCGGAGCCGTCCGGACGCAGGCCCTCCTTGAAGAAGAGCTTGATCCCGTCAGCCATGGTCTGGAGGATCCCCCAGGGCCCGGCGCGATTGGGGCCGATCCGGCTCTGCATGTCGGAGATGACCTTGCGCTCGAACCAGATCATGAGCAGCACCGACACCATGAGCACGACGAAGGCCACGATGACCTTGACGGCGACGATGAGAAAGACCCAGGGATCGATGCCGTGCGCGAACAGCGGGTCGCCCATCAGAGGGTCTCCAGGCGCACGTCGTTGACGGTTCTGCCGCTGTCGATGAGGTCTTCGGCGCCGTCGTCGGCCAGGTCGAGGTCGATCACGGCGACACCCCTGGGGACGTCGGTGTCGGCGAGCACCCCCATCTCCAGGGCCTCGCGGCCGCGGACCCGCACCCGGCCGCCGGTCTGCACACCGAGGCGGTCGAGGTCGTAGGGGTTGGCCCGGAGACCCGGTGACGGAGCGAGCGGGGCCAGGGAGGGGCAGGCCTGGACCAGGGTCCCGTGGTCGTACAGGCGGTGACGGGCGACGAGGCGGAGGGCGTAGCTGTCGGGCGCGGGTACCGACCGCGGCTTGGCCGGGGTGAACCGCACCAGCGCCGGCCGGTCGGCGGACGAAGGGACGTCGGGTGGGCCGACCTCCAGCGCGCCGGGTTGCGACGGTCCGGCGACCGGCAGTTGCGTCTCGGGCGGGCCTGCCCTCGGCGCCGGACCCGCGTCCGCCGGGACGTCGGACGGGATGCCGGGCACCTCGCCGTTGGCCGTCGGTGGTGCCCCGGCGATGTTGGGGATCCCCTGGCTCTCGATGGCGCCGATGCCCGGCGTGGCCATGGGGTCGATGGGACCGGGCGCCGGCTGGGTGGCGCCCGCACCGGTGTCGGTTGCACCGGCGTGCACGGGCGCCGCACCGCCGGGGCGGCCGGTACCGACGGCGAGGCGGACCGGCACCCTCGGCATCGGAGCCACGATCCCGTCGGCGGCGTGCGGGTCGCCGATCAGGCGGCGGGTGATGCCGGCGTGCGAGGGAGCCACCCGCTCGATCTCGTCCCAGACGGCGTCCACCGTGTCCATGCCGAGGTCGCCCCCGAGGCGGGCGGCGAGCTCGGCGGCGATCATCCAGTCGGGTCGCGTGACGCCAGGCCCGACGACCTTCTGGCCCAGGCGGCTGATGCGACCCTCGACGTTCGTCGTGGTGCCGGAACGTTCGGCGTACATGGCGGCGGGAAGGACGACGTCGGCCTGTCCGGAGGACTCGTTCAGGAAGGCGTCGACGGCGACGACGAAGGTGGCGCCCGCCATGCCTCGCTGGGCGAGCTGCCGGTCGGGGAAATCGGTGAGCGGGTCGGCGCCGAGGAGCACGAGCGCCTCGATGCGCTTCTCGGCGGCGGCCGAGAGCATCCCGGCGGTGTCCAACCCCCGCTCCTCGGGCACCGCCCCCCACGCCGCCGTGTACCACGCGCGCGCCTCGTCCAGGCCCACGCGGCCGGGCAGGATGCCGGGGGCGAGACCCATGTCGAGCGCACCGTGGACGTTCGACCGCCGCAGGGCGGGCAGGAAGCGGGCCTCCGGCCACGCACCGAACAGCACCGCCGCAGCCTCGTCGACCATGTCGTCGGCCTCGGCGACCGACGGACGGCCCAGGACCACGACGACGCCGTCGCCGTCGGCACCGGGGCCCTGGCCGTCACGACGATGAAGGATCGCCCGCGCCACATCCAGGGGCTGCTCACCGTCGCCCGCCGGCGCCGACTCTGTCTCCGGCGCCACGAGGGCACGGGCCAGCGCCGCCACCTCCCCGGGACCGTAGGTGAGCGATGCGCTGGCGTAGCGGGTCATGGCGGTGGGTACCGCCGTGAGCTCGATCACGGGCACGCCGCGCTCGACTGCCGCCTCCCGCAGGCGGAGGAACAGCACCGGCAGCTCCTCGCGCAGGTCGGGCGCCAGCAGCACCAGGGCGTCGGCCGAGCAGGCCTGGTCGATCGTCGCCCTGGGCAGGCCCAGAACGACCTCGGCCGGCAGGCCGTCACCGAGCTGGGCGTCGACCGAATCGGTGCCCAGGACCCCCTTGGCCAGCTTGGCCCAGGCGTAGGCGTCCTCGTTGGGCAGCCGGGCGCCGCCGATGACGCCGACGGCAGAGGGCCCGCCCCGGTGCTTGACCCCGGCCAGCCCCTGGGCGGCCGCCGCCAGCGCGTCGTCCCAGGAGACCTCGACGAGCTCGTCGCCTCGGCGCACGAGAGGGTGGGTGACGCGGTCGTCACTGTTGACCGCCTCGAAGTCGAAGCGGCCCTTGTCGCACAGCCACGTCTGGTTCACGGGATCGGAGTCCACACCGAGGTACCGCGTGAGCCGGTTGGAGGACGACTGCACGACCACCCGGCAGCCGACGGCACACGAGGTGCACGTGCTCTCGACCTGCTCGAGATCCCAGGGCCGCGCCCTGAACCGGTACGGCGCGGCGGTGAGGGCGCCGACCGGGCAGATCTGGACGGTGTTGCCGCTGAAGTACGAGGCGAAGGGATGGTCGGGGTACGTGTTCACCTCGAGCTGGTCGCCCCGCCCGATGAAGTTGATGAGAGGCTCGCCGGCGTGCTCGTCGGCGAAGCGTGTGCACCGGGCGCACTGGATGCAGCGCTCGCGGTCCAGGTCGACCAGTCCGCTGATGGGTATCGGCTTGGCGAAATGCCGCTTCTCCTCGACGAAGCGGCTCTCTCCGGGGCCGTAGGCGAGGGTCTGGTCCTGGAGAGGGCACTCCCCACCCTTGTCGCAGACGGGGCAGTCGAGGGGGTGGTTGATGAGGAGGAACTCGAGCACCCCGTCCTGGGCCTTCTTCACCTTGTCGGAGGTCGTGCGCACCTCCTGGCCGTCGGCCACGGCGACGAAGCAGGCGGGCTGGAGGGAGTAGCCGCGCGGCCCCCTGATCTCCACGAGGCACATGCGGCACATGCCCACCGGCTTCATCCGGGGGTGGTAGCAGAACCTCGGGATGTAGGTGCCCGCCCGCTCGGCGGCCGCGATGACCATCTCGCCCGGCCGGGCCTCGACCTGACGGCCGTCGACCACGATGCTGAGGGTCTCCGTGTTGCCGGGCCGGCCTCCCGGGCCGGCCGTGGCGGTGTCAGCCATACGGACAGGCGCCTTCCTTGATGTGCACGAGGAACTCGTCCCGGAACATGCGGATGGCCCACACGATCGACGACGGGATCGAGGGCCCCAGCACGCAGATGGTGGTCTGCTGGGGCGGCCACGACAAACCGGGGGCGATGTTGTCGCACACGTCGAGGAGCAGGTCCAGGTCCTGCTCCCGGCCCGAGCCCTCCTCGATACGGCGGACCACCTTCTCGATCCAGCCCGCGCCCTCGCGGCAGGGGGTGCACTGGCCGCAGGACTCCCGGTAGAAGAAGCGCACGATGCGCCAGGCGGCGCGCACCACACAGGTCTGGTCGTCCATGACGACGACCGACCCGGAGCCGAGCATGGAGCCCGCCTTGCCCACGGCGTCCTGGTCGAGGGGCAGGTCGATCTGGTCGGGGCCGAACCAGGGGGCCGACACCCCGCCAGGGATGAAGGCCTTGAGCTCGCGACCATGGCGGATGCCGCCTCCCAGCACGGGGGCGAAGATGAGATCGCGGAAGGTCGTCTTGGCCATCTCCAGCTCGTAGTTCCCCGGCCGGCGGACGTGGCCCGACAGGGCGAACACCCGCGTCCCGGTCGAGCTGCCCTCGCCCAGTGCGGCGAATGCGTGCCCGCCGTGCTGCACGATCCAGGGCAGGTTGGCCATGGTCTCGGTGTTGTTGGCGATGGTCGGCTCCCCGTAGAGACCGATGGCGGCGGGAAAGTACGGCGGCTTGATCCGTGGGAAGGCCCGCTTGCCCTCGAGGCTCTCCAGCAGCCCGGTCTCCTCGCCGGCGATGTAGGCCCCTGCGCCCGGATGGACGACCACGTCGACGGAGAAACCCGACCCGAAGATGTCGCGGCCCACGGCGCCGTGCTGGTAGGCCTCGTTCAGGGCAGCCTGCATGCGCTCCAGCCCGAGGGCGAACTCACCCCGCACGAAGATGAAGGCCTGCGTCACCTGGTTGGCGTAGGCGGCGATGAGCGTGCCTTCGATGATCCCGTGCGGGTCACGCTCGATCAGCAGGTGGTCCTTGAAGGTGGCCGGCTCGCTCTCGTCACCGTTGACGACGAGGTAGCGCACCGGCGACGGGCGGAGCATCGACCACTTGCGTCCGGCCGGGAAGCCGGCACCCCCGCGCCCGAGCAGGCTGGCCGCGTTCACCTCCTCGGCGACCTGCTCCGGCTCCATGCGCAGAGCCCTGCGCAACCCGTCGTAGCCACCGGTCGCCAGGTACCGCTCGAGGGTGTGCGAGTCCCCGTGGCGCAGGCGGGCGGTGACGATCGGTGAGGCGTCTGTGAGGGCCATCAGGACCTCTCGGCCTGGGCGGCCGCGGCGCGCTCCGCTCGGGCCCGGTCTGCCTCGGCCCGCTCGGCCCGGACCTGCTCGGCGGGCACGGCGAGCCCGCCCTGCCGGCGCACGCGCGACAGCACCCCGTGGTGCGGCACGTCGTCGTCGAGGCGGCCGGCGGCGAGATCCTCGACCAGGGTGTCGAAGCGCTCGTCGTCGACCGACCCGAAGAAGCGGTGGTTCACCTGAAGGCACGGCGCCCGGTCGCAGAAGGCGATGCACTCGGCTTCCTCGAGGCTGAACATCTGGTCGGGAGTGGTCGCCCCGACGCCGATGGCGAGCCGTTCCTCGGCGTGCTCGAGCAGCTCGTAGGCACCGTTCAGGAGGCAGGCGATGTTGGTGCACACCGACACCATGTAGCGGCCCACGGGCTCGGTGCGCAGCATCTCGTAGAAGCTGGCCGTGCCCAGGACCTCGGCGGGGGTGATGCCCATGAGCTCTGCGATGTGCTCCATGACCTCGGGACTGAGCCAGCCCTCCTCGGCCTGGGCCAGGTGGCAGATGGGCACCAGCGCCGAGCGCGAGTCGGGGTACAGCGACATCAGCTCCCGGGCCTGGGCCACGGCCTCCGCGCTGAGGCGGGCCATCAGCGGTCCACCTCTCCCAAGATGGGGTCGATCGAGGAGATGATGGCGACGGCGTCGGCGACGAGGCCGCCGTGGACCATGGTCGCCATGCTCTGGAGGTTGTTGAACGACGGCGCCCGGATGTGGAGCCGGTAAGGCTTGGGGGAGCCGTCGGAGACCAGGTAGCAGCCGAGCTCGCCGCGGGGCGACTCGATGCCGACGTAGACCTCGCCCTCGGGCACCTTGAAGCCTTCGGTGAAGATCTTGAAGTGGTGGATGAGCGCTTCCATCGACTCGTCGATGCGAGCTCGCGGAGGCGGGGTGACCTTCTTGTCCTGCGTGCGGTAGTCGCCGGCCGGCATGCGGTTGACGATCTGGCGGACGATGCGGATCGATTCGCGGATCTCGTTCAGGCGCACGGCGTAGCGGTCGAAGCTGTCGCCGTAGGTCCCCACCACCACGTCGAAGTCGACCTGGTCGTAGAACAGGTACGGCATCGTCCGCCGCAGGTCCCACGGCACACCGGTGGACCGGAGGATGGGCCCGGTGGCCGAGGAGGCGATGGCCGCCTCGGCGGTGATCCTCCCGACGCCCTCGGTACGCTCCCGGAAGATGGGCTGGCCCGTGAAGAGGTCGTCGTACTCGGCCAGCCGGGGCGCGGATGTAGTTGTGGTTCATGCGCAGGCCGGTGACCTTCTCGAGGAAGTCGAGCACCACCTCGCGCTCGCGGAAGCCGTAGATCATCATCGACGTGGCTGCGAGGTCCATGCCGTTGGTGGCCATCCAGAGGAGGTGCGACGACATGCGGTTGAGCTCGACCATGAGCATCCGGATCCATGTCGCCCGCTCGGGTATGTCGACGCCCAGCAAGGCCTCGGTCGCCAGCGAGAAGACCAGCTCGTTGTGGAGCGGCGAGAGGTAGTCCATGCGGGTGACATTGGTCGCGCCCTGGATGTAGGTGAGGTCCTCGCCCGTCTTCTCCATGCCGGTGTGGAGATAGCCGATGATCGGCTTGGCCCGCAGCACCGTCTCGCCGTCGAGCTCCATCATGATCCGGAGCACGCCGTGGGTCGACGGGTGCTGGGGACCCATGTTGATGATCATCGTCTCGTCTTCGCCGACCTCGATGTCGATGTCGCCGGCGTCGAGGGCCGTCGCCCCCTCGGCCGCTCGCACGATGCCGCCTTCCTCGATGCGCCGCTCGGCTGCAGTCGTTCCCTCGCGCGAGAGCATCTCCTGGGTCCCCTCCGAGGTCTCGGCGACCAGGCGGCTCTCGTCTTCGGTGTGGCTCATCGTGGCCTCAACGGGGTCCGGGGGCTTCCTTGAACTGCACCGGCACCCGCCCGACGGCGTAGTCCTTGCGCAGCGGATGGCCCTCCCAGTCCTCCGGCATCAGGATCCGGGTCAGGTCGGGATGGCCGGCGAAGCGGATCCCGAACATGTCGAAGGTCTCGCGCTCGGGGGCCTCGACGCCGGGATAGAGATCGAACAGGGACGGGATCGTCGGATCGGACTCGGGCACCTGCACCCTGATGCGGATGCGCCGGCGCTGCTCCATCGAGACGAGGTTCACCACGACCTCGAAGCGCTCGGGATGGACCTCGGGCGGAAGGGTGCGCCCGCGATGGCTGAGGTAGTCGACTCCGCACACGTCGACGCACATCTCGAAACCCTCGTCCTTGAGCCCGGCAACGACCTGCAGATAGTCGTCACGAGACGGGTGGATGACCTCGCCGGTGGTCGCCGCCATCAGCGGGGCGTCCCCACGTGCACCGGGACGGGCTGCTCGACCTGCAGCTCGGCGCCGGCGCCAGAGGCACGCCGGCGGCGGGTGATCTCACCAGTGCGGATCTTCTCGTGCAGGGTGAGGATCGAGTGCAGCAACGTCTCCGGCGTGGGCGGGCACCCGGGGGTGTAGACGTCGACCGGAACAACCTGATCGACGCCCTGGACGATGGCGTAGTTGTTGAACATCCCGCCGGTGGATGCGCACACGCCCATCGAGATCACCCACTTGGGCTCGGGCATCTGGTCGTAGACCTGGCGCAGCACGGGAGCCATCTTCTGCGAGACCCTGCCGGCGACGATCATGAGGTCGGCCTGCCGGGGCGAGGCCCGGAACACCTCCATGCCGAAACGGGCGAGGTCGTAGTCGGCCGCCCCGGCGGACATCATCTCGATGGCGCAGCAGGCGAGGCCGAAGGTGGCCGGCCACACGCTGTTGCGACGGGCCCACTTCACCAGGTTCTCGAGGTTGCCGGTGAGGAAGTTGTGGTTGAGGCTCTCGAGCCCCATCGTCAGGCCGCCTCGCCGGTGTCCTGGGCGATGCGACGGACCGTCGTGTCGGTCGTGCGCTCGGTCGTGGTGCCCGGCAGGGGGCGAAGGCGCTTGACGGGTCCCCAGTCGAGGGCGCCGTTGGCGATGAGGTAGATGAACGAGAGCAGGACGGCGACGGCGAACAGGACCATCTCGACCAGACCGAACGTGTTCAGCTGGCGGAAGATGACCGCCCAGGGGTACAGGAAGATGATCTCGATGTCGATGACGATGAAGACCATGGCGACGATGTAGAAGCGCACCGGGAAGCGCTCCGCTGGCTCCCGCTCGGGCACGATGCCGCACTCGTAGGGAGCCGCCTTGGCGCTCGTCGGCCGCTTGGGTCCCAGCAGCGTGGACGCGAGGAACGAGAGCGCAGCGAAGACAATCGAGAGGACGAACATGCAGACGATCGGCAGGTAGTTATCCATCGGCGGGCTGCCCCCCTGGTGGCGAGGCCGGTATCGTCTGACCTCGCCGCCTTTGTACCACGGCCCCTCGAAGGCGGTCAGATCGGCGCCGCCCCCGGGTGGCGGCGGGACGCCCCAGTAGAGTCGTCGCCATGAGCACGTCCGTCGATCGCCGTCACGACGTCCTCGTCGTGGGGGCGGGTCCGTCGGGGTCGGCGTGCGCGTACTGGCTCGCCGATGCCGGCTACGACGTGACGCTGGTCGAGCGCAAGCGCTTCCCCAGAGAGAAGACGTGCGGGGACGGGCTCACTCCTCGCGCCGTGCGCCAGCTCGAGGACATGGGCCTGGCCCAGGAGCTGGCCGGCTTCCATCGCTACGACGGGCTCCGGGCGATGGCCTTCGGTCGCCAGCTGGAGCTGGCCTGGCCCGACCACCCCGATCTCCCGGCCCACGGCTACGTGGTCACCCGGCGGGATCTCGACCACCTCGTGGCCGAGCGGGCCCAGAAGGCCGGCGCCGCGCTGCGGCAGGGCACGGAAGCGGCGGCGCCCGTCATCGAGGACGGCCGGGTTCGGGGAGCGGTGGTGGCGACCCGGGATGCGGGGCGGACCGAGCAGATCAGGTCCCGCTACGTGGTCGTGTCCGACGGCGCCAACTCACGGTTCGGGCGGGCGCTGGGCACGAGCCGGGACCGTGGCCTGGCCCTCGGCATGGCGCTGCGCGGCTACTACCGCTCGCCCCGGCACGCCGAGCCCTGGATCGAGTCGCATCTCGACGTCCGCGATCGCACCGGCCAGGTCCTCCCCGGCTACGGCTGGATCTTCCCCCTGGGCGACGGCCGGGTGAACGTGGGCGTCGGGTTGCTCTCCACCTCCGACCGCTGGGCGGGTGTCAACACCACGGAGCTCATGGCCGCGTTCGTCGACACGGCTCCGAGCTCCTGGGAGCTGTCGCGCGCCACCTCCTGCGGGGCGCCGACCGGCGGACGACTGCCGATGGGCCTGTCCGTTGGCCCTCGGGTCGGTCCGGGCCACCTGGTCGTGGGCGACGCGGCGGGATCGATCAACCCGTTCAACGGTGAGGGCATCGCCTACGCCTACGAGACGGGCCGCCTGGCCGCCGTGGCGGTCGGCGAGGCGCTCGCCAATGACGACGACGGCGCCCTCCGGGCCTACGAGTCGGCGCTCCAGCACCGCTACGGGCTCTACTACCGGGTGGCGCAGGCGTTCGTGCAGCTCATCGGACGACCCCAGCTGATGCGGGCGCTGGTCGGCACCGGCATGCACAGCCGCACCCTGATGGAGTGGGTCCTGCGCATCATGGCCAACCTGTTGCGCCCCGACGAGATCGGGCCGGCCGAGGCCGCCTACCGGGCGGTGGCGGCGCTGGCGCGCCTGGCGTAGCCAAGGAGCTCGCTCAGAAGGTCCGCCTCATCAGTCGCGTCGGTGAGGGAGCGGCACCCTCGGCTCGCCCTCAGTTCTTCGAAATTCGGGCCAGCCGATGCGCCGAGCCGGATCCCCCGCGACGAGCGGGGCCAGGGCCGCGCGCCGGCCACTTTCGACAACATGTGGAACCGCGGCTCTACCGACGCGGACCGGTGGCCAGCTCGGCCGCGACCTCGGCCGCTGCCTCCAGCGTGAACGCCACGTCCTCGTCGGTGTGGGACAGGCTGGGGAACATGGCCTCGTAGGGCCCGGGGGCCAGGGCCACGCCCCGAGCCAGCATGGCGTGGAAGAACCGGGCGTACTGCCCCCCGGCGGCCGCGGCCTGGGCGCCCACGTAGTCGGTCACGGGCTCGGCGCGGAAGAACAGCCCCATCAGCGGCCCCACCACGGGGACCTGAGCGGCGACGCCAGCGTGACGGAACGCCTCGGCCAGGCCCGCCGACAAGCGCCCCACGCGCTCGGACAGGACACGGTAGGCATCCGGCGTCAGCTGCTCCAGGGCGGCCACGCCCGCCGCCGTGGCCAGCGGGTTCCCGGCCAGGGTGCCCGCCTGGTACACGGGACCGACGGGAGCGAGCACCTCCATGGTCGAACGCCGGCCTCCGAACGCCCCCACCGGCAGCCCGCCGCCGATCACCTTCCCGAAGCACCAGAGATCCGGGACGACGCCGCTCGTCTCGGTCACGCCGCCAGGGGCCACCCGGAAGCCGGTGATGACCTCGTCGAAGATCAACAGCGCGCCGGCGGCGTCGCACGCCTGACGCAGTCCCTCGAGGAACCCTGGGCCGGGGGGGACGAGGCCCATGTTGGCGGCCACGGGCTCGACGATCACGCACGCCACGTCGGTCCCGACCTCCGGGACGCGGTTGTAGGGGGCGACGACGGTGTCGGCGACCGCGGCCGGCGGCACCCCGGCGGAGTCGGGCAGCCCCAGCGTCGCCACCCCGCTGCCGCCGCCGGCCAGGAGGCTGTCGCTGTGGCCGTGGTAGCAGCCGGCGAACTTGACCACCCGCGAGCGGCCGGTGGCTCCCCGCGCCACCCGCACCGCGCTCATGGCCGCCTCGGTGCCGCTCGAGGTGAGCCGGATCAGCTCACACCCCGGCACCCGGTCGCGGATGACCTCGGCCAGGACCACCTCTCCCTCGGTCGGCGCACCGTAGGAGGTGCCCCGGCCGGCCGCCCGCCGGACGGCGTCGACGATCGCGGGATGGGCGTGACCCAGGATGGAAGCTCCGTACGACTGGACGTAGTCGACGTAGCGACGGCCCTCGACGTCCCAGACGTAGGCGCCCTCGGCCCGCTCGACGAAGTAGGGCGCACCACCGACGGCCTTGAACGCCCGCACGGGCGAGTCGACCCCACCCGGCAGCACCCGGCAGGCCCGCTGGTAGAGCTCGGCGTTCGTCGTCGCCTCGGGGCCTGCCTCAATCACCGAGCATCTCGGCCAGCTCGGGAGCGAAGTAGGTGAGGATCAGGTCGGCGCCGGCGCGCTTGATGGCGCCCACGTGCTCGAGGGCCACCGCGGCGCCGTCGATCCAGCCCCGCTCGCTCGCCGCCTTGACCATGGCGTACTCACCGCTCACGTTGTAGGCGGCCACGGGGACGTCGAACCTGGCCCGCACGGCGGCGATCACGTCGAGGTAGGCGAGAGCGGGCTTGACCATGACGATGTCGGCGCCCTCGGCCAGGTCGAGGCTCACCTCGCTGAGCGCCTCACGGCGGTTGGGCGGGTCCTGCTGGTAGCCGCGCCGGTCCCCACCGCCGGCGATCCTGACGTCGACCGCGTCGCGGAACGGTCCGTACAGGGCGGACGCGTACTTGGCCGCGTAGGCCAGGATGCCGACCTCCGCCCGACCGTCGTCGTCGAGCGCGGCGCGGATGGCCCCCACCTGGCCGTCCATCATCCCGCTCGGGGCCACCATGTCCGCGCCGGCGTCCGCCTGAGCCACGGCGACCCGTCCGTAGAGCTCGAGCGTGGCGTCGTTGTCCACGGTCCCGGACGCGGTGAGCACCCCGCAGTGCCCGTGGTCGGTGTACTCGTCGAGACACAGGTCAGCGACCAGCACCATGGCGTCGCCCAGCTCGAGGCGCAGCTCGCGCAGCGCCACCTGGGTGACCCCGTCGGGGTTCCACGCCTCGGAGCCGAGGGGATCCTTGGCGGCAGGGAGGCCGAACAGGACGAGCGCCGGCACTCCGAGCGAGCTCAGGCGGCGGGCCTCCTTCACGAGCGAGGCGGTGGTGTGCTGAACCACGCCCGGCAGCGACAGGACCGGCTGGGGCTCGTCGATGCCTTCGCGCACGAAGAGCGGCGCCACGAGATCGTCGACCGACACCCGCGTCTCGGCGACCATGCGCCGCAGGGCGGGCAGCCGCCGGAGCCTGCGCAGTCGCCGGGCGGGAAAGCTCACGCCTTCAGCCTACGGCCGGCGGTAGGGCTGGGGGTCCCCGCCGCTCGCGGCGCGAGCTTCCACCAGGGCGTCGACCAGCCCCTCGATCGTGTGCGTGGGGGCGACCACGTCGACGTGCAGCCCCCTCGATCGGGCCGTGTCGGCGGTGACGGGCCCGATGCACGCCACGACCGGCGGCACGTCCTCGCGGCCGACGACGTCGAGGAAGCCGGTGACCGTCGAGGAGGAGGTGAAGGTGACGACCTGGGCGGTCCTGACCGCGGCCAGCTCGTCGGGGGACGGGCGAAGCCGCTCGGTGCGGTACGCCTCGACCACGTCGACCTGCCACCCCTTGGCCTGCAGCCCCTTCGGGAGCACGTCCCGGGCGTCGGCCGCCCGGGGCAGGAGCACCCGCCCGCCGCCCACCGAGCCGGCCGGTGACCGGTCGGGGAAGGCGTCGACGAGGTCCTCGGCGATGAAACGCCCGGGCACGAGGTCGGCGACGAGGCCGAAGCGGGCGAGGGTCTGCGCCGTGGCGGGGCCGATGGCGGCGACGCTGGCGGCCCCGAAGGCGCGGGCGTCGCGCACGTCGGCCATGAGCGCCTCCACGGCGTTGGCCGAGGTGAAGACCACCCACTCGTAGCCATCCAGGCGGGCGGCGGCGGACCGCAGCGAGGCGCCTCCGTCGGCCGCCCCGGCGACCGAGATGACCGGGAGCTCCACGGTCCCCGCTCCGACCGCCCGCAGGCGATCGACCAGGGTCGAGGCCTGGGACCGTGCCCGGGTCACGACCACCGTCCAACCGAGGAGCGGCCGCCGCTCGAACCAGGCCAGGTCCATGTGGGCGACCGCACCGATCACCATGGTCACGGGCGGCGCCAGCTCGGTCGCGGCCAGGCCGGCGAGCGTCGTGCGAACACTTCGCTGGCGCGGTCGGGTGCCCCAGCTGACCGCGACCACGGGCGTCGCGGCCGGCCGCCCTCCTTCGATGAGCCGCCTGGCGATCTCGTCGCGGTGGGCGACGCCCATGAGGACGACGATCGTCCCGCCGACCTTGGCCAGGGCGCCCCAGTCGACGTCGGCGTCGAGGGCCTGCCGGCTGTGACCCGTCACGACGGTGAACGACGTCGAGAGCCCGCGGTGGGTCACGGGGACCCCGGCGTAGGCGGGAACGGCGACCGCCGCCGACACACCGGGCACGACCTCGAACTCGACGCCGGCGGCGGCCAGGGCCTCGGCCTCCTCACCTCCGCGGCCGAACACGAACGGGTCGCCCCCCTTGAGCCGCACGACACGACGGCCGGCGCGGCCGTGCTCCACGAGCAGGGCGTTGATCTCGTCCTGGTGCACGGGAAAGCCGGGCCGCTTGCCGACGTCGATCCGCTCCGCCGCGCCGGGCGCCAGGTCGAGGAGCGACCGTTCCGCCAGCCGGTCGTGGACCACCACCTCGGCCCGGCCGAGCACCTCGGCGCCCCTGACCGTCAGCAGACCGGGGTCGCCGGGCCCGGCACCGACGAGGTACACGGTCACGGGGCACCCGTGCCGGCGAGATCGTCGAGGACCGCCTGCCCGCCGCAGTCGTCGAGGAGGTGGCGGGCCAGACCCCGGCCCAGCGATCCCGGGTCCGTTCCCACCATGTCCTGGCGGAGCATCACCCGCCCGTCGAGGCTCGAGACCATGCCCGACAGCTGGAGGTCGGCGCCGCCGGCCGGCTGGGCGTACGCACCCACGGGCAGGTCGCAGCTGCCACCGAGCTCGGCCAGGAAGGAGCGCTCGGCCTCGACGGCCCGCCTCGACGGAGCGTGGTCGACCGTGACCACGGCCTCCAGCGTGGCCTCGTCGCCCACACGGCACTCGACGGCGAGAGCGCCCTGGCCGACCTGGGGCAGCATCAGGGCGGGATCGAGAGCTTCGGCCACACGGTCGGTCCGTCCCAGACGGCGCAGCGCGGCCAGGGCCACCACGACGGCGTCGAAGCGAGCGGCCTTGGCCAGACGGGTGGCGATGTTGCCCCGCAGACCGGCGAAGGTCAGGTCGGGCCGGGTCCAGGCCAGCTGGGCCCGCCGGCGCACCGACCCGGTCGCCACCACCGCACCCGTCGGGAGCTCGTCGAGCGCCAGCCCCACGAGGGCGTCGCGAGGATCCTCGCGCGCCGGGATGGCGGCCAGCACGAGCCCCGGCGTCGGGGCGGACGGAAGATCCTTGGCCGAGTGCACCGCCACGTCGGCCCGCCCGTCCAGCACGGCCGCCTGCACCTCGGTGACGAAGACACCCTGCCCGCCGATCTCCCAGATCGGCACGTCGCCCAGGCGATCGCCGCTGGTGTCGACGACGACGGCCTCGATCTCCCGCCCGAGGAGCTCGCCGATGTGGCTCGTCTGCCAACGGGCGAGCTCGCTGCCCCGGGTGGCCGCCCGCAGCGCCGGCCGGGCAGCGCTCACGACGCCTCCTTTCACCGGGCCCGCCTCCCGGGCGGGCCTCCCCCTACAGGTCGAACAGGGTACGGAGGGCGTCCCCGAGCCGCTCCGCCCGAGGCGAGCCGGCCGACTCCTTGAGCTGCACCGTCGGCTCGTGCAGGAGCTTGCCCAGGATGCCCCTGGTGAGGGCCTCGACGGCCTCCCGCTCCTTGGGGTCGAGGCTGCTCAAGCGGGAGCGGAACCGCTGCAGCTCCCCCACCCTCACGTCCTCGGCCCGAGCTCGCAGGGCCGCCACCAGCGGCGCCGCGCCCCGTGCTGCGGTGCTGTCCAGGTACCGCTCGAGCTCCTCGTCGACCAGCGCCCGGACCCGGGCGACCTCACGACGGCGACCGGCCATCCCCGCCTCGGCGAAGGACCGGAGGTCGTCCATGTCGAGCAGCGTCACCCCGTCGAGCGCGGCGACACCGGGATCGACGTCGCGGGGCACGGCGACGTCCATCACGAGCAGCGGCCGGCCGCGGCGGCGACGGACCACCGGGGCCAGGTCCGACGCCTCGAGGAGGATGGACGGCGACCCCGTGGACGTCAGCACCACGTCGACCTCGGCCATCGCCTCGCCCAGGGCGCCGAGCTCGACGGTCTCACCGCCGACCCGTTCGGCCAGCTCGACGGCGCGGCCCTGGGTCCGGTTGGCCACCATCACCCGCCGGGCGCCGGCCGAGGAGGCGAGCGCGGCTGCCATCCCCTCGCCCACATCGCCGGCCCCGACCATCAGCACGTCGTAGCCGTCGAGCGACCCCCCCAGCCGCTCCTGGACCAGGGCGACCGCAGCCTGGGAGAGAGACGTGATCCCACGGGCGATGGCGGTCTCCGAGCGTGACCGCTTTCCCACCTCCACGGCGTGGCGGAACAGGTGCGAGAGCGTGGGGCCGGCCGCCGACTCCTCCCACGCCCGCTCCCAGGCGTTGCGAACCTGGCTCAGGACCTCGCCTTCGCCCAGCACGGGTGAGTCGATGCCGGCCGCCACCTCGAACAGGTGCGCCGCCGCGCCCTCCTCGAAATAGCTGTAGAGGTCGTCGGCGAAGTCCTCCGGCGGCGTGGAGCTCAGCCGGGCCAGGAAGCCGCGGATGTCGCTCACTCCCCCGTGGAAGCGCTCGACGACGGCGTAGACCTCGGTCCGCATGCACGTGGAGAGGACGACGACCTCGGAGAGGTGGGAGCTGTCCCTGAGGTCGCGGAGCGCCTTGGGGAGCTGGGCGTCACCCACCGTCATGCGCTCGAGCATGTCGAGGGCAACGGTGCGCTGGTTGAGCCCTACGACGACGACAGACACGCCTGCAGCCGCTCCCTCGCTCGGTCGACCTGACCGCTCCTGATGAGGTCGAGCATGTCGGAGTCGAGCGCCTTTTGCCAGTCGAGTCCCTCGGTCGAGCGGCCCGCCGCCCTGAGGCGTTCCCGCTCGGTCGACAGCAGCTCGCCCAGCACGCCGTACTCGGGTCCGAGCTGGGCGGCGAGCCGGGCCCCGAGCCAGGCCGACAGGGCGGGACTGCGCCCGCCGGTCGAGACCGTGACCATCACCGCCCCCTGACGGATGACCGAGGGCAGGGTGAAGGCGCACGACGCAGGGTCGTCGGCGCTGTTCACCCAGACCCCCTCGGCCTCGCCGTCCTCGTACACGGCCCGGTTGACGGCAGGGTCGTCGGTGGCGGCGACGACCAGGCGGTAGCCGGCGACATCGCCTCGCCGGTAGGGCCGCTCCTCCCAGCTGACGCCCTCGAGGGAACGGACCTGGCTGTCGACCTGTGCGGCGATCACGTGGACCCTGGCGCCGCAGGCCAGCAGTCCCTCGGCCTTGCGGGCCGCGATCCGCCCCGCCCCCACCACCAGACAGGGCTGGTCGTCCAGGACCAGGTTCACCGGGTACTGGGGCGTGTCGACGGCCACGGAATCGGTTCCTATCTAGCTGTCTAGAACGACGGCGCCGGGCGGGCTGCCAGGTCGCCCACCATCTTCGCCCGTCGCATGGCGACCTCGAGCGGATGGCGCTCGTAGAAGCTGAGGATCTGCAGCTCGATGGAGAGGTCGACCTGCCGGAGGAGGACGTGATCGGGCGTGGTCAGCACGGCCGGTGCGAAGTTGAGCAGCGAGGTGATCCCGGCGGCCACCAGGCGGTCGGCCACCCCCTGAGCAGCCGATGCTGGTGTGGCGATGAGACCGATGGCCAGCTGCTCGCGCTCGACCAGCGCCGGCAGATCGTCGACCGGGCTCACGACCAGTCCCCCGATCATCTGGCCCACCTTGGCCGGATCGGCGTCCACCAGGGTGGCCACCCGAAAGCCTCGGGACGAGAACCCTCGGTAGTTGGCCAGGGCCCGGCCGAGGTTCCCGACGCCGACGATCACGACCGGCCAGTCCTCGTTGAGGCCGAGCTCGTGACCGATCTGGGCCGTGAGCAGCTGCACGTCGTAGCCAGCGCCCCGCGTGCCATAGGAGCCCAGATGGGAGAGGTCCTTCCGCACCTTGGCCGCGTTCTCACCCGCCATCTCCGCCAGCCCCTCGGAGGACACGGTGGGCGTCCCCTCCTCGGCCAGCTCGAGCAGAGCCCGCCAGTAGACAGGGAGCCGTGCGACCGTCGCCTCCGGGATACGCCGGAGCCGTCCATCGGCCATGACGAAAGCGTACCCGGGTGCTAGTGCAACGCCCGGCGCAGGAGCTTGCCCGTGCGGCCGTGGGGAAGCGACGTGGCGAAGGTCACCTGGGTGGGGCACTTGTAGCGGGCCAGCCGCTCGGCGCAGTAGTCGATGACCTCGGAGGCGTCGAGGCGCGCGCCCGGCTCGAGGACGACGATGGCCTTGACGGTCTCGCCCGAGGACGGATGGGGCACACCCACGGCCGCCGCCTCGGCGATGGCGGGATGCCTCATGAGCGTCTCCTCGACCTCGGCCGGGTACACGTTGAAGCCGAGGACGAGGATCAGGTCCTTGGCCCGGTCGACGATGTGCAGGTAGCCGTCCTCGTCCGCCACGGCCACGTCCCCCGTTCGCAGCCACCCGTCGGGCGTGAGGACGCGGGCTGTGCTCGCCGGGTCGTTCCAGTACCCGGCGAACACGTTCGGTCCCTTCACCCAGATCTCGCCGGCGTCACCGAGGAGGGTCTCCTGGCCGTTGCTGTCGACCAGGCGAAGCTCCACGCCGGGCAACGGACCGCCGATGGCGCCGGGCCGGGGTCGTCCGAGCATCAGCGACGACGTCACGATCGGGGCCGCCTCGGTGAGCCCGTAACCCTCCCAGAGCGGCACACCGAAGCGATCCTCCATGGCCTGCCCCACCTCCGCAGGTAGGGGCGAGGCACCCGACACGGCCAGGCGCACCGACCGCAGCTCGTCTCCCTTGGCGCCATCGACCGCCGCCCAAGCTGCGTACATGTGTGGCGTGCCGGCCACGATTGTCACGCCGCGCTCGGCGATCAGGGACAAGGTGGCGTCGGCGTCGAAGCGCTCGACCAGCACCAGGCTCGCCCCGGCCAGCAGGGGAAGACCGAGGACGACGTTGAGCCCGAAGATGTGGAAGAACGGGATGATGGCGATCCCGACGTCCTCCGCGTGCATCACCTGACCGGCGAACGCCTGCACCTGCTCCAGGTTGGCCACCAGGTTCCCGTGCGTCAGCATGGCCGGCTTGGGATCACCGCCGGTCCCGGCCGTGAACATGAGGACGGCGAGGTTGGCGTCGGCGCGGGCGACCGTGTCGGCAGGGGGCCCCTCGACGAGCTCCCCGTACTCCTCGGCCCCCTCGACGCGGCTGCCTTCTGCCGCCACGACCGAGACGAGCCCGACGGCGTTGCGGTCGAGCGCGGCGACGGCGTCCGCCCCTCGCGCTCGATGGCGGCGAGCGGGTAGGCGGGGTCGATCGGCACGGCGACGGCGCCGACGCCGAGGATGGCGAGGTAGGCCACGACGAAGGCGGGCGTGTTGGCACAGATGATGGCGACGCGGTCACCCGGGTGCACGCCCAGACGGGCCAGGCCTCCCCGCATCCCCGCCACCTGACGGCGGAGCTCGCCGTAGGTCGTGACGACACCTTCGTCGCTCAGCAGGGCCGGCGCGTCGGCGGGATGTGGATCGATGATGGTGGCCAGGTTCACCGTCGACTTCTACCCACGTTTCGCGTCCAGCCTGTCGAGGACGACCTCGTCGCCGGCCGCCAGCCCCAGCTCGCCAGCAGCCGACCGGCGATCGAGGGCCACGGCGATCATGCCCGAGGAGTCGACCACCAGCCCCACCTGGTCCGGCCCGATGTCGGCGAAGGAAGCGACCCGGCGAGCGACCACCTCGCCGCTCGGGAGGATCAGACGCACGAGCTCGCCCAGGTCGGCAGCGTCCTCGGGCCGCGCCGCGAGCTGCGCGTTCCCGAACCGGTCGATCCAGAGGACCTCGGCGGCCACGCCCGTCTCCTTGTGCACGAGCGACGGTCGGGGCCCGGGCACGAGGCTGGCGGTATCGATCAGCGGACCGAGGTCCGCCAGGTCGGCCCCGGTGCACAGGCGGGCGGCAGCTGGCGCGAAGAGATCTCGACCGTCGAAGGTGGCACCGGTGGGAGGCCCGACGACAGAGCGTCGGCGATCGCCCAGCGACACGGCCCGGCCCCTCTCACCGAGCGCGTCCAGGGCCGGGGCCAGGACCCCGTTGTCCGGACCGACGAACACCCAGCGCGGGTCGTGCTCCACCTCCACGGCGACGGCCCGGCGGGTCGTGCCCACGCCGGGGTCCACCACGGCCAGGACCACACCGGGCACGAGGTACGGGGCGGCGCGCTGCAGCGTCAGGGCTCCTGCCCTCACGTCGTGGGGCGGCAGCTGGTGGGTGATGTCGATCACGACAGCATGACGAGCGAGCTGGCGAAGCACGGACTTCACGACGCCGACGAACTCGTCGTCGGTGCCGTAGTCGGAGAGAAACGAGATCGTGTCCCGGTTCCTTCGCCGAGCTGACACCGGCGCCAGCCTGTCAGCTCCGGCCGCAGGTGGCGTGATCCCGGACGGGTGAGCGGTCAGCCAGCCTCGGTGTATCGGTCGGTGAGGTACTTGTCGACGTCGTCCTCACGGAGCCGGTAGGACTTCCCGATGCGCACGGCCGGCAGCTCGCCGGCGTTGATCAGCCGGTACACGGTCATGCTGGAGACCCGCAGGAGGCTGGCCACCTCGGCCACGGTGAGGAACCGGGCCGTCGCATACTGTGCCTTGGTCAGCGGAATCACCCCTCTCCACCCAGGAGCGACTGTACGCCACGGGGCCCGATTGCTCCACCTGGTCAGTGCAGGCCGAGCTGGTGGGCCCGGTCGGTGGCGGCGGCGACCGCCTCCAGCACGGCCCCTCGCACCGCCCGCGACTCGAGGACGGCCAGTCCCGCTGCCGTCGTTCCTCCCGGCGAGACCACGGCGCTGCGCAGAGATTCCGGCCGTTCTCCGGTCTCCTGCAGGAGCCGGGCCGAGCCGAGCACGGTCTGGACGACGAGGTCCCGGCTCAGGTCCCACGTCAGCCCGTTGAGCACGCCCGCCTCCACCAGCGCCTCCACCACGAGGTACACGTAGGCCGGACCCGAACCCGACAGCCCGGTGACGGCGTCGAGCAGGTGCTCGGGTACCCGCACGACCCGACCGACCGATCCGAGGACGTGCTCGGCCCAGCCCACGTCTGCCTCGCCGGCGTGGTGACCGGCGGCGATGGCGGTGGCCCCCGCCCCGACGAGGGCAGGGGTGTTCGGCACGGCTCGCACCACCGCGGCTCCACCGCCCAGCCAGTCCTCGAGCCGCTCGATGGCGACGCCCGTGACGATCGAGACGAGCCGCTCGGCGCCGACCTCGGCCACCTGCCGACACGCCGCTTCGGCGTCGTCGGGCTTGACGGCCAGCACCGTGCCGTCCGCAGCCACCGGCGCGGCATCGACGACGACGCCGGGGTGCCGGTCGACGAGCGCCGAGCGAACACCCGGGAGCTTCTCGCTCACCGCCAGCTCGGACGCCTCGGCCCACTCCGTGGCGAGCAGCCCACCGAGCAGGGCCTCGCCCATCCGGCCTCCGCCGACGATCACCAGACGCGGCCTCGACATCGGGCGGAGGCTACGCCATCGGTCGGCGGGCCCGGCGCGAAACGGGCCCGAGGAACCTCACGACAACTCCCGCACTTCCCCGAACGAAAGTCGCCGCTCCGCCCCTCGGGCCTCGCCCACGCACGCTAGCACGCGCCTGTCTCAACGGCTCCGGTCATGGTTGCCAACCGCGCCGAGGGCGGCGGAAGCGGCTGGCGTAGCCGATCGACATCGCCGTCGGGAAGCACTCCTCGGTGTACGCGTAGGCCGACCCCACGATGTGGTCCAGCGCGGTGTCGCTCACCTCGCCGACGGGGGTCTGCCCGACGAGGTACACCGCGTCCTCCGCACCGAGCGCGAAGCGTGTGCCGATGAGGCTGGCATTGCGGCGCAGCAGGTACTCGTAGCAGGCCTCGACGTTCTCCTCGGGAGCGGGCATCACCTGGGTCTCGTGGTGCAGGCTGCGTTCGCGCAGGGTGAGCCAGACGGTGATGACGGCTTTCTCCTCTCCCCGCATGCGGGCGTACCACCGGCGAGCCTCCGGATCGTGGTCCACGGCCACGAGCATTCCGTCAGCCTTCAGCTGGCGCTCGGCCCAGTCGCTGATGCGGGCGGCGACCGCGTCCAGCTCCCGAGCCGACGCCGCGCCCGCGCCCATCTACAGGCAGTCCACCAGCTGGCGGTCGGTGAGCTCGGCGTAGAGGCTCTCCGGCCAACGCGGGGTCGTCCAGCAGGGCGGCGACGTAGGCGGCGAAGGCCACCGGGTCGCGGTCCTCGACGAGGAAACCGGTACGACCCTGGTCGACCAGGGTACGCAGCCCTCCCACGGCCGACGCCACGACCGGCGTGCCACAGGCGGCGGCTTCCAGGGCCACCAGCCCGAAGGACTCCGAGCGGCTGGGCACGAGGCAGACGTCGGCCGAGCGGTAGTACGTCGACAGCATCTCGTGGCGCTGGGGCGGAACGAAGCGAACGCGGCCGTCGAGTCCGAGCTGGCGGACGAGGGTGTGCAGCCTGCTCAGCTCGGCCTGTCCTCGCGGGCCGCTGGGGCCCCCGACCACGACGAGGACGGCATCGCGCCCGGGCTCGAGGCGGGCGAGCGCCTCCACGGCGACGCTCGCTCCTTTCAACGGCTGGATGCGCCCGGCGAACAACAGGACGGGCCCACTCTCGGGAAGGCCCAGCGCCCGGCGGGCCTGGGGGCGATAGCCGGGCGAGAAGAAGGCGTGGTCCACACCCGGGGCCACGATCTCGATCCGTGACGGCTCGCCTCCGTACAGCTCGGAGA
This sequence comes from Actinomycetota bacterium, assembly GCA_005888295.1. Classification (GTDB taxonomy): domain Bacteria; phylum Actinomycetota; class Acidimicrobiia; order Acidimicrobiales; family AC-9; genus AC-9. Next base: position 27,760 of record VAWP01000098.1, read on the forward strand.
TCTGGGCCGCCTCGACCGAGCACGAGGCCAGCACGGCGTCGGAGCAGCCGATCACGCGCGCCTCGGCCTCGGCCCGGCGGGCGGGCTCGGCCGCGCCCACGTCCTCGGGGCTGGCCTCGGCCCTCACCCGGTCGAGCGTGTGGAAGGTGGACACCAACGGCAGGCCGAGCTCGTGCTTGAGAACGTGGCCGGCCATCCCCGACAGCCAGTAGTTGGCGTGGATGGCGTCGGGACGACCCTCCGACCCGGCCGATGCGCCGTTCATCCGGGCGAGCACACCCTCGGTGAACTCCTCGACCACGCCGGGGAGGGCCTCCTTGGGCAGGTGAGCCAGAGGGCCGGCGGGCACGTGGTGGACCCGCAGGCCGGGCTCGACGGGGACCGTCGCCGGCAACGTGTCCGACCAGGCCCGCGTGTAGACGTCGCACGCCACGCCCGTCCGCGCCAGGGCAGCCGAGAGCTCGCGCACGTACACGTTCATCCCGCCGCCGTCTCACCCTAGCGGCGCGGTGGCCCGCCGCCCCGCCCGATGGGTCCGGCCCGCCCGCTCGGCCCGTAGCGGTAGATCGCCCGTCCCAGCACCGTTCTCGTGGGGACGGGGCCGAAGCTGCGGCTGTCGGTGCTGGCCGATGGATCGTCACCGAGCACCGTCAGCTTGGCCTCGTCCACCAGGCCGACCCGCTTGACCAGGGTCCGCGCCGGCTCCCGGGGATCGGGCAGGGCCACCAGGTCCCCGGCGCGGATCCGACGCCCGGCGAGGACCAGCAGACGGTCGCCGGGCTCCAGCGTCGGCCGCATGCTGGCGCCCGTGACCTCCACCCGCCGCACCGAACGCAGTGCGACGGCACCGGCGACGACGGTCGCCACCGCCGCCGTCGCCCTGGCGGCCAGCCTCCCCCAGGTCACGGTGTTTTCCTCGGCGGGGCCGGCGGTAGGGTAACCACGTGCGGATTTGGAGTCATCGAGCCCACCGAGCGTCTCTCCCAAGGAGCTTCCTCATGCGAATCGCCTCCCGTCTTCTGGCCCTCGTCGACCGCATCTCGGCCCCCGAGCCGGTCCACGCCCACTGCGACCTGCCGTGTGGCGTCTACGACCCGGCCCAGGCGCGCATCGAGGCCGACTCCGTGAAGGCGTGCATGGAGAAGTTCAACGCCTCCGACGACAACGTCTTCAAGACCCGCGCCGTCACCATCAAGGAGCAGCGGGCGGAGCTGGTCAAGCACCATCTCTGGGTGCTGTGGACCGATTACTTCAAGCCGCCCCACCTGGAGAAGTACCCGCAGCTGCACGAGCTGTTCTGGAAGGCGACCAAGGCGGCCGGCGCCTCCAAGGCGACGAGCGACGAGAAGGTGGCCCAGGATCTGCTCGACCAGATCGGCGAGATCGACAAGATCTTCTGGGAGACCAAGAAGGGCTGACGGCCACCCGACCTGATCAGGCGGCCCCACCCGACACGGGAGGCAGCACGGCGACCTCGTCGGTCGCCGAGAGCTGGCGGTCGTCGTGGGCAGGCTGTCCGTTGACCCACACGCGGCTCGTGGCCAGCACCCGGACGAAATCGTCGCCGAACCGCTCACGGGCCTCGGCCAGCACCTCGGAGACCGTGCGCCCGCTCATCTCGGCGCGGCCCGTGCCGGCCGCTTCTCTCGCCGCCGCGAACAGACGGAGCGCGACCATCACCGTCGCGCAGCGGCCAGCACCGGCCGGCCCTCAGGCGCCGACCTCGGCGCGACCGTGGGTGATCACCCGATCGCCACGGCTGGTGGCCTCGAAGGCGTAGACCCGCCGATCGTCGGCGGTGCCGGCGTCATAGACCGTCGTCGTCACGTCGTCGCCGGGAAAGACGTTGCCCGCGAAGCGCACGGCGAGCCGCCGCACGCGACTCGGGTCCCCGTCGGCCCCCAGCTTGACTACGGCCTGGCTGGTCATGGCCATGGTGCACAACCCGTGGGCGATGATGCCCGGCAGGCCCACGCTCTTGGCGAACGCGTCGTCGACGTGGATAGGCATCATGTCCCCCGACGCGTCCCGGTACCGGAACGTCTGGTCCTCGTCGACGTGCACGGTGTGCTCACCGACAGGCGACGATCGTGCGTCGCGAGGAAAGGTGTGGTCGGGCTTGTCCGGGCCACCGCTCTCCCCGTCGGTCATACCGCGAACGAACATCGTGACGTACTGGTCGAGCACCGGCTGGCCACCGGGTGTCGTGCTCACCACCTTTATGGCGTACCGCGTCCCCGACTTGACGACGCGGATGCTGTACGCCTCGGCGCGGGTGGTGATCTCGAGGCCCGGCACGAGCGGTTGGTGGAAGTGCATGTCCTGCTCACCGTGCACGATCATCATCACCGCCTCCGAGGGGACGATGGTCGCCGCCAGCCCCATGGCCTCCCAGGTGGGCACCACTCCGAACACCGGCGGCGCGTACTTGCCGGAGGTGTAGGCGGGGTTGTCGTCGTTGGTCGCGGCGGCGTACGCCTTGGCGCGTTCGCCGTCGATGACCGCGGTGCGCTCCTCGAAGACGGTCCCCAGCTTGTCCAGCGGCAGCGCCATCGTTGGTGTCCTCCCACGCTCGGTGCTCGTCACGACGGTCGAGGACCGGCCCCGACGGCGCGAGGCTACCGGGCCATCGCCCCCGCCGGCCCGTTGGGAGCGGTAGGTTCCCCGCCGTGGAGGTGGAGGTCGTTCGCAGCCCCCGGCGCCGGCGCACGGTGCAGGCCCGTCAGGTGGGTGACGTGCTGCGGGTGTCGATCCCCTCCACGATGACCAAGGCCGAGGAAGAGCGCTGGGTCGCCGAGATGGTCGGTCGCATGGGGCGCAAGGCGGTGGCCGAGAGCGTCGATCTCCAGCGCCGGGCCCAGACCCTCGCCGCCCGCTACCGGCTGCCTCCGGCCCGCAGCGTCCGCTGGGTGGACAACCAGCAGTGGCGGTGGGGATCCTGCACCCCGGCGGACGGCTCGGTCCGCATCTCGACCCGTCTGGCCGGCCTGCCCGGCTGGGTGCTCGACTACGTCGTCGTCCACGAGCTCGCCCACCTGGAGATCCCTCACCACAACCGGGACTTCTGGGCCATCGTGAGCCGCTACCCCCGGTCCGAGCGGGCGCGGGGCTACCTCATGGCCAAGGGGATGGACGACCTCGACGCGCCAGGTGATGTCGAGCCGCCCGCCTCGGCGCCCACCCCCTCGCCCCGCCGGCGCCGTGGTTCTGATCCGGGCCCCGCGCAGGGACAGCTGCCGTGGTGAGGGCGGCCGACGGCCGTAGACGTACGTCGATCTCCAGGAGCAACCGCTCGGCCAGCTCGGGTGTGAGCAGATCCGTGCCGTGGCCGGCGCCGGGGTACCACCACAGATCCTTGGGCTGACGGGCCCAGTGGTAGAGCCGCTCGGCGTGCTCAGGACCGAAGTACCCGTCGTCGGGATCGTGGACGACGACGGTGAACGCCGGCGAGATCGAGCCGACGACCTCGCTCGAGTCTGGAACACCCTCGCAGCTCGAGACGACCCGGGTGCGCAGCAACACCCCGAGCACCGTGCGGCCGACCGGCGAGCCGATGAAGCGACGAACCCGGTCAGAGCCTTCGCGCTCGAACGACCCCCACCAGGCCGGGGCGCTGATCGCCACCGTGCCGGCCACCCCCGCGAACCTGCCGGCATGGAGCAGCACCGAGGCGCCACCGAGGCTCGTCCCCACGGTCACCACGGGCAGCCCCGGCGCGGCGGCGGCGACGGCGGCGGCGACGTCCTCCGGCTCCTCTACGCCCATCGAGCAGCGACCGCCCGACCCGCCGTGCCCCCGGAGATCGGGGACGATGACGTGCACACCGCGAGCCAGGCGCCGGGCGAAGTCGTGGATCGCAGGGGTGCGCGACGAGTTGACGAAGCCGTGCACCAGGACCACTGTCGCCGGCGCCGAGGGAGGTCCCTCCAGGCGGGCCGCCGATAGGCGCGTGCCGTCGCTGCTCGCCAGGCGCAGCTGCTCGTTGGGCCGATAGCGCGGCGCGAACACGTACCGCCGCAGGTAGTTGGCCACTGTCGGGCCGACGACTCGTAGACGCTCGCCCACGGCGCCAGTCCGCAGGCGCGGCACTACGACGATCGGGATGGGCCCCGCACGTCGCGCTCGGCCCGGGCCTGGTCGTCGAGGCAGAACCGAGCCTCGGGCTTGGCCTCCAGCCGCGAGTCGCCGATGACGCGGCCGCAGGCTTCGCACGTCCCGTACGTGCCGTCGTCGAGCCGTCGGAGAGCGAGCTCGACGTCGGCCAGCTCGGCCTCCACCTGCTCCAGGATCGAGACGTCGCGCTCCCGGTCGAACGTCTCGGTGCCGATGTCGGCCTGGTGCTGGGCCGACGAGGAGAGCTCGGCGAGGCTGTCCTCCTCCGACTGCGAGGTCAGGCCGCCTTCGATGAACTCGTCCCGCAGGGCCTGGAGCCGATCGTGCTCGGCACCGAGCTGGCCACGGACGCCCTCGATGTCCATCACCCGGATGGTAACCCGAGGCGCCGGGGTCCGTGCCGATGGGCCGCCGGGAGCCCGAGCAGCCTGCGCCGGGCCTCGGTAGTCTGGTAGGGAGTCGCACTGGTGGAGGTGCGCTAGCCCCGGTATTGGGGATCTGGACTTCCGCGTCGCGCAGTGCCCGAGGCGAAGGGCCGCCATGGCAGCAGCAGCCGTCCCAGCAGCGCTGGTACCGCCATGCCCCTGCGGCGCTGCGACCGCACCGGAGGTCTCCGGTGCGTCGTGAGCGTGGCGCCAGGCCCGTCCGGGTTCTGATCGTCAGCGATCGGGACATCGTCCGCACCGGTGTGGCGGTGGTGCTTCGCCCCTACCAGGACCGGGTGACGGTGACCGGGGAGGGCGCCAGCGTGGCCGACGCCCTGGCCGAGGACGGCAGGGCGACCGCCGACCTGGTGATCTTCGACGCCCGGCTGGGCGGAGGAGACGGCCTCGACGAGGTGGACCGGGTGGCCAAGGCGTGGGGAGATCATCGCGTCGTGGTCCTGGCCCGGCCGGACGAGGCGCGGTTCGCGCAACCGGTCCTGCAGCGGGGCGCTGCCGGCTTCCTCCTGATCACCATCGGCGGCGAGGAGCTGGTCGAGCAGATCGAACGGGTGGGCGACGGTGCCATCGTGGTGGATGCCGGCGTGGCGGGCGCCCAGAGACGGCTCGACGACCTCGAGCCGCGTGGGCAGTGGGCCGGCGCCCAGCTCGATCTCACCGAGCAGCAGAGCAAGGTGCTGGAGCTGGTCGCTCGGGGCGAGCGCACGACGATGGTGGCCTGCCGCCTGGGCATGAGCGAGGTGGAGGTCAAGAGCCATCTGCGCTCGGCCTACCGATGCCTGAACGTGCGGGACCGGCCCCAGGCGCTGGCCCGCCTGGCACAAGCGGGTGTGTTCCGGTGACGGCGACCGAACCGGGAGAGACCGGCGGGCGGCCGGTGCGCGTCGTCCTGGTCAACGACGACGAGATCGTGATGGAGGGCCTGCAGGGCATGCTGGCCCGCCACCCTGACCGGGTCGAGCTGGCCGGCGGTGTCCTCCTCACCAAGGACGTGAGCGCCAGGGCCCAGGAGCTCGACGCCGACGTGGTGCTGCTCGACATCAACATCCGCGGCACCAACGGGCTCGAGGTCGCGGCGGAGATAGTCGCCGACAAGCCGCCCTTCCGGGTGGTGATCTTCACCGACGACGCCGAGGAGCGCCGGCTCTTCGAGGCGCTGCGCATGGGCATGTCCGGCTACCTGCTCAAGTCGACGACCGGCGTCCAGCTGGCCGATCATCTGGTGCGGGTGCGCAACGGCGAGGTGGTCGTGGACCCCACCATGGCCACCAAGATCGCCATGCGGGCCGCCCACGTCGGCAGCGGACGGATCTGGCCCGGGAGCCAGGTCGGACTGTCCCAGCGCGAGAGCGAGGTCCTGAGCCTGCTCGTCGACGGTCTCAGCAATCGCATGATCGCCGCCCAGCTGGTCGTGGGCGAGGAGACGGTGAAGACCCACCTGCGGTCCATCTACCGCAAGCTCGGGGTGAACGACCGGGCTCAGGCCATCGCCACCGCGCTGCGCCAGGGCCTGTTCACCTGAACGGCCGGCGGCGGGGCTGGGGCCCCCGCCGCTCGGAGGAGGGCGGGGATGGGGCCCCGCCCGGGGGCGGCGAAGCCGCCAGCAGCACGGTCAGGCCAGCTCGAACCACACCGCTTTACCGTGACCCTCGGGGGAAACGCCCCACGAGGCGGCGAGCGCCTCCACGAGCCGCAGCCCCCGACCGCCTCCCAGGTGGTCGGCCCCCTCTCGGCGGTTGGGCGGCTCGGCGCTCTCGTCGACGACCACGACCCGCAGGCTGGCGTCGTCCAGCTGCACGGTCACCGCCACCTGCGTGCGCGCGTGCACGATGGCATTGGTCACCAGCTCGCTGGTCAGCAGGACCGCCGCCTCTGTCTGATCGGGGCGCCCCCACCGGAGCAGCGTCTCGGCCACGAACTCTCTGGCCGCTCGGGCGCTCGTGGGATGTGGGCTCAGCCGGGTTGTTGCTTCCATGGCGCTCCCCCTCTGAGCACTCCACTTCCCTTTATCCCCCAAATGGGTGGAGAACCTAACCTCACCGTTGCGCCCGGCCCGCGGATCACCTCGGGCGTCAGGACGCGTCGGCGCCGAGCAGCCAGGCCACGTTGCCGCCGTACAGGCGATCGGTGGCCGCCTCCTCGACCGGGCCGCACAGGCCCCGGTAGTCCTCCAGGGGACGGGCGAGGCCCTCGGCGTGGGGGAAGTCGCTGCAGAACATGAAGAGCTCACCGGCCTGGTGGATGAGCCGGTCGGGTCGCTCGTAGCCGAAGGCGGCGACCCGGACCTGGCGCCGGATGTACTCGCTCGGGCGCAGGTCGAGATCGTGCAGCGGGCGGCCGTTGAACCGGGCATGGAAGTCGAACCCGCCGTCGAGCATGAGGAGGAACATGGGCACCCAGATGGCCGACAGCTCCATCACACCGACCCTGAGGCGCGGGTGCCGAGCCAGCACACCGTTGACGGCGAGGTCCGCCAGGGCCAGCGCCGGTGGTGTCCAGATGAACACCGACGACAGCACCGGGGCCACGTCGTCGGGGTCGCCGGTGTACCACCGCTCGTGGAACGGCTGGGGGAAGTTGGCGACGTGGAAGACCGGAGTGACCCCGTGGTCCTCGAACGCCGACCACGCCCAGTCGAGGTCGGGATGCGACAACGGCCTGCCGTCCACCAGGGCGGGGGCGATCATCGCCAGCCGCAGGCCGCCCGCCGCCATCTGCCGCAGCTGGTCCTCCAGGAAGGGCCGGTCGCGCAGGCTGAGGTGGGCGACGGGGTGGAGGCGACCCTGCCCCTCCTGGGCGACGGCCACGGCCCACCGGTTCCACGCCGCCATGTTGACCTTCGTCGCCTCGAGGTCCGAGGCCAGGTGGCGTTCCCACAGCAGCCCGAAGTTGGGAAAGACCACGGCTTCGTCGAGCCCCATCTCGTCGAGGCGGTCGCGCCGGACGGCCGGATCCCAGAAGTGGCGGGGAAGGGCCTCGTCGTACGGCACCTCCGCCGGCAGCCCCTCTCGGACCCGCCTCCGGTAGTGGCCCATGCTCGTCACGTCGCCCGGGTGGTGGACCTCGGCCAGGTGGATGCGGCGGTCCCCGAGCATCAGCCAGGCGTGGCCGTGATCGTCGTCGGCGATCCGCAGGGCCAGGTGGCGCCGGTCAGGATCGGCGTGCGCGGCCCAGACGTCGCGCCCTTCGTACAGATGCGTGTCGGCGTCGATGACCGTCACCGGAGGTCTCCCCTTTTGGCTCGAGCCCGGTGGCGAATCTAGCCGGCCCGCGCCGGGCACCACGGGTTCGCCGGCACGCCGGCACACGGGTTCGGCATCGTGGGCTGGCGGGGGACCGGCGGCAGCACCACGTGGGTGGGACGCGGATAGCTGGCGCCCGGCAGGCTGGGGCACGGCGCCAGCAGCTGGGTGGCGCACAGCACCTCGGCCGTCAACGGCCCCTCGTCGCCGGCGTTGGGCTGTCCGCAGGGGTTGTACGGGGGGCTCTGGATGTCGGGCGGATCGCTCGTGAGCCCGGCCGGATCGGTGTTTCCCCTGAAGCAGTTGCCCGGGTCGTGAGGAAGCGCGATGAGCCCGATGTCCCCGTTGGTCGGGTTGCCGTAGAAGCCGTTGTGCCGGAAGGTGTTGTCGAACACCTGGTTGCCGAAGGCCTGGTAGTAGCAGTCCTGCCCCGGCACCAGGTAGATCCCGCCCTGGCACTGGGCGAAGGGCGGAGGTGTCCCCATGTAGGGCTGGTCGACGATGAGCGTCCCCCAGGCCCCGTTGTTCACGATCGTGTTGTGGTACTCGGTGACGTTCCTCGTCCCGGCCAGCACCATCGCCGTGCCGATGGGGGCGGCCCCGGCCAGGCCGTTGGTGGCGTTGCCGGGCACGTTGGGGTTGTTGTTGTCGTGGATGTAGTTGTCGTGCCAGACCTCGCAGGAGTGGCCGCCCTCCGGTCCGGCCGCTCCGTTCGGGCAGCTTCCGTCGGCGGGTGACGGGGCGTCGTCGTTGTTCTCGGAGTCGCTGGTGATGCCGGTCTTGTTGTGGTCGAACTCGGAGTGCTCGATGACCAGGCTTCCTCCCGAGTCCGTGCCGGAGTAGGCCAGCGCGTTGTACTGGGCGCGGGCGTTGCGCACCACCGCGTTGCAGTTGGTCTGACAGCCCCCGATGTAGTAGCCGGCGTCGCCCATGTTCGAGGCGTAGCTGTGGTCGATGACGCCCGGTCCGCTGGCCTTGGAGGCGAAGATGCCGTAGTCGCCGAAGGGAGGGTTCACCCCGTTGGAGTACGTGGACGTGGCGGTGAGGTAGTCACCCCAGTAGCTCCCCATCCCGATGGTGGGATCGCCGTCGCCGCCGTTCCACCAGATCTCGTTGCCCTGCTCGCCCTTGGGGTTGGTCAGGTAGTTGCAGACGCTGAGGTTCTGGACCCAGACGTCGCTGGCCTTGTAGACCTCGATCCCGCTCCAGCCCGTCGACGGCGTCGACTGGTACTGGGCTCCGGAGGGGCAGGGACCGGGCGATCCGGGCTTGGTGCCGTCGACGACGACGTCGTTGCGATCCATTCCCCGCAGGTAGATGCCCGGTGTCGTGATCAGGACACCGGCGGGATGTGTGGAGTCGGTCGAGCCTGACTCGTGGTAGTCGCCCGGTCCGACCAGGATCCAGTCGCCCGGACGCGCGGCGTCGACGGCCGCCTGGATCGAGGTGTAGGAGCCCGGGATCCCGTTCCAGGAGCCGACGCGAAGGACCCGGGGTGCGGGAGAGGTCGCAGCAGGAGAAGCCGGCGCCGCGGCGATGGCGGTCAGCACGAGCCCCAGGGCAGCCGCCAGGACGACGGCAGACCTCGTGAACGGTGCTCGCATCCCCAGATCCTTCTGTCCCCCGCTCGGCGGACGTGTGCAGCCCTAGTTCTTCGGGGGGCTCGGTGACTCCTGCCGCCCAGGGTTCACGCGACCACCTCGTGGCGGCCCTTGGGTACCGCCACGACGGCGGTACCGTCCGGCCCGACCGTGGCGGCGACGGTGCCGTCGAGCAGGACAACCGCGCCCGGGCGCAGGCTGCGGAGGGTGAGGCGGGTGGAGCCATCGGTGGCCACGTGGACGGCCCCGGCCTCACCCGGCAGGAAGCCGGCCCGCGCCACATCGATCGCCAGTGCCGCCGTGTTGCGCAGCCGCAGCCCGAGCTCGAGGTGGCGGCGAGGTGGCGAGCTGGTCGCCCACGTCTGCTCGGCCACCAGGCCGGGTGTGGGCTCGCCCTTCAGCTGCAGACCACCGTGGAGGTGGGCGACGATCGTCGGGTCCGGTCGAGCCAGCGAGCGGGCGTCGATCTCGGCCAGCACACCCGGGCCCGCGTCGCGGCCCTCCAGGTCCTGCACCCACCACACGCCGGCGGGCCCGATGCCGAGGTCGGCGCGGATGAGGGCGGGATACCAGGCGAAGGTGACGTGGCCGGGATCGGCCTGGCGCAGGTCCGTGCCCATGTGCGCCGCGGCGGACGAGAAGGCGTCCTGCACCACCCAGCCGATGTGGTCCTCCAGCGGGTAGAGCTCGAAGCGGTACCGATAGCCGAGACGGTCCAGCTCGACCACCTGCTCGAGGACCGACTCCACGGGGACGAACTCGTCGAGGGCGCCGTGGGCCACGTAGAACGGGAGCCAACGGGCGTTGCCCAGGAGCCTGAACGTCTCCCCTTCGCGTGCGCAGTGGGAGTCGGGATCGAGCGTGCCGGGGATGTCGACGCCGGGTAGCAGGCGCACACCGCACGTGGGCGGGCCGGCCAGCACGACGGACTTGGAGAAGGCTTCGGGGTAGCCGAGGGCCAGCTTGTAGGCGCCGTAGCCGCCCATCGAGTAGCCGCCGACGACGGTGCGGTCCGGGTCGGTCTCGTAGGCGTCGGCGACCCGAGCCCACGTCTCCCAGACGTCGAGCTCGGCCTCGTCGAAGTACCACCCCGTGGGCCCCCGGCCGAACGGCATGACACAGATCGAGGCGCGATCGTCGGCGGTCTGTTGGAGGAAGCGGGGATCCAGCGAGCCGAACTGATTGTGCTGCAGCCCGAGGGAGTGCAGCAGGAGGGTCAGCGGCGCCGGGCGGGCGGGATCGTACGTGCCGGGCACGTACACGGCGCAGGGCTGCACCCGTCCGAGGAAGAACGGCTCGGTATCGAAGACCGGGTGGGCACCGACGCCTTGGCCCAGGTCGAGGCTCGACACGAACCACCGGTTGGTGAGGCCGGTCGGGAGCGGCTCCGGGGTGGTCCGTCCCGCAGCCAGGTCGGACCAGTCGACGGTGAGGGCGAAGGCGGACACGTCTCCCTCGGTGAGGGCGGCGGCCTGGGCCTGGTCCATCCAGAAGTTGAGGTGCGGCGCTTCCTGCTCGTAGGTCCGGAAGAACACGTTGTAGACCGAGGGCTGGCCGGGGAGGGCGTGCTGGTCCTCGTCCACGGAGGCGAAGCCGTCGCCGGTGTCGGTGGCGAGGCCGGCAGCGAGACGCACCGTCCACGTCCCGGTGGGATCGAGGGCGGCGCGGGGAAGGCGCACGACGAACGACCGTGCCGCCAGGTCCACGTGGTGGGCGCCCCCGAGCGAGGCGATGGTCTGCCGGTTGCCGGTCGCCAGCTCGACCAGCCACGCGCCGGTGCCAGAAACGACCAGCAGGTGGTCCACGCCGGCGGCCCGGATGCCCGTGCCCGCCCCCCACTCGGTCACGTCGGTGCGACCCGGATCGACGCCGAGGGCCCAGGCGGCGATCGGCACCGTCGGTTCGATCAGGGTGTTCCAGTCGACGCGCCACCAGGTGGAGGTCGCATCGAGGCCGACCGCGGCCCGGAAGAGGTCGGCCCCGTTGCCGGCCGCCGGGCCCTTTCGATACGTATAGGTGCCGCGCGGGATGGTCAGGCTGAGCGGCTCGAGGGTGACGTCGGGGATCCCCGTCGCACCGTGGTCGTCGTAGAGGAAGTCCGTCCAGTACGTGGCACCGGCGTCGAGCCGACCCGTGCCGCACGTCCGCGGGAACGACTCACCGAACGGCCACCCGACCGGGGGCCGACGACCGGACGCTGGGCGGGAGGCGGGGCCGGCTCTGGTGGGCGGACCCGACCGAAGCCGCCCAGCACCTCGCCGACGAGCTCCATCGGCCAGCGCAGGATGCCGCCCGCCGAGCGGGCCAGCCGGCGCACCGAAGCCTCGTCCATGACGACTAGCGGTCGCCCGCCTTTCGGGCCTCCAGCTCGAGGTCGTGGTCGACCATCACCTTGATGAGGGTCTGAAAGTCCAGCGTCGGCTCCCATCCCAGCTGGTTCCGGGCCTTGCTGGCGTCGCCGATGAGGACATCCACCTCGGCGGGGCGGAGGAACCGGCGATCGGTGCGCACGTGCTGCCCCCAGTCGTCGATGCCCACGGCGCCGAAGGCCACGTCGAGCAGCTCGCGGATCGTGTGGGTCTGGCCCGTGGCGACCACGTAGTCACCGGGCTCGTCCTGCTGGAGCATGCGCCACATGGCCTCGACGTAGTCGCCGGCGTAGCCCCAGTCGCGAGAGGAGTCGAGGTACCCGAGCGTCAGGATGTCCTGCAGGCCGAGCTTGATGCGGGCGACGGCGTTGGAGACCTTGCGGCTGACGAACTCGAGCCCCCGCTTGGGCCCGGTGTGGTTGAACAGGATCCCGCTCGAGGCGTGGAGCCCGTACGACTCCCTGTAGTTGAGCGTCGTGTAGTGCCCGAAGACCTTGGCCGTCCCGTACGGAGATCGCGGGTGGAAGGGCGTGGTCTCGTTCTGGGGTGTCTGGCGGACCTTGCCGAACATCTCCGACGACGACGCCTGGTAGAAGCGGATGGGATTTCCGTCGGACCCGCCGACGACCCGGATCGCCTCCAGCAGCCTGAGCACCCCGGCGCCACTGATGTCCGCGGTGAGCTCGGGCTGGCGAAACGACAACGCCACGAAACTGACGGCGCCGAGGTTGTAGACCTCGTCCGGCTGGACCTGCTCGACCACGGCGATGAGCGACGAGAGATCCTGGAGGTCTCCCTCGATGATCTCCAGCTCGGGGGTCTCGTCCTGGACCATCTGGATCTTGGGGTTGTTCTGGCCGCGGACCATGCCGTGGACGTCGTAACCCTTCCCGACGAGCAGGCCGGCCAGATGCCGGCCGTCCTGGCCGGTGATCCCGGTGATCAGGGCGCGGGGCACGGCCGAGCATGCTAATGGGGCGGAGCTTCCCCAGCGCCGCCCACCCTTGTCCGCCGGGGGGGTACCGAACTGCGAGGATAGGAGCGTGGAGCTCGTCGAGCAGTCCGAACTCGCAACGGCCGGCGCCCCTCGCGACGCTCGTGGCTCCGTGGGCGCCGAGGGTCCGCGCCGCGGTCGCCCACGTCTCCTGAGAGCTCCCGCCCCCCTCTCGTTCGTTGTGTTGCTCGTTCCCCTGGTGGTCGGTGGCGTCAAGTTGGCATTCACCCTCCATCAGCCGTTCATCCATTGGGGCGACGTCGCCATCATGGAGACAGCCATCAGAGACACCCTCGGCGGGCACCAGCTGTTGGGGCCGTACTCGCATTTCGGTTGGTTCCATCCTGGCCCCGCCTACTTCTACCTGGTCGCGCCTCTCTACTGGGCCCTGCACCAGAACGCACAGGCGCTCTTCCTCGGTGCCTTTCTCATCAACGCCTTGTGTGCCATCGCCGTCGTCGCCGTGATCCGCGCCCGGGCTGGTGAGTCGGCCGCTCGGTGGGGAGCTCTCGTGGTCGGTGCTCTCCTGTTCTTCGCCCACGCGCTCTTCTCGCTCTACAGCCCGTGGAACCCGGCCCTCCTCGCGCTGCCGATCCTGCTCATGATGGTTCTGGTCGCCGCGGCGGCGAACGGTTCCACGATCTCCCTGCTGTGGGCGGCCATCGTGGGCTCCTTCGTCGTCCAGACCGAGCTGGGAACCGCCCCTACCGCGCTCGCCGTTCTGGTCGTGGGCGCCGGGTTGTGGGGATGGGCGGCCTGGCGGAGGAGGGACGAGAAGGTAGCGACCGGCCGGACGCGCCGGCGCACCGTCCTGGCCGCGACCGGCGTGCTCCTCGGCCTCGTGTGGGTACCTTCCCTGATCCAGCAGACGACCCAGTCTCCGGGAAACATCCGCCAGATCGTCACCTTCTTCGAGCACCCGCCGACAGATCAGGAGGCCGGGGGGACCCACACCCGCATGCAGGCCTTTCGGGGGGTTGCGTATTACGCCACCACGGTTCCACTGAAGTCCGAAGAGACTCCCTGCTGCGAGCCCAACCAGTTCAACGGCCCCGGATCCACGTACACGGGCCGGTACCTCGGCTTCGGGGTCGGCGTCCTGGTGGCGCTGGGCGTCGCCGTCGTGGGCTGGCGGCGTCGTGACCGGTTCGCCATGGCCCTGGGAGCCGTGTCGGTGGTGGCCGCCGGGTCGGCGGTCGTCGCCACCACGCAGGTCGTCGGCCCGGTGTAGGCGTTCTCGCTCTTGGCTGGCTGCGGACCAGTGCGGGGGGGAGATCGTCGGCTGCACGCGTCCGGACAGCGGCGTCGGTGCTGCTGGTCGCAGGCTCGGCCGTTCCTTGCCTGGCTCTGGCCTGGTCGTTCATCCGGAATCCACCGATCGGCTACAGCAACGACCGCGGTCGATACGATGCCGTCCAGCTGGTGGAGCAGCCGACCCGGGCGATGCACGTCCACGACCTCAGAGTCCAGTTCGCCGACCAGGCGCAGGCCCCGCTCGCCGCCTCCGTGATCATCGAGCTGCAGAAGGCCGGGGTGGCCGTCCACGTCGAGGCCCCCGGGAGCAACACGTACGGCCCGGCGGAGCAGGTCCGGGGTCCCGACCAGGCCCTGCTGGTGGTCAGTGGCCCGCACGATCCCGCCCCGGCGACCTCGACGGCCGGCGCCAGCCATCTCGGCACGGTGGAGACCATGGACCTCTGGATGCGGCCGCTGCCGACGCCGTGACGGCGGATGTGTCCTCGGTCCGCGGGACACCGGCCATACTTGGTCACCGCACTGGCGGTCGCAGTGGGCGGCGTCTTCCCTGGAGGTCTGCGGGGGCGCCGCGGCGAAGTGTCTGCCGGCCACCCCCTCCATGAGAGACCAACGGGAACGAGAAGTGACAGACGTCGGCGTTCGGGCACACGCTCCGGGGCGCGCCGTGGAGGCATCCGGACGGTCGGACCGTCTGACGCGTGCCGGCAGTCGAGCGGCCGAGCGGCTGTGGCCGACCGCCAAGATGCTGGCGCGACCTCTGGGTCTGTACCTGGCATCCCGAGTCGTCGTCTACGTGGCCATCGGCGTGGTGATCATGCTGCACGTGGGCATCTCGACCCAGCACTTCACGGGACCGTGGCCGGCCAGCTCGCCGGGGCGGCCGTTGTTCGAGGCGCTGGGCACCTGGGACGGCGGCTGGTACATGCGGATCGCCACGCACGGCTACACGACCGCCATGCATCCTCCGAGCTCCTTCACCGCCAGCACGGCGTTTCTACCGGTGCTCCCCGTGCTGTTGCGGATCTCCCAGTTCGTGTCGGGCCTCGCCATTCTGCAGGCTGCCGTCTTGACGAGCTTCCTCATCGGGGCCGTCGCGTCGATCTGCGTCTGGCTGTTCGTGCGGCACCTCACGGACACGCCAACCGCCGACCGTGGTACGGCCCTGTGGTGCTTCTTCCCGGGCGCGGTGACGCTGTCACTTGTCTATACCGAGGGGTTGCTGGTCGTCTTCGCCGTCGTCTGTCTCTTCGCCCTCATGCGCGGGCGGTGGCTGCTAGCCGGCATCGCTGCTGCGGGAGCGAGTGCCACTGCTCCCGAAGGCCTGGCCCTCTTCGCCTGTTGCGCGTGGGCTGCCGGCGCCGCCATCCTGGCCAAACGGGCTGAGCCCCCGCTCGCGGTCGGAAGGCATCTGGCCGTCTCAGGCGACGGCACGACTTCGACGATGCCGGCATCGCGATGGCGACGATGGTCGACCACGACCTCTCCCCTTCTGGCGCCCCTCCTCGCTCCTATGGGGTGGCTGGTGTACCAGGCATACCTGTGGCGGAGAACCGGTGACCTCACGTTCTGGTACCAGGTCGAGAAGCGCTTCTTCAACGGCGGGTTCCACCCATGGGCAGTCACGGGCCACCTCGAGCAACAAGCGATCAACCAACCGGGAGTGCCGAGCTTCGTGATCCCCACACTGGGGCTCCTCGTCCTGGCCGCGGCCGCGGTCGCGCTCTGGCTCTGGAAGCCGCCGGCCGTCGTCACCATCTACGCTGCCGTGACCATGGCCCTGGTGCTCTCGTCAGGGGTACTCGGGGCACGACCCCGCTTCTTCATCGCCGCGTTCCCCTTCGTCGTCGCCCTGGCCCGACCGGTCCGAGGCCCCGCCTTCCACGCTCTCCTCGGCGTTTGCGCAGGCGCCTTGGGGTTGCTCACCCTCATCCTCGTCTCGTTCATCAACCTGCATCTGGCGTTCACCCCCTGACGCCCAAGGATTGAAAGGCAAGTCCCGCGTGGCCGACATCGATGTCCCGGAGCGGACGGTGATCCGGACCGATCTCGAGCCGGGATTGCTTCGCGGGCTGACGGCGGCGCTGCCGGGGCTGATCGACCGTGCACGCGATCGGCTCCCTCCGGCGGCTCGCCTCCTCGTCCGGCCCCTGGGGGTGTACCTGGCGTCGAGGCTCGTCGTCTACGCCGCCATCGGGGTGGTCATCGCGCTCCACCTGGGAGCGTCCAACCAACACTTCAACATGGGCTGGTTTCCCGACCACTCCACGAGCCGGCCCCTGTTCGAGGCGCTGGGAATGTGGGACGGGGGCTGGTATCTCCACATCGTGAGCCACGGCTACGACACACAGCTACACCCGGTGGGTGCCTATCTTCCGTCCGTCGCCTTCCTGCCCCTGCTCCCGCTCGTGGTGAAGGCGACAGCGTTCGTCACCGGCCTGAAGGCCCTGCACGCCGGCATCCTCACGGCCTTCGTGATCGGAGCCGTTGCATCGGTGGCCATATGGCTGTTCGTTCGGTATCTCACCGACGGTCCCACGGCCGATCGGGCGACCGCGTTGTGGTGCTTCTTCCCCGGCGCCTTCACCTTGTCGTTCGTCTACAGCGAGGGCCTGCTCGTCGTCTTGGCGGTGGTCTGCCTGTACGCCCTGATGCGGCAGCGCTGGCTGCTCGCCGGCGTGGCGGCACTGCTGGCCGGTGCCACCGCCCCGGCCGGGCTCGCGCTCGTCGGCGCCTGTGCCTGGGGAGCCGGAGCCGCACTGCTTCGGCGTCCGCAGACCCCGCCCGTCGCCCGCCTCGGTCCCGGTGCGCTGGCCACAACCGAGCTCCCGCGCACAGCGGAGGCCCGAGTGGCCCGGCCTCGGCGGGCCTGGCTGGCGCTGACCGCACCTCTGCTGGCTCCTATTGGCTTTCTCGCCTACATGGCGTACCTCTGGCAACGAACCGGCGATATCACCTACTGGTACTGGGCGGAGAGGAGCTTCTGGGACGGACGGTTCAACCCGTATACCTCGACCATCGGGAGAGTCATACAGGCCTGGCACATGCCTGAGATACCGGACTTTCTCGTACCAACGATCTGCCTGTTCGTGCTGGCGGCCGCCGCCATCATGCTGTGGCGCTGGAAGCCGCCCGCAGTCGTCACGATCTATGCCGCCCTCGTGATGGCCTTCGTCATGTCCTCGGGGACCCTGGGCGTCCGGCCGCGCTTTTACATCGCTGCCTTCCCCTTCGTCGTCGCCATGGCCAGACCGGCCAAGGGACCCGCCTTCAGCGCCCTCCTCGGAGCGTCGGCCACGCTTCTCGCCCTGCTCACCCTCGTCGTCGTTGCCGCTGTCAATTCGGCGTGGACCTTCACGCCCTGACCTAGCCTTGGAACGAGTGCCGCCAGGACCGGAGCGCTAGTGGCCGACCTCGAGCTTCAAGAGCGGCTCCCCGCCCACCCGCAGCCCGCGCTCGACGTGCTGCGGACCTATCTGGCCGACCGTGGCCGGCGTGCGGTCGAGAACATCCGGCCGGCTCTGCGGACGGTTGCTCGCCCGCTTGGCCTGTACCTGGCCTCACGGATCGTGGTCGCCACCGCCATCGGAGTGGTGATCGCGCTCCACATCGGCCTCTCCACCCAGCACTTTCATGGCAGCTCGTTCCCCCTGAACCCGCCCAAGGGGTCGTTCTTCGAGGCGCTGGGGATGTTCGACGGCGCCTGGTACATGCACATCGCCGCCCATGGCTACTCGACCCAGCTGCAGCCGATCGACTGGTCCGCCACTCCATCCGTCGCGTTCCTGCCGCTGCTGCCGGTGCTCCTACGCATCACGGTCTTCGTGACCGGGCTGAACATCCTGTACGCAGGGGTCCTCACGACCTTCGTCATCGGGGCTGTGGCCTCCGTTTGTGTGTGGGTGTTCGTCCGGCGGATCACCGACGCTAGGATCGCCGACCGAGCGACGGCGCTGTGGTGCTTCTTCCCCGGAGCGATGACCCTCTCGCTCGTCTACACGGAGGGTCTGCTCGTCGTCCTGGCCGTGATCTGCCTGTTCGCCCTGATGCGAGGACGTTGGCTGGTCGCGGGACTGGCGGCGGCCGCGGCCAGCGCCACGGCTCCGGAGGGCCTGGCCTTGACCGCCTGCTGCGCCTGGGCTGCGGGAGCGGCGGTCCTGCACCACCCCGCTCGGGATGATCGCGAGGGCCCCGAGGGGTTTGGGCACCGCCTCAGACGCGGACGGTGGTTCCCCCTCCTCGCTCCTGTGCTCGCGCCGACGGGCTGGATCACCTACCAGGCGTACCTGTGGCACCGGACCGGCGACATCAAGTTCTGGTACCGGATCGAGAACGAATTCTGGCAGGGTGGGTTCCACCCGTGGACCGCGACCGTCGACAAGGCCAGGTTGGCCTTCGACCATCCCGGGATGCCCGACTATCTGGTCCCGACCATCGGTCTGTTCGTGTTGGTCGCCGCCGCCATCCTGCTCTGGCACTGGAAGCCTCCAGCAGTGGTGACGATCTACGCCGCCGTGGCCATGGCACTGGTCCTGAGCTCGGGTCCGCTCGGCGCCCGACCGCGCTTTTTCATCGCCGCCTTTCCCTTTGTCGTCGCCTTGGCGCGCCCGGCGAGGGGACCCGGGTTCAGCGCCCTGCTCGGGACCGCGGCCGGGTGCCTGGGGCTGCTGACGCTCATCATCACCGCTGGCGTCACCGCTGCCCAAGCGTTCACCCCGTGAGGGCGTTCGACGGCCCTCAGCCGAGACGTGGCAAGAGAGCTTCGGCTATCTGCACCGCGTTGAGGGCGGCCCCCTTGCGAAGGTTGTCGCCGGAGACGAACAGGGCCAGCCCATTCTTGCAACCGGGATCCCGCCGCAGGCGGCCCACCTGCACGGTGTCCGAACCAGCCACGCCCAGCGGAGTGGGAGCGGACACGACCTCGACGCCCGGAGCGTCGGCGAGGAGCTCGAGAGCACGCTCGACCGCCAGCTCGCGGTGAAACTCGACATTCAGCGACAGGCTGTGTCCGGTGAAGACGGGCACCCGAACGCAGGTGCAGGAGACAGGCAGGTCCGGGATGTCGAGGATCTTGCGGCTCTCGTCGCGGAACTTGTGCTCTTCCGAGCTCTCGGTGTCCACGGGCTTGCCTGCCATCGGGACGACATTGAAGGCGATGTGGTCCGGAAAGACCTCCGGTGCCGGCAGCTCCGCCGCGGAACCGTCGAAGGTGAGGTCGACGGCCCGATCGAGCCCTTTGCGCAGCTGCTCGTCCAGCTCGGCCACGCCTGCGCCACCCTGTCCCGACACGGCCTGGTACGTCGAGACCACGAGGCGCCGGAGCCCGGCCTCGTCGTGCAGCGGCTTGAGCACCGGCATGGCAACCATGGTCGTGCAGTTCGGGTTGGCGACGATGCCTTTGGCGATCCGCGACAGGGCGTCTCCGTTGACCTCGGGCACCACGAGGGGCACCTCCGGGTCCATGCGCCAAGCGGACGAGTTGTCGATCACGACGGCGCCCGCATCGGCCGCCCGGGGCGCAAACCGACGAGAGGCGGAAGCACCGCACGACATCAGGGCGATGTCCACGCCACGCAGGTCGGCCGCCTCGACGTCCTCGACCTCGACCTCGCCTCCGGCCCATGGAAGTCGGCGACCGGCCGAGCGCGACGAGGCCAAGAAGCGCATGTCGTCGATGGGAAAGCTTCGCTCGGCCAGCACCGCACGCATGACCGTGCCCACCTGGCCGGTGGCTCCGAGAATGGCGACTCGCACGCTCAGATTCTACGTGGCAGGAGGGGGTACCGAGCGGCTGGCTGCCGTCGCGTCGGTTGTTCTAGGGCTCAAGCGAGCTTGAAGGCCTCGTGGAGGGCCTGCACGGCAGGCTCGACGGCATCCGTGCGGACGACACAGGAGATGCGGATGGAAGACGTCGAGATCATCTCGATGTTGATCCCCTCGCCCGAGAGCGTCTCGAACATCGTCGCTGTGACGCCGGGGTGGGTCTTCATCCCGGCGCCGACCAGTGACACCCGCCCGACATCGCTGTCTCCGGTCACGTCGGACGCGCCGATCTGGGGCGCCAGCTCCCTGGTCACCTCCAGGCTGACGGCGAGGTCGTCCTTGGGCACGGTGAAGGAGATGTCGGTCGTCCCATGGAGGGAGGTGTTCTGCACGATCATGTCGACGTTGACCGTCCGGTCGGCCAGGGCACGGAACAACCGGGCAGCGATGCCGGGCCGGTCGAGCACTCCGGTCACCGTCACCTTCGCCTCCGAGGTGTCGTGCGTCACGGCCGAGACGATCGCCTGCTCCATGGAACGGTTCTCCTCCTTGACCCACGTGCCCGGCTCCCAGGTGAAGCTGGATCGAACGTGCAACGGCACGTGATGATTGCGAGCGAACTCCACTGATCGCAGGGCGAGGACCCGGCCGCCGCTGGCGGCGATCTCGAGCATCTCTTCGTACGAGAGCTGGGGCAGCCGGTGGGCGCCCGGGACGATGCGGGGGTCGGCGCTGAACACCCCCGAGACGTCGGTGTAGATCTCGCACGCCTCGGCCCCCAGCGTCGCCGCCAGGGCCACCGCCGTGGTGTCGGAGCCTCCCCTGCCGAGGGTGGTCACGTCCCGGCGTGACGAGACACCCTGAAAGCCCGCGACCACTGGGACGCGTCCCTCGGCAAGAGCCTCGCGGAGCCGATCACCCTTGACCTCGAGGATCATGGCCCGGGTGTGGGTGGTATCAGTGATGATGCCGGCCTGGCTACCGGTGAACGAAGCCGCTCCCACGTTCAACTCGGCCAGAGCCAGGCACAGCAGGGCGGTCGACACCCGCTCTCCGGCGGTCAGGAGCATGTCCATCTCCCTGCCTGGCTGGACGCGGCTGACGTCGTTGGCCAGACGGATGAGGTCGTCCGTCGTCTTGCCCATGGCGCTGACGACGACCACCACCTCGTGGCCCTGTCGGCGAGTGCGGGCAACGTGGTCGGCGACGGCCCGCATGCGGTCGGTGTCCGTCACCGAGGTGCCGCCGAACTTCTGCACCAGGAGAGCCACGGATGGAGGCTACCGGAGTCGATGTCGATGGGGGCGACCCGCCAACAGGCTGGGAGTGGGTCGACGCTGTCCCTGACGGACGTCAGATGGCCATCGGTCCGCCCCAGTTGCCCCCGCCGACGACCCACATCACGTCGGTGGCGCCACTGTTGTCGAACACGAACACGTCGGTCTGGTTGGGCAGGCCGAACTGGTTGGAGGCGGCCAGACGAGCCCCGGCTGGAGCCAACCCACCTGGGCCAATGGCCAGTGGTCCGCCCCAGTTGCCGCCGCCCGCGACCCACGAGACCTGGGTGGCGCCGTTGTTGCCCACCACGAACACGTCGGTCTGGTTGGGCAGGCCGAACTGGTTGGAGGCGGCCAGGCCGGCACCCGCCGGGGCCGTGTTGGGGGGCGTGATGGCCAGGGGCCCGCTCCAGTTGCCCGCCCCAACTACCCACAGGACCTGGGTGGCGCCGTTGGTCCCCACCACGAACACGTCGGTCTGGTTGGAGGTCCCGAACTGCCGGGAAACGGCCAGCCGTGCCCCGGCGGGGGCCAGGCCAGGTGCGGAGATGCGCATGGGCCCGTTCCAGTTGCCCGCCCCCTGGACCCAGGACACTTGGACCGAGCCGTCGCTCGCCACGCTGAACACGTCCGTCTGGTTGGGAATGCCGAACTGGTTGGAGGCCACCACGGCCTCGGGTGTCGGCGCGACAGGGACGACCGCATTGGACGCCGCGGATGGCGGCCCCGTACCCACGCTGTTCGTTGCGGTCACGGTGAAGGTGTAGGTATCGCCGTTGGTGAGACCGGCCACCTTGATGGGGCTCACCGTCCCAGTCGCCCTCTGCCCCCCACGAACCGAGTTGGTCAAGTCCTTGGCCGTGGCGGTGTAGAACCCGATGGCGGACCCGCCGTCAGAGGCCGGCGGCGTGAAGGCGACCGTCGCCGAGGCGCTGCCGGCCGTTGCCTGCCCGATCCCAGGAGCACCGGGGACGGTTGCCGGCACCGACGAGCCGGTCGTCGATATGCGGACATCCTCCAGCGACAGGAAGCCGGGGTTCCCCGCCTGCAGGACGACGCTCCCGTTGGCGTGGACCACCAAGGGAGCGACCAGGTTGTTCGCCGTCACAGCCGAGAAGGACTCGTCAGCCGCCGGCCTGGCTCCCGACGGCAAGGTGGCGACGGTCTGGCCGACCTGGCCTCCTGTGGCTCCTCCCCGCAGGTCCACCTCCGCTCCCTGCTGGGCGAAGCCCGGCGAGTTGGTACCCGGTGCCGGCGACCAACCGTTCTGGAGGCCGAGGTTCGATGGTGGGGCGGCACGGACGAGGACCCCGATGCCCGACAACGACAGGAACCCCGGGTTGCCCGCGTTCAAGACGATGGTCCCGTTGGGGTGGACCACCAGGGGGGCGACCACATCGTTGGCAGTCACCACCGAGAACCACTCGTCGGCGGGCGGGGTGAGATTGGCGGGCAGCGTGGCCACCACCTGGCCCACGCCTCCCCCAACGAGCCCGCCGGTGAGCTCCACGTAGCTGCCGTTCTGGACATAGCCGGGGGCCCACCCCGGACCATGGGTCCCGCCCGCCGGCGACCACCCGTTCTGGAGGGCCAAGGGTTGGTACGACGTGGATGCCCCGACGTCCAAGATGACGCCCGACAGGGACACGAATCCTGTGTTGCCCGCGTGCAACACGACGGTCCCGTTGGAGTGGACCACCAGCGGGGCGACGACGTTGTTCCCTGTCACCACCGAGAACCACTCGTCGGCGCTGGGTGCCAGGTTCGGGGGCAGCGTGGCGATGGGCGTCCCGACCGACCCACCCGTCACCCCGCCGACGAGCCTGACGAAGTTGCCTTCTTGCACATACGAAGGCGCGTCGGCGCCCGTAGCCGGAGTCCATCCGTTCTGGAGACTCAGAGGCTGGTTGAGGGCAGGAGATGTTCCCGCACGGCCGTACCAGTAGGCCGTGGAGGAGTAGTTGCTGGGCGTGGTGTTCAACCCGCCATGCTGGATGCCGAAATTGATCGACGAGGAGAAGGGCACCCCGTTCGCCAACATCAACCGGTAGGCGTTGAGGTTGATCTGACAGCCTCCGTTGTTTTGTACCGCGGGAGCGCCGTTGAGGGGGTTGGAGAACGGGCCCTGGTTGAAGTACCAGCCGCCGTTGTAGAAGTCCTCGGTGCCGGTGCCGTTGAACTGGGGAGCTGGCGACCCGTCCCCGTAGGCCTGCTCGTTACCCTCCATGAAGCACTCGACGGGGGTGCCGGTCACGCGCCATCCCATCGTCTCCGATACCCCGACGAACTTCCCCCAGGCCCCACTCGACAGGAAGGGATAGTCCAGGTTCGACGCTGTCGGGTTCTGGCCGTTGGCCGTGGCGTGGAAGTAGCCGTCCTGGCCCGACGAGCTCAGGGCCTGGCTCTCCCCCGAGACCGGGGCGGTGGTGATGCGTGCCGTCCCCCCAAGCGTCTGCTGGGAGCCGTTGGAGAGGGCGACCGTGGCCTGCTGGGCGTAGGGCATGGGCCACCAGGCCGACAGCGTGCTGGTCTGAGGGTTGACCGCCACCATGAGGCCCTTCACCGAGGAGTTGCCCAGGCCCGAGCCGAAGAACTGCCCCAGGGGCGCGTCGACGGTCTGCTGGCCGTCGAAGGTGATTCGCAACCGCACGTTCTGGAGGATGTCGTCGGTGGCCGAGGTCGTGGGCGCCGCGGCCGACGAGGCCAGAGGGGTGACCTGATAGGAGAAGTTGCTCGCCGACGAGGGGCCGGTCGAAGCCACTTGGATGGACGACTGCCCCGATGTCGCCGAGCCCGGGAGGGTGACGGCCTGATCGGCCCAGTGGGTCTTCGAGGCCACCCCAGGGGGCGGCGATGGCAGGCTCGCCACCTTGGCCCCGCGGACGACGAGGTCGGCCCCCTCGGTGCCGGCTCCCGATTGGAGGTGGCGGGTCACCCGCACGCCGTTGTTGTTGGGGTTGATCGCCAGCCGCCGGGCTGAGTTGGGGGATGGTGAGCTGGAGGGCGTTGATTCGCGCCGGTCCCTGGAAGGTGCCGAGGGTGTCCGTGTTCCCAGGCGTGGCTGAGATCGTCGGCGTGGCGGTGGTCTGGCCCGACTGAGGGCCCTTGGGATCCGTCGTCCCCGCGGCCTCGAACTTGGCGACGACGTCTTGGGCAGCGTCTGCACGGTTGAAGGTGGAGACCCCGGTCGCGTCGGCGTAGCTCCGGTAGTCGACGTGGTAGTAGATCGGATCGTTGGTGGTGGTGACCTGCATCGATGATTGGAACGACATCGGCACGTCGATGTAGACCCCGCCTGAGCTCTGCGATGCATTGGCCACGAGGGGGTACACGAAGGGCGCCCCGAGGACACCGTTGACCACGCTTTGCTCGGGCGCATCGAGCACCGTCTGGCCGTCCAGCACGATCCTGATGTTGCCGGTCTGGGTGACGTCACCGCCGTTGCTCGTGGTCCAGATGCCGTCTATCTCGCCCGGCCCGTTGTGCCGGGCCAAGATGGAGGACCCGTCGGGAGCTCGGCCAAGGGTGTGGCTGAAGTCGCCGTTCTGCCCACTGGGATCGGTGCTGGAGAACTGTTGGGTCTGTACCCCGATAGGAAGGTTCGGCAGCTGGTCCAGGTGGCGGTAGTTGTCCCACCCGACCGGTCCCTTGCTCGGGTCGGAGGTGCTCTGCGCCGGCACGGCCGCGGCCTGCACCGCGCTTGGGAGCCTCGCGTCACCCGCGCGGGCGCTCGCCGCTCCCGCCCAGGCGGAGACAGTGAAGGCCGTTAAAGTGGCGGCGACCACCGAGCGGCCGAGGCGCCGACGGCAGCTCAGCCAGCAGCGCCGTGCCTCGAGGCCTCGCGCCGACTCGGTCACTTCCCCCCCCATGCTTCGCTCTCCCCCTCAGCCCCCGAGTACGGGGTCCGCCCAAACATACCCGCTTCCCGATGGAAGAGGGCAACGATCTCCGTAGGTCTGACGGCGTTGATGGATCCCCTGGTACCTCAGGTCGCCCAGATCAAGGCGAAGGGCTGCGTGCCAATGCGCCCGCCCCGAGCGTCATTGAGCGCAAGCCGCGGATGCCACGTGCGTGCTGAACGGCCACATGATGTCGCCGTGTTGGAAGTTGGTCTGGCGGCCGTCTGAGATGCCGAACTCGTCGCTGATCGGATAGCCCAGGCAGCTGGTCTCCCAGCCCATGCTCGCCCACTTGTCGAGGATGTCGCCGTGGACAGACCACTGCCCGGTATCAGGAGTCGAGTAGATCGATCCGTGGCCACTGAAGAAGTTGAACCGTCCGACCCCGTCCGGGGTACCGGTCTCGTCGGTCACCGGGTAGCCGAGGAAGCTGGTCTCCCAGCCCAGGCTGGCCCACTTGTCGCGGATCAGGCCGTGGATCGACCACGGCCCCCTTGTGGGAGTCCAGTAGATGGACCCGTTGTTGGAGAAGTGGTTGAACCGTCCGACCCCGTCCGGGGTACCGGTCTCGTCGGTCACCGGGTAGCCGAGGAAGCTGGTCTCCCAGCCCAGGCTGGCCCACTTGTCGAGGATTGCCCCGTGGATGGACGACGCTCCGGTGTCAGGGGTCCAGTAGATGGCCCCGTGACCGCTGAAGTAGTTGTAGCGGCCGACCGTGTCTGGCGTGGTGCCCTCGTCGGTCGTCGGATAGCCAAGGACACTGCGCTCCCAGCCCAAGCTGGTCCACTTGGCCCGTATCGACCCGTGAATAGACCACGCCCCCGTGGAGGGGGTCCAGTAGATGGACCAGTCGTTGGTGAAGTGGTTGAACCGACCGACCCCGTCGGGAGTCGGGGTCTCGTCGGTGGTGGGCCAGCCGAGAACGAACGCTCCTCCGAGTGAGAGGTACTTGGCGAGTATGGCGCCGCACACCTGGTGGCTACCCGTGACAGGCCCGGTGACAGTCTGACAGACCGGCGCTCCCGCGCCGGCCAGGGCGCCATCGACGGAGTTCAGGTCGATGTTGAGGGTCACACCGCCGAAGCTCTGGTTGATGCCGCCCTGGTACTGGTGGATCCGCTGGTGATTGGGCCAGGCCGAGTTCGGAAAGAAGGCGTCGCCGAACACCGACGTCGAACCGTTCCAGGCCGCGAACCAAACGTCGTCGGGGCTGTTGGGGTTGTGGGCAGCAAGGTCGTGGATCGTGGAGGCCGAGCTCCCGTAGATGCCGGAGACGAGCCCCAGCCGGTGCATCTCGTTCGTCCAGGCGTCCTCGAAGGCGAGGACGGAATTGGTGCAGCTGGAGTTGGCGTTGTTGTAGGCCTCCATGTCGAAGTAGATGGGGGTGCCGGCACCCAGCCCGAAGTTGGCTGCCCGGTGGGCGGCGTCGTCGGCCGCTCCCACTCCCTGTGCCGACGCCGCGCCCGGGTCGATGGTGGCCAGTCCGCCCTGGTTGACGCAGGGGGCCTGGAGGCCGACGTACAGCGGAGCGAGCTTCCACCCCTGGGCCTGCACGGCGTTGGCCCAACCGGCGGACAGGTTGCCGTCTCCGCAGGCCCGGTTGGCGCCCCCGACATAGACCCCGATGGCACGGTAGGGCGACGACAGCCACGCGTGCATCGTGCCGGTGTCGGGAGCGGCGCAGGTGTCGAACCCCAGTCCCGTGAACACCGCGGCAGCGCGAGCTGGCGGCGCCGACGCCGATACCGTGACCAGCAGAGCCGCGATCGCCAGCACCGGCAGGAGCAAGACGGGCAGAAAGTAGATCGACCACCGCCGTACCGGCCCGACGCGACGGCCGCCGGTCACGGGTTGGCCTGGAAGGTGGCGAGTATGGACTGGTCGAGCGCCGGGCTCGAGGAGTACGACAGCGTCACGAGGACGGCCGATCGCTCGAGGGCGACGACGATGCTTCTGGACGTGGCGCTAGACGGGTCGGTCAGCGCCGGCTGCCCTGCCACCGTCGTCTGCGAGGGTGCGAGCACCACCTGGGCGCGCGACTGACTGTCGAGCGGCTCGACGTGGACCGCATCGGTCTTGCCGAGCGCCGTAGCCGGACAGGAGGGGTGCGGGCCGACGTGGCCGAGGTACACCGCGTTCACGTTGAGCGTCAGGCAGCGGCTGGGATCAGCGCGCAGGTCGTACACGGGCCACGTGGCGGGAACGGCAAAGCGCACGGAGCCGTAGGTCACCGCCTTCCACCCAGGCGGGACCGCGCCCGCAGAAGGCGCCGTCGGGCCCGCCGTCGTGCTCGTCGCCGGTTGCGAGCTGGAAGTGGGCGGGACGGTGGAGGCACCGCCGGCGGCGACATGGGCGACCGACCCGGTGCCGCACCCGGCCAGACCGAGCGCTATGCAAGCGCTGGCGACCACCGGCAAAGCCCTCGTAATACGCATGCCTGACTTCCTCTCATTGGCCATTGGCGCCAAAGCGCGCGCCGTGCCAACCCATGGGAATGGCGCTGCCCTACGGCCACCTTTGGGACGCCGCCACGTCTTCCTTGATCCGCTACCCAGCAGCCCCCTGGCCGGGCTGGGCAGTAGAGCAGCTATGGAGCAGCCTTGTTACGTGGGCTTCCCCCCCTCCCGATGGACCCCAACTTACGGATTCATGCCTATCTGTCAACCCTCCACACGCGGCTTCCGGAGAAGTAGACGGCCACTTGACCTTGGACCCCCTGGCCGAGGGACATTTCGAGTTATTTTCCTCCCCCACATGAGGTACCCCGTTCGGCGCCAATGCCCGGCGTCGCCGCGACCAAGGCACCCCGACAACAGCGACTACGGTGACCGCCCGTGGCAACCGCCAAGCGCCAGCGCAAGCGTGCGTTTCGCCAGGCCCGCCAGGCCCAGGCCCAAGCGGCCCGCCGGCGGGCCCGGTTCCTTCGCCGTGGCGGCCTGGTGCTCGCCGCGGTCGCCGCGGTCGTCGTGGTCATCTATTTCGTCAACCGAGGTAGCTCGAAGTCCACGGCTGTCTCCACCTCGAAGACGACGGCGGCTGCCAGCCACACCCAATGTCCGAACCCGAACGGGAGCTCTCCTCGCATGACGTCGTTCTCTGCCCCGCCGCCTATGTGCATATCGACCGGGAAGACGTACTCGGCGACCGTCAACACCGACGTCGGTACCTTCACTGTCGCCCTAGACGCCAAATCTGCGCCCAAGACCGTCAACAACTTCGTCTTTCTGGCTCGGGAGCACTTCTACGACGGCCTGACCTTCCACCGGGTGATCCCCGGCTTCGTCGTCCAAGGGGGAGATCCCCAAGGCAACGGCAGCGGCGGACCCGGATACAAGTTCGCCGACGAGCTGCCCAAGGCCGGGGCCTACAAGGTGGGATCCCTGGCCATGGCCAACTCGGGTCCCAACACCAACGGCAGCCAGTTCTTCGTCATCACCGGGACTCAGGGGACCCAGCTGCCGCCCAACTACTCCCTGTTCGGCACTGTGAGCTCGGGCATGGACGTGGTGAAGCAGATCGAGGCCGGCGGCAGCCAGTCGGGAACCCCCACCACCGTCCACAAGATGACGAAGGTGACGATTACTGAGTCGTAGGAGCCCGTTGTCCAGGCAGCGGGTTCGCAGGCGATCAGCTGGGGAGAGCCTCGAGACCAGCCTGCTGGTGGTCGACGAAGATCGTCGCGGCGCCAACGCCGGCGACGCGCCAGCGGCCATCGGGGTCGCGCAGGAGGGCGGTGCGCTCCTCGATGCGGGCGACAGGGACCCCGCCGGGAGCGAGGGCGAGGGTGCGATCGACCTTCTCGTGCGACCAGGTTGCTGCGTGGGGGATCACCGCCAGCTGCTCGATCAACCCGAGTCCGAGGGTGAAGGCGCCCCCCCTGGGGTCCACCATCGGATCGGTGAGCACCATCGCCCCGGCCGATGAGCCAGCGACGGTCGCCCCGTCGTGCCAGGCGTCGAGCAGCGCCACCGCCGAGGTACACGAAGGGACTCGAGCGCACAGCGGCCGCATTGGCCTCCTGCTCGGCGTCCGCACGACCGAGCACCATGAGGCCCCGTGCCCGCCCGCCGATCGACGAGAACCATCGCTCGGCGGTAGCCACGGCCCGTTCGGGGTGCTCGTACGCTGCAGCCGTGGGCAAGACGAGGACATCGCCACCGGCCTCGGCCAGCAGCTCGGCATCGAAATCGCAACCCTCCTGCCACTCGGCACCGCCCACGAGTGCGATCCTGCCCGCCACGGAGCGAACGCTACCTTGCGCCGTGGTCGCTGCAAATCCCCACGAGTGCAACGGTCAGGTCCACCTTGCTAACAGCTGGAGGTCACCTGCGCCGTCGTCGCGTCGAACGAGATCGCCCCTTGCTGGAAGGCGCTCCGCTCACCGCCTGCAGTGCTCGTCGTGTCGCTGATCGGATAGCCCAGACAGCCGCGCTCCCAGCCCAGGCTCGCCCATTTCGCGCGGATCAATCCGTGCACCTCGCGCGCCCCCGTGGCCGGGGTCCAGTAGATGGAGCCGTCGTTCGCGAAGTGGTTGAAGCGCCCGATGCCGTCCGGCGTCCCAGTCTCGTCGGTCACCGGGTATCCGAGGACGCTGGTCTCCCAGCCCATGGCGGCCCAGTGGTCCCTGATGGCGCCGTGGATGGATGACGCCCCGGTTCCGGGGGTCCAGTAGATGGACCCGTCGTTGGCGAAGTGGTTGAAGCGCCCGATTCCGTCGGGCGTCCCGGTCTCGTCGGTCCTCGGATAGGCGAGGACGCTGGTCTCCCAGCCCATGCTCGCCCACTTGTCGAGAATTGCCCCGTGGATGGACCACGCCCCGGTGTTCGGAGTCCAGTAGATGGCCCCGTGGCCGCTGAAGTAGTTGTAACGGCCGACCTTGTCTGGCGTGGTGCCCTCGTCGGTCGTCGGGTAGCCGAGGACGCTGGTCTCCCAGCCCATGGCGGCCCACTTGTCGAGAATTGCCCCGTGGATGGACCACGCCCCGCTGTTCGGAGTCCAGTAGATCGACCAGTTGTTGGAGAAGTGGCTGAAGCGTCCGATCTGATCGGGAGTGGGAGTCTCGTCGTTGAGGGGCCAGCCGAGCACGAATGCCCCTCCGAGGGACAGGTACTTGTCCCGGATCGCACCGCAGACCTGGTGGCCTGCCCATACCGTGCAGCTGGAGTTGTCGCTGGGGCGCGTCGAGTTGATGTAGTCCAGCATCGGCTGGCCTGCGCCGAACCGGCCCGGCGGATAGAAGCCGACCTCGAGGTGGGGTCCGGTGGAGAGGCCGACGATGCCGTTGCCCACCTCGGTGATCTGCTGACCATTGGCGACGTGAGCGCCAACTGGCACCAGGTCGGGTCCGGCGTGGCCGTAGTAGACGGTCCGGCCCGCCAGCGGACCGTCGTCGATGTGCAGGGCCGGCGCCCAGGGGCCGAAGCCGTTCAGTGTCTGTCCACCCTCGGCGATGATCGTGCCGTCTCCCATCGCACATTCGGGCGTTCCCCCCGGTGCGGCGTAGTCGACCCCCTGGTCGACGCTGCCGTTGACGAGGTACCGGGCTGGCAGGGGCAGACCCCAGCCGTTGCCCGCACCAACGCTCCCGAGACCGCACGGAGATCCGACGGATGCAAGCTTCGCCTTGATCGGTGCGTGGCTCGCGCCACGCGCCGGTTGTGCCTGCTGCACCGAGGGTTGCATGAGGGCGAGCTCGCCGAGGGTAACGCCCGTGACGCCCCCCGTGATCAGCACGATCAGCCCTATTGCCGCGAAGGCGCCACCCCGGGCGCGAGAACATGCTCGCATCCGCCCACTCCGCCCCTTTGCTGTTTGATCCCTGACCGCGCCGAACAGACAACCGACAGGGATTTGAAGATACGTTAAAGCAATTGCGAATTTTGGCAACCCCTGCTTGGTCAGAATTTGTCGCGTCACTCACAGGAATTGCAGCTCTTCCTCGCTGCGATTCATGCGCTAGAGCCGCCCGTGACCAGCACTATTGGCCATCTGAATTACACCATTGATATACGGGCGATCGGACAGCTTCGTAGATCAATCGTGAAGCGGCGCCGGCTGGCCTTCGGCCAAACTGGCCATACACCCATGAGCGAATCGTCCGAGCTGGCCCGGCCGGCCTCCAGACGCTCCGCGGTGGCGGATGAGAGGCGACTGGCCCAGCAGATGGAGGCCGGAGGTTACCCACCAGTAGCATGCCCGTATGTCGACCAAGCGAATTGGAATCGTCGGTTCGGGGATCATGGGCTCGGGCGTCGCCGAGTGCGCTGCGGTATCGGGTCACGAGGTGGTGCTTCGCTCACGCCAGCAGGCCACGGCGGACAAAGCCGTGGCCAGCCTGGACAAGTCGCTCTCGAGGGCGGTGTCGAAGGGCCGCATGTCCGAGGCAGACAAGGACGCCGCGCTCGCCCTGGTCACGCCCACCTCGGAGCTGGACCGCCTGGCGGACTGCGACCTGGTCCTCGAGTCGGTCGTGGAGGACCTGACCACCAAGAAGCACCTCTTCAGCGAGCTCGACCGGGTCTGCGGCGAGTCGACCGTGCTGGCGACCAACACGTCCACCCTGGCCGTCATCGACATGGCCATGGAGACGGGACGCCCCGATCGCGTGTGCGGGATCCACTTCTTCAATCCCGCCCCCTCGATGGCGCTGGTGGAGCTCGTGCGCCCGCTCACGGCCAGCGACACGACGATGGCGACAGCCCGCACCTTCGCCGAGGAGTGCGGCAAGACCCCGGTCGAGGTCAAGGACCAGGCCGGGTTCGTCGTGAACGCCCTGCTCTTCCCGTACCTCAACAGCGCCGTCAAGCTCTACGAGCAGGGGGTGGCGACCAAGGAGGACATCGACGCGGCCATGAAGGGAGGCTGTGGCTTCCCGATGGGTCCCTTTGCGCTGCTCGACCTCGTCGGACTCGACACCAGCCTGGCCATCCTCGATGCCCTCTACGCCGAGCACCGCGAGCCGAGCCAGGCCGCGGCACCGCTGCTGCGTCGCATGGTCACCGCCGAGCACCTGGGTCGAAAGTCGGGCCGGGGCTTCTACGACTACCGCCGCTCCTGAGCGGCGCGTGAGAATGGTGCCTATGGCCGACAGACCGTGGGTGATGCGGACCTACTCGGGCCATTCCAGCGCCGAGGCGTCCAACGAGCTGTACCGGACCAACCTGGCCCGGGGCCAGACCGGCCTGTCGATCGCCTTCGACCTGCCGACCCAGATCGGCTACGACCCCGACTCTCCCGAGGCCGCGGGCGAGGTGGGCAAGGTGGGCGTACCCGTCGCCCACCTCGGTCACATGGCCCAGCTCATGGACGGCATCCCCATGGGCGAGATGAACACCTCGATGACGATCAACGCCACCGCGGCCTGGCTGCTCGGCCTGTACATCGCCAACGCCGAGCGCACCGGCGTCGACCCCACGGCGCTCGCCGGCACCACGCAGAACGACATCATCAAGGAGTACCTGTCCCGGGGGACGTTCATCTTCCCGCCCGAGGCGAGCCGTCGGCTCACCGTGGACACGATCGCCTATACGGTGCGGCACGCGCCGAAGTGGAACCCGATCAACGTCTGCAGCTACCACCTGCAAGAGGCCGGAGCCACCCCGGTGCAGGAGCTCGCCTACGCCCTGGCCACCGCCGTCGGTGTCCTCGACGCGGCGCGGGAGTCGGGCCAGGTGCCGGCCGAGGAGTTCCCCACTGTGGTGGGCCGTATCTCGTTCTTCGTGAACTCGGGCATCCGCTTCGTCGAGGAGACCTGCAAGATGCGGGCCTTCGCCCGGCTCTGGGACGACATCTGCCGCCATCGCTACGGCGTCGAGGACCCCAAGCTGCGACGCCTACGCTACGGCGTCCAGGTGAACAGCCTCGGGTTGACCGAGAGCCAGCCCGAGAACAACGTGCAGCGCATCGTCCTCGAGACCCTCGGCATCACCTTGAGCAAAGACGCCCGGGCCCGTGCCATCCAGCTGCCGGCGTGGAACGAGGCACTCGGGCTCCCGCGGCCGTGGGACCAGCAGTGGTCGCTTCGGATCCAGCAGGTGCTCGCCTACGAGACGGATCTCCTCGAGCACGGGGACATCTTCGACGGCTCCCACGTGGTGGAGGCAAAGACGACCGAGCTGGCCGATGCGGCCAGGGCGGAGCTGGACGAGGTCATCGGCATGGGCGGCGCCTTCGAGGCCATCGACGAGCTCAAGGCCCGCCTGGTGCGCAGCCAGTCCGAGCGCACCCGTCGCATCGAGACGGGCGAGCTCAAGGTGATCGGCGTCAATTGCTACACCGACACGGCACCGTCGCCGCTGAACCCGATCACCGAGGAGGAGGGGCTCGAGGGCAACTTCCTCACCGTGGACCCGACTGTCGAAGCGAAGCTGCGCGACGACGTCGCCGCCTGGCGCCGGCAGCGTGAGCAGGCCGCCGTGCGCGGGGCGCTCGACGACCTGCGCCGGGCGGCCGAGTCGGGCGAGAACGTGATGCCACCCACCATCGCCCTGGCCCACGCGGGGGGCACGACGGGTGAGTGGGCCGGCGCCCTGCGGCAGGTCTTCGGCGAGTACCGGGCGCCGACCGGCGTGGGCGGCGGCGTCGGACACCGCGGCAGCGAGATCGCCAGCGTGAAGGCGCGCGTGCGCGACCTACCGGGCGGTCCCCCGCGCCTGCTCGTGGCCAAGCCCGGTCTGGACGGTCACTCCAACGGCGCCGAGCAGATCGCCGTCGCCGCCCGGGACGCCGGCTTCGAGGTCGTCTACCAGGGAATTCGCCTCACGCCGGCCCAGATCGCAGCCGCCGCCAGGGACGAGGACGTCGACGTCGTCGGGATCTCCATCCTGTCCGGCAGCCACCTCCAGCTCGTCCCCGAGGTGGTGCAGCTGCTGCGCGAGGACGGAGTGGACGCACCGGTGGTCGTCGGCGGCATCGTGCCGGCCGCCGACGTGACCCGCCTGAAGGCGGTCGGCGTGGTCGCCATCTACACGCCGAAGGACTTCGAGATCACCCACCTGGTCGAGGAGCTGGCGGACTTGGCCGAGCGCCACCGCACCGACCGAACCGTCACCTCGCGCTGAACGACGCTGGCGCGCTCGAGGGGAGTGAGGGAGCGGCACCCGTCGCTGGCCGCCCTTCTGACGAAACGGCGACCACCGCCGGCACCGCTCCCTTCTGGGCCCATCCGCTCGGGCGAAGGAAGCCGGGGATTGCCTCGGTTCCGCATTGCGTCGAAAACGGGTCCGATCGCCGCCGGCCTCCTGCCACTTTCGACGACAGGTGGAACCGGAGGAGTATGCCAACGGCGAGCCCTGGCGGAAACCGGCCTGTCACACAGGGTGAGCCGATCGAGCGCGTCGGCCCGATTTCGAAGAACGGGCCGACGATGCGACGGGCCGGATCACCCGCGCGAGCAAGGCGCAGAACGACTCAGGTGCGCGGCCACACGGGGAAGCAGCGGTCGGACAGCTGGCCGAACGCGTACTGGGCGTAGAAGCCGCCGAACATCACCCGGGTGCCCTCGGACCAGGCCAGGGCCTCCGGGGTGGAGATCCGGCGGTGGATCTGGAGAGCTCCGCCCTCGAAGACCCGGTACTCGGCCCAGGTGCCGGGAAAGTCCTTGACGCAGGCAACCTCGGCGTAGGGGACCTCCCCGCTCGGCCCGAAGCGTCGGACCCTGTTGCGGTGGGTGTGGCCGGCGAAGTACCCGACCAGCGCGCGACGGCGGGCGACCACGTCGACGAGCGCCTCGGAGTCAGCGGGGTTGATGCCGAAGTACGTCTCCGGGCGGGACCGCGACGACGGGTCCCACGGGTGGTGGTGGCCGAACACGAGCACCAGTCGGTCGGCCCGCGCACCCAGCTCGTCGAGCCATTCGAGCTGGTCGGCGTCGACCCGGCCGCTCGCACGACCAGGGATCGTGGTGTCGAGCACGGCCAAGGTCACGCCTGGGAGCGTCAGCTCCACGGGCCCACCTGGGACGACGGAGAAGTCGGCGCTGGCGTCGTGGTTGCCTCGTATGTAGTGGAGCCGCTCGCCGAAGGTGGGCCGGTAACAGGAGAGGAAGGCCTCGAGCTCCTCGACCGTGCCGTTGGCGGTCAGGTCACCCTTGGCCAGCACGACGTCCGGCTCGATGGCCGCGATCTCCCGGACAGCGGCCCGGTTCATCGTGTCGGGGTACGGCGCCTCCCCCGGGCCCACCCGCAGGACGGGCCCCGAGGTGTTGCCCTCGAGCACGCCGCACTCGACCTCGCCGAAATGCACGTCGTTGACGGTGGCCACGGTCGCTAGTCGCTCGCCTGGCGGCCGGGGCAGCGTCCGGAAGGCCACCCCCTCCACCTCGTGGTCGCGGCCGGGCTCGAGTCCGGTGCGCCGGACGGCCTGGGCCGGCTGACCTGGTGTCGCCGGCGCGTGCAGCACGACCTCGTCGTCGGCGACGGTCGTGAGCTCGATCGCCTGGACCGACCCGCCGACCAGGATGCTCACGGCTCGGCCCAGGGCCTGTCCCGCCTGAGCTGGGGTGGCTTGGACCACCAGCGCCCCGAGAAGCGCCACGCCGGCGTGGCCGGGCGGGCCTCCCGCTTCGGAACGGACGGCACCGGACGCGGCCAGCACACCTCGACGGCGGCGGCGATGGCAGCGATCACCTCGGCGTCGTCCACGGGCCGGCCTCCCGGGCCCGACTCGTGCGCCTCCTCCTGGTCGTGCTGCGTGGCCATCTCCCTCAGAAGGGCATGTTGCCGTGCTTGCGCTTGGGCAGGTCCTCGCGCTTGCTGCGCAGCAGCTCGAGGCTCCTGACCAGCACCCGCCGGGTGTCAGCCGGATCGATCACGTCGTCCACGTACCCACGCTCGGCCGCGATGTAGGGGTTGGCATAGCGCTCGGTGTACTCCTCGACCAGTTCGCTGCGTCGGGACGTGGGGTCGGCGGCCTCCGCCAGCTCCCGGCGGTGCACGATGTCGACCGCGCCCTGCGGGCCCATGACGGCCAGCTCGGCGGATGGCCAGGCGTAGGCGAGGTCGGCCCCGATGGACTTGGAGCTCATGACCACGTAGGCGCCGCCGTAGGCCTTGCGGGTGACGATCTGGATGAGCGGCACCGTCGCCTCGCAGTACGAGTAGAGCAGCTTGGCGCCGTGGCGGATGATGCCGCCGTGCTCCTGACCTGTCCCGGGCATGAAGCCCGGAACATCGACGAAGGTCACGATCGGGATGTTGAAGGCGTCGCAGGTGCGCACGAACCGACCGCCCTTGTCCGACGAGTCGATGTCGAGGACCCCGGCCAGCACCTGGGGCTGGTTTCCCACGATGCCGACGACGTTGCCGTCGATCCGGGCGAACCCACACGTGATGTTCATGGCCCAGTGCTGGGCGTACTCGAAGTACTCCCCCTCGTCGACGACGGCGGCGATCACGCGCTTCATGTCGTAGGGCTGGTTGGGACTGGTCGGCATGAGCTCGGACAGCTCGGGGGTGGAGCGGTCGGCCTCGTCGGCAGGATCGAGGCTCGGGGGCTCCTCGAGGTTGTTGGCGGGGAGGAAGCCGAGCAGGTAGCGCACCTCGTCCAGGCACGACTTCTCGTCGGCGGTCACGAAGGTGGCGACCCCGGACTTGGTGGCGTGGCTGGTTGCGCCGCCCAGTTGCTCGAGGGTGACGTCCTCGCCGGTCACCGTCTTCACCACGTCCGGCCCGGTGATGAACATGTTGCTGATCTCGCGGACCATGAAGATGAAGTCGGTCATCGCCGGGCTGTACACGGCGCCGCCCGCGCACGGACCGAGGATGACGCTGATCTGGGGCACGACACCCGACGCGGTGACGTTGCGCAGGAAGATCCCGCCGTAGGCGGCGAGCGAGACGACACCCTCCTGGATGCGGGCTCCGGCGCCGTCGTTGAGGCCGATCATGGGGACGCCGACCGAGGCGGACAGGTCCATGATCTTGTGGATCTTCTCGGCGAAGACCTCGCCCAGGGCGCCGCCGAACACCGTGAAGTCCTGACTGAAGAGGCCGACCCGCCGTCCGTCGATGGTGCCGAAGCCGGTGATCACCCCGTCGGTGTACGGACGGTTGTCGTCGAGGCCCCCGCCGTGGGCCCGGTGCCGGGCCAGCATGTCGAGCTCCTGGAAGGAGCCCTCGTCGAGGAGGTACTCGATCCGCTCTCGCGCCGTCATCTTGCCCTGGGCGTGCTGGCGCTCCACCGCCCGGGCCGATCCAGCGTGCCTGGCCTCCTCCCGGCGGGCGGCGAGCTCCTCCAGGCGCTGGGTCATCGAATGCTCAGCCATGTCGGGCAGGCTACAAGCGCGAGTCTGGGCCGTGCCCATCGAGCCGGCCCCGTCTTCCTGGCGGTTTCCGCGACCCGGAGCGGCGGCGCGCCGTCACCGCAGGGTCAGCAGGAGCGCGCTCATGGACGATGTCGTCGCCGTCGGAGCCGACCTCGAGCCTGGCACCCTGCTGACTGGCTACCGCAGCGGGCTGTTCCCCATGCCACTCGACGCCCCGGGTGGCCGGTCCGTCATGGGCTGGTGGTCGCCGGACCCCAGGGCGATCCTCCCCCTGGACGGTCTGCATGTGAGCCGGTCGCTCGCCCGCTCGCGTCGCCGCTTCGAGGTGCGGGTGAACACCGCCTTCGCCGCCGTCAGTCGGGCCTGTGCGGATCCGGGCCGGCCTGGCCGGTGGATCACCGCCGACATCCTGGAGGCCTACGCCGCCCTGCACCGGCTCGGATGGGCACACAGCGTCGAGGCGTGGGCTCCCGGGGAGGGGCCCGGAGGAGTCGACCTTCTCGCCGGTGGCCTCTACGGCGTGGCCATCGGCGGTTTCTTCGCCGGTGAGTCGATGTTCCACCACCGCAGCGACGCCTCCAAGGTGGCGCTCGTGGCCCTGGTCGAGCGCCTGGTGGCCGGCGGGGCGACGCTGCTCGACGTGCAGTGGCGCACGCCCCACCTCGCCAGCCTGGGCGCCGTCGAGGTCAGCCGCGAGCGCTACCTGGACCTGCTGGCGGACGCCACCGCCCGGCCACTCCCACCGGCGTTCGGGGGACCGTAGTCAGCGCCTCGACGCCAGCGACTCGGCCCGACGACGCAGGTCGTCGGCGTCCAGCCGTCGGCACAGCGCGCCGAAGTCCTCGGTCGGGCCCTGCCAGCGCAGGCTGTCCACCCCGTCGAGCAACGAGGGGTCGACCCGCAGGGTGGCCAGGTCTCGGAACAGCAGGGCCAGGTCGAACTGCGCCGCCAGCGTGCTGGCCAGGGCCGTGCCGCCGCGAACCGTGATGTCCCAGCGCAGCGCCAGCTCGGGCACGTCCTCGAGGTGGCCGTAGCGCGCCAGGACGGCAGCGGTGGACTTGGCTCCCCATCCGGGCAGGCCCGGGTAGCCGTCGGACGAGTCCCCGACCAGCGCCAGGTAGTCGGGTATCGAGCTCGGGGGGACCCCGAACTTGGCCACGACGCCCGCCTCATCGGTCACGATCGGCCCGCTGTCCGCCCGCCGGCGGCGGTCGAGCTGCACGACCCGTCGGTCCACCACGCACTGGGCCAGGTCCTTGTCCGGGGTGCAGATGAGGACCTGCTCGACGTCAGTGTCGGTCGCCGCCGCGGCGGCCGCCGAGGCGAGGGCGTCGTCGGCCTCGACCTCGACCATCGGCCACACGACCACTCCGAGGGCAGCGACGGCGTCCTCCAGAAGCAGGAACTGGGCCAGCAGCTCGGGCGGCATGCCGGCGCTCGACTTGTAGGTCGGCCACATCTCGTTGCGGAACGACTCGATGACGTGGTCCGTGGCCACGCCCACGTGGGTGGCCCCCTCCCCCAGCAGCCCGAGCAGGCTGGCGACGACCCCCCGCGTGGCGGCCACCTCCATGCCTGCGTCGTCGAGGTGGGACGGCTGGCCGAAGTGGTGCCGGAACAGCTCGTAGGTCCCATCCACGAGGTGGACTCTCACGGGACTCCCGGTCGTCGCGGCCGCCTACTCCTGCACCAGCTCGATGAGGGTCCCGAAGGCGGCCTTGGGGTGCACGAAGGCCACCGTCGTGCCGCGCGACCCCGGTCTCGGCTCGCTGTCGATCACGGCGCCGCCG
Source organism: Actinomycetota bacterium (assembly GCA_005888295.1). Lineage (GTDB taxonomy): Bacteria > Actinomycetota > Acidimicrobiia > Acidimicrobiales > AC-9 > AC-9. The sequence continues at coordinate 66,767 of VAWP01000098.1, forward strand.
GCGTCCTTCACGGCCTGGAGGGCCACCCCGCAGTCGTCGACCCGGTAGCCGACGTGATGGAGCCCCTCGCCCTTGCGCTCCAGGAACTTGGCCACGGTGGAGTCGTCGGCCGTCGGGGTGATGAGCTGGATGTAGGAGTCGGCCACCTTGATCAGCGCCTCTTCCACCCCATCGGACTCCACCCGCTCGCGGTGGGCCACGGTCGCTCCAAACGTCGACCGGTAGTACTCGATCGCCGCGTCCAGGTCACGCACGGCGATGGCCACGTGGTCGATCTCGGTGAGGAGCGGGCCGGCGGCCGGGCTGCTCACTGCCCGTGCCTCCGGAACAACGTGATGCGATCCTCGCCGATCCTCGCACGCGCCTCGGGGTCCTCGATCCCGAGACCCTCGGAGGGCGCCAGGCACAGCACTCCGACCTTTCCCTCGTGCAGGTTGTGGTGCACGAGGCGGGTGGCCTCCCCGACCTGCTCGAGGGGATGCACGGTCGACAGGATGGGCTGGACCATGCCCCTGGCGATGAGGTCGTTGGCTTCCCACGCCTCCCGATAGTTGGCGAAGTGACTGGACTTGATGCTCTTCAGCTTCATCCACAGGTGGCGGTTGTCGTACTCGATCATGTAGCCCGAGGTCGCCGCG
>VAWP01000099.1 GCA_005888295.1 Actinomycetota bacterium
TGGAGTCGCTCGCTGGCTGCGTTGCCCCCGTTGTCCAGGGCGACGACATCGCGTTGTGCCCGCCAGGCCTGGAGGAACATGCCTCGGCCCGCGGCCCAGTCTGCGATGGCGGACAACCGTGACCGGGCCGCCTCCGGCGTGAGCTGCTCGCAGGCGAGGCCGGCGCGCACGGCGACGCGGTGGAGCTCGACGTCCAGTATCCGCTCCCCGGAGAGAGCTGTTGCCTCGATGGCCGCCTCGGCGGTGGCGCGGGCGAGGTCGTGGTGACCGGCTCCCTCCTGTGCCAGCGCCGTTGCCCACCAGCCGGCCGAGGTGCCGATACCAGCCCCGGCGTCGAGGAGAGCGCTGGCGGCGCGTACGGCCACGTCCAAGGCCGTGGGGTCGCCTTCGAGGGCGTCGGCTCCCGCGCCGAGCAACTCGGCGGTGTGCTCGTAGAAGGGGAGGCCGTACGTCCCGGCCACGGCCTGCGCCTCCTTCAGCAGCGAGCGGGCAGGTTCGGTCTCCTCCCAGAGCAGTCGGGACATGCCGCACATGACCAGCGCCAGGCAGAGGCTGATCGGGCTGTCCAGGCTCTCGGCCAGGGCGACCGCGGCGTCGGCGTTGGCGATGGACGCCCGCCGGTGCCCAGCAAGGGTGTGGGCCGTGGTGGCCGTCGCCCGGAGGATGACGCCGTGATCCGTCCCGAAGCCGTAGGTAACGGCGAAGTAGTCGCCCTGCTGATAGAGGTCGATCCCCTGCTCGGCGCTGGCAAGGGCTGTCGTCACCTCGCCCAGGAACATCGCCTGCATGGCCACCGTGGAGTGACCGCGTAGCAGAGCGACGCGGTCGCCACTCTCCTCGCCCAGCTCGATGATGCGCCTCGACTCGCGGAGGGCGCCTGCTGCGTCGCCCGTGAGCATGAGGTACACGGCCTGGCCGTTCATGGCCGACGAGCGCTCGAGCTCATCGCCCGCGATGACGGACAGCTCCTCGGCCCGTCTCCAGAGCTCGAGCTGACCTGCGGCGCCGTAGCCCTCGACGGCATTCGTCGCATTTCCGAGCGTCATCGTCAGGTTCAGCTCTATCGGTGCGGCGACAGCGCGGTCAGGCCAGTGCCGTATCAGATCAAGACCCCGTCTGCACAGGACCCGGCACTCCTCGCACGCTCCACGACGAGCAGCCACGAGGGCGGCCACTGCGAACCGCTCCGCTGCGCCTACCCGATCACCGCCCTCGGCGAGATGGTAGGCGTGGACCTCCGCCGGGCGATCGACGCTCACACCGAGTTGGGCGAGACCTTCTGCCACCGCTCGATGGGCGCGTCGACGATCGGCGCGAAGGAGCGACGCGTAGATGGCGTCCCGAATCAACGAATGGCGAAAGGAATGCGCCCCCAGCTCGGCATCGCACACGAGGACACCGGTCGCCACGAGCCGGTCGAGAGCTTGCTGGGTCGCCTCGAAGTCCAGTCCCGACGCCGCGCTCATCACGTCCCAGCGGATGCGGGTTCCGACCGCTGACGCCAGGCACGCGAGCTGGCGGAGGTCAGGAGTCCGGTCGAGCCGGGCCAAGAACGAGGCCTGGAGGGTGTAGGGCAGCTCCGAGACCGAGCTCCGCCGCGCCACCCTCGCCAGCTCCTCCGCAAAGAGGGGGATGCCCTCGGCGCGGTGCACGATCGTCTCCATGACGCGGTCGTCGACACTGACCGTGGTCAACCCGCCCACGAGGTGCCGCATCTGATCGTCCGGCAAGGGTTCGACAGGAAGGACGTCGACGAGCTCGGCGACCGTGCTGTGGCCGGATGCAGGGTCGGGGCGCTCGGTGAGGAGGACCAGTAGCGGTCGCGTCCGGGCTGCATCCACAAGGCGTGTGACGAAGGCGCGACTCGATGGATCGACCCAGTGGAGGTCCTCCACTACGACCACGGCATGGCGAAGATCCTCCACCGCGGCGAGCACGACATGCAGGCGATGACCGAGCGGAATGCGCTCTCCGAGCTCTGCGCAGTCACCAACGGGTCGCCGGTCACCACGGCTACCAGTGGCGTACTGGAGACATCCGGTAGGGGATGCGCGTCGAGGAACTGCTCCAGGTGCTCGGCTCTGACCGGCTCGTCCGCGGACGCCGGGAGCCCGAGCGCCCGAGCCAGCAGCTGGGTCATGGTGGAGAAGGCGCTGTCGGAGGCGAGCTCGGAACCTCGAACCTCCAGCCATTGGCGGGAAACGACGTCCTCAGCGAGAGCCGCCACGAGCCGCGACTTGCCGACGCCAGCCGGCCCACAGATGCCCAGGCCACCGCCGGCACGGTTGCGACTGGCTTCGAGCCGTTGCTGGAGCAGCCTCAGCTCGTTCTCACGCCCGACCATCGGCGCCGAGCCACGTCGTGGCCGAGCGCACGCATCACCGATCACCCCGTACACCCTCACGGGCCTCTTCACTCCCTTGAGGGCGGGAGCACCGAAGTCGTCGAGCAGGAACTCGTCGCGTAAACGGGCGGCGACGTCCTCGGTGATGAGAACCTGGTTCGGCTCACCCGTTGACTGCACCCGAGCAGCGATGTTGGCGGTGTCACCGAAGAGAGCGAGGTCGCCACGCTCGTCCGACCCCATGTGGCCGACGACGCTCACACCTGCATGGATGGCGACGCGCACTCTCAGCCCCGCTGCGTGAGGTCGGAAGCTCCTGGACAGCTGCTCGACGGCCTGCCGGATCGCCATGGCGGCGCGCAACGCACGATCGGCGTCGTCCTCGTGCGCAACGGGGTACCCGAACTGGGCCACCAGCCCATCGCCCACGTAGTTGGCGACCGAACCACCGTGCGATGCGACGATCCGCCCACCCGTCTCCTGGTAGGTGAGGACTACTTCGGCGTAGTCCTTGGGGTCGAGCGACAGGCTCAGCTCGGTGGAACCGACGAGATCGCTGAAGAGCACCATGAGCAATCGCTTCTCGCCCGATAGTGACTCAGCGGGTGTGTCCACCGAGGTCAACAGTACCCAAGCAGATGATCGCGTTCGTGGTGTGCGCCCTTGGGGCGCATCACCACACCTATGGACCAATCCGGGAGGAACGTCCCTTTTTCCGAGGCGGTCGGACGACCCGCCCTAGCCCGTCGCCTTCCGGCGCCCCCGGCGGCGGATCTTCCGCCCCAGCCAGGCCACCGGGTCGTAGTAGCTGTCGACCACCCGCTCCTTGAGCGGGATGATGGCGTTGTCGGTGATGTGGATGCTCTCCGGGCACACCTCGGTGCAGCACTTGGTGATGTTGCAGTAGCTCAGGCCGGCCTGCCCCCGCAGCAGCGGGCGCCGGTCGACGGTGTCCAGCGGGTGCATCTCGAGCTCGGCGTAGCGGATGAACATGCGGGGGCCCGCGTAGTTCGCCTTGTTGTCCTCGTGGTCCCGGATGACGTGGCACACGTCCTGGCACATGAAGCACTCGATGCACTTGTGGAACTCCTGGAGGCGCTCGACGTCCTCCTGGCTCATCCGGTAGGTGCCATCCGGCTCCCGGGGCTTGGGCGCGAAGGCCGGGACCCGCTTGGCCATCTCGAAGTTGTACGAGACGTCGGTTACGAGGTCGCGCACGATCGGGAACGTCCTCACCGGCGCCACCGTCACCGCCTCGCCGGGCTCGAAGATGTTCATCCTCGTCATGCACATCAGGCGCGGCTTGCCGTTGATCTCGGCGCTGCACGAGCCGCACTTGCCGGCCTTGCAGTTCCAGCGGACGGCGAGATCGTTGGCCTGGCCGGCCTGGAGGCGGTGGATCACGTCGAGGACGACCTCACCCTCCTCGGCGTGCACCTGGTACTCCTCGAGCGCGCCACCGCCGGCGTCGCCCCGCCACACCTGCATGGTCACGTCCGGCATCAGTGCGGATCCTCCAGCAGGGCCTTGAGGTCGTCGGGCATCTGCGACAGAGGCTCGGCCTCGATCGACAACTCGTCCTCCCGTCGACGGATGACCATGTTCACCTTCCCGAGCTCGTCGTCTGCCTTGGGATAGTCGTCGCGGGTGTGACCACCTCGGGACTCGGTGCGTTGCAGGGCCCCCATGGTGAGGCACTCGGACAAAGTCAGAAGGGCGTCGAGATCGAGCGCGAGGTGCCAGCCCGGGTTGTACTGGCGGTGCCCTTCCACCTTGACCCGCTTGGCCCGCTCCTTGAGCGCGGCGAGCTCCTGCTGGGCCTCCTTGAGCTCGTCCTCGCGGCGGATGATCCCGACCAGCCGCTGCATGCAGTCCTGGAGGTCCTGCTGGATGGCGTAGGGGTTCTCACCTTCCTCCCGCCCGAAGGGGGCGAGGGCGTGGGTCGTGGCCGCCTCGACCTGGGCGGCGTCGATCTCTGCGGCGCGGGGCCGCCCCAGCGCGTGCTGGGCGGCGGCCAGCCCGGCCCGGCGTCCGAACACCAGCAGATCCGAGAGCGAGTTCCCACCGAGGCGGTTCGCCCCGTGCATGCCGCCTGCCGTCTCACCGGCGGCGTAGAGCCCGGGCACGGTGGAGGCGGCCGTGTCGGCCTCCACCCGTACCCCTCCCATGAAGTAGTGGCAGGTGGGACCGATCTCCATGGGCTCGGCCGTGATGTCCACGTCGGCCAGCTCCTTGAACTGGTGGTACATCGAGGGGAGGCGGCGCTTGATGTAGTCGGGATCCCGGCGGCTGGCGATGTCGAGGAACACGCCGCCGTGGGGACTGCCGCGGCCCGCCTTCACCTCGGTGTTGATGGCCCGTGCCACCTCGTCACGGGGCAGCAGGTCGGGCGTGCGGCGGGCGCTGGTCCGGTCGGTGTACCAGCGGTCGGCCTCCTCCTCGGTGTCGGCCGTCTCGGCGCGGTACAGCTCGGGGATGTAGTCGAACATGAAGCGGCGGCCCTCGCTGTTGCGCAGGGCGCCGCCGTCCCCCCTGACGCTCTCGGTGACGAGCAGGCCCCGCACCGACGGTGGCCACACCATCCCGGTGGGATGGAACTGGAGGAACTCCATGTCGATCAGGTCGGCTCCCGCCCACAGGGCCAGGGCGTGGCCGTCGCCGGTGCCCTCCCAGGAGTTGGTCGTCACCTTGTAGGCCTTGCCGACGCCACCCGTGGCGAGGATCGCCGCCTTGCACCGGAAGATGACGAACCGTCCTGACTCACGCCAGTACCCGAGGGCGCCCGCGACGTGGCCGTCGGTGATGAGGAGGCGGGTGATCGTGCACTCCATGAACACCTCGATGCCCTGGTGCACGGAGTGGTGCTGGAGGGTGCGGATCATCTCCAGCCCGGTGCGGTCTCCGACGTGGGCCAACCGGGCGAAGCGGTGGCCCCCGAAGTCGCGCTGCAGGATCCGTCCGTCGGGCGTGCGGTCGAACAGCGCGCCCCATTCCTCGAGCTCGAGCACCCGTTCGGGCGACTCCTGGGCGTGGATCTGGGCCATGCGCCAGTTGTTGAGGAACTTCCCCCCGCGCATGGTGTCCCTGAAGTGCACCTTCCAGTTGTCGTCGGGGTACACGTTCCCGAGCGAGGCGGCGATGCCGCCCTCGGCCATGACCGTGTGGGCCTTCCCCAACAGCGACTTGCACACCAGCCCGGTGCGGGCCCCTTGCGCCGACGCCTCGATCGCCGCTCTCAGGCCGGCGCCGCCGGCGCCGATCACGACGACGTCGAGGTCGTGGGTCTCGTACTCGGCCATCAGATGAATCTCGGGTCGTGGAAGGCGCCGATGGCGATCAGCCAGATGTAGAGGTCTGCGAGCGCCACCCAGATCAGGCTGGCCCACGCCCAGAACATGTGGCGCCCGTTGAGGATGCTCAGCCGGCGCCACAGCCAGTGCCGGATCGGCGCCTTGCTGAACGAGTTGAGGTTCCCGCCACAGAAGTGCCGGCACGAGTGGCACCCCAGCGTGTACCCCCAGATCAACACGGCGTTGACGACCAGCACCAGCGTGCCGAGGGCCACGCCGATCCCACCAGGGAAGCGGAAGGCGGCGATGGCGTCCCAGGTGAGGATGCCAGCGAAGATCAGGGCGAAGTAGAAGAAGTAGCGGTGGACGTTCTGGATGATGAGCGGGAAGCGGGACTCGCCGGTGTACCGGGGCCGGGCATCGGCCACGGCGCACGCGGGGGGCGCCCACCAGAACGAGCGGTAGTAGGCGCGGCGGTAGTAGTAGCAGGTGAGCCGGAAGCCCAGCGGGAACACCAGGACGAGGATGGCCGGCGACCAGGTCCACCAGGACCCGACGATGGCGTCGTTCTTGTACTGGCAGATCTGGGCGATGCAGGGCGAGTAGAGGGGCGACAGGTAGTCGCGCCCCATGCTGGGACCGACGTAGTAGTTGTTGCCCCGGAATGCCGCCCAGGTGCTGAAGGCGGCGAACGCGCTGAGCCCGAGCACGACGAGGACGGGGCCGACCCACCACCGGTCTCGCCTGAGTGTCCTGACTGGCGGACCGCCGCGGACGCCGTCGATGACGACCGGGGTGGCGGTCGTCTCCTGCACCGTGCTCACGCAGTCTCCCTGTGGGTCGTCACGATCGGCCCGATCTTCGCACCGGGGCCGGCCTGGACAAAATCATGCCCCCCGGCCCGACCGCCGGCGGGCGCGTCGAGTGGCGCCCCCGGGTCGGCCTCGGCGCTCTCGCGCCAGCGGCCACTCCGCGCCGGCCCGCCTCCCGGGCGGGCCTAGGCTTACCGCCATGAGCTCTCGCCCTGCAACCCTCGGTCAGCTCCGCGAGTCCGGTTGGGTGTCCGTGCCCGTGAAGCAGGAGGTCCGGCGCAACGCCATGGCGCGCATCGGCGCTGGTCAGCAGCTCGTCGAAGGTGTGGTCGGCTTCGCCGACACGGTCCTGCCCCAGCTCGAGAATGCCATGCTGGCCGGCCACGACGTCATCTTCCTGGGCGAGCGGGGCCAGGCCAAGACGAGGATGATCCGCTCGCTGGTCGAGTTGCTCGACGAGTGGCTGCCGATCGTGGCGGGGTCCGAGATCAACGACGACCCCTACCACCCGGTCTCGAGGTACGCACGCGACCTGGTCGCCGAGCGTGGCGACGACACACCGCTGGACTGGGTGCACCGTCACGTCCGCTTCGGGGAGAAGGGCGAGGCGGACCCGATCCGGGCCGCAGAGGGCCGGTACCTCTCGGACGAGCTCACCCTGCACTACGGGCTGGTGCCCCGCACCAACCGCGGCATCTTCGCCATCAACGAGCTGCCCGACCTGGCCGAGCGCATCCAGGTGGGACTGCTCAACGTCCTCGAGGAGCGCGACGTGCAGATCAGGGGCTACAAGATCAGGCTCCCCCTGGACGTGATGCTCGTCGCCTCGGCCAACCCCGAGGACTACACCAACCGGGGCCGGATCATCACTCCCCTGAAGGACCGGTTCGGCGCTCAGATCCGCACCCACTACCCCTTGGACCTGCCGACCGAGCTCGAGGTCGTGCACCAGGAGGCCCGTCCGCTGGCGAGTGACGGGCTGCGGGTCCAGGTGCCGGACTTCATGGCCGACATCGTGGCCGGGCTCAGCCAGCTGGCTCGCGGCAGCAGCAGCGTCAACCAGCGCTCGGGCGTGTCGGTTCGGCTGAGCATCACCAACTACGAGACCCTGGTCGCCAACGCCGCCCGTCGGTCGCTCCGCTCGGGCGACGCGGACGTGGTCCCTCGCGTCAGCGATCTCGAGGCCCTCGCCTCGTCGACCGGCGGAAAGGTCGAGATCGAGACGCTCGAGGAGGGACGCGACGACGAGGTCGTCGAGCGCCTGCTCAAGGCGGCGGTGCTGAGCACGTTCAAGCAGCGTTGCCCCATGGAGCAGTACCGGGACGTCGTACAGGCATTCGAGGACGGCACTGTCGTGCACACCGGTGACGACGTCGGGTCCGCGGCCTACGTGGACACCCTCGCCCACATGCCCGGGCTGAAGGCTCCCGTCATGGCGCTGGCCGGGAGCGAGACGCCAGCGGCGGTGGCGAGCGCCATGGAGTTCGTGCTCGAGGGCCTCCATCTGTCCAAGCGGCTCAACAAGGACGCCGTAGGCGGGCGGGCCACGTACCGGGGACGGGGCTGACCGGGTGCCCTGGGCCTATCGGTACGCTCGCTGGGACGGCACCCAGGTCGGGTTCGATCTCGACGCCGACGACGTCCTCTCCGAGATCACCGACGACCTGCTCTACCACGGCGACCTCAACGCCGCCCTGCGGCGCATGCTGCAGTCTGGCTTCCGCGATCGCAACCAGGAGCGGGTGGCGGGGGTCCGAGAGCTGCTGGAGCGCTTGAGGCGCCGCCGCCGCGACGAGCTCGAGCGCTACGACCTGGGGGGCGTCTACGACGACATCGCCCAGGAGCTGCGTGACGTCATGGACACCGAGCGCGCCGGCATCGACGACCTCGTGGAGGAGGCGCGGGAGTCGGGAGACGACCGCCGGCGGGAGATCACCGAGCAGGTGGCCGACGAGCGCCGGCTCCAGCTCGACCTCGTGCCCCCCGACCTGGCCGGGCAGGTCCGCTCGCTGCAGGAGTACGAGTTCACCTCGTCGGAGGCGAGAGAGCGTTTCGACCAGCTCATGGACAAGCTCCGCCAGCAGCTGATGCAGAGCTACTTCAACCAGATGTCGGGCGCCATGCAGAGCACCACCCCCGAGCAGATGCAGCGCATGAAGGACATGTTCGACGCCCTGAACCGCATGCTGGAGCAGCGCGAGGGGGGCGAGCCGATCGACCCCAGCTTCGAGCAGTTCATGCAGCGCTTCGGCGACTTCTTCCCGGGCAACCCACAGAACCTCGACGAGCTGCTCGAGCAGATGGCGGAGCAGATGGCCGCGGTCCAGTCGATGCTCAACTCGATGACGCCCGAGCAGCGGGCCCAGCTGCAGGGCCTTGCCGAGCAGCTGCTCGAGGACCTCGACCTGCGCTGGCAGGTCGACCGGCTGGCCCACAACCTCCAGGGCGCGTTCCCCGACGCCGGCTGGGGACGGCGCTACTCCTTCAGCGGCACGGACCCGTTGGGCTTCGCCGAGGCTGCCCAGCTGATGGACCGCCTCGGCGACATCGACCAGCTCGAGAACCTCCTCCGCTCGGCGTCCAGCCCGGGAGCCCTCGCCGACGTGGACGTCGACCGGGCTCGGGACCTGCTGGGCGACGACGCCGCACGCTCGCTGGACCGCCTCAGCGAGCTGGCCAGGATGCTGGAGGAGGCGGGCCTCATCGAGCAGCGGGAGGGCCGCTACGAGCTGACGCCGAGGGGTATGCGCCGCATCGGGCAGAACGCCCTGTCCGACCTGTTCTCCAAGCTGGCCAAGGACCGGCTGGGTCGTCATCAGGTGGACCGCTCGGGCATCGGACAGGAGCTCGCCTACGAGACCAAGTCCTACGAGTTCGGCGACCCGTTCAACCTCAACATCGAACGAACGGTTCGCAACGCGGTCCAGCGCGAGGGAGGCGGGACGCCGGTCAGCCTGACACCCGATGACTTCGAGGTCGAGCGCACGGAGAACCTCACCCGTTCGTCCACCGTCCTCATGGTCGACCTGTCGCTGTCCATGCCGATGCGCGACAACTTCCTCGCGGCCAAGAAGGTCGCGATGGCCCTGCACTCGCTCATCTCCACCCAGTTCCCCCGTGACTACCTGGGGCTGGTCGGCTTCAGCGAGGTGGCGCGGGAGCTCAAGCCCCAACAGCTCCCCGAGGTGTCGTGGGACTTCGTCTACGGCACGAACATGCAGCACGCCCTGCTCTTGAGCAGGCGGATGCTCGGTCGCCAGACCGGGACCAAGCAGATCATCATGATCACCGACGGAGAGCCGACGGCCCACCTGATGGCCGACGGCGAGGTCTTCTTCAGCTATCCGCCCGTGCGCGAGACCGTCGACGCCACCCTCACCGAGGTGGCTCGGTGTACGCGAGATGGCATCAGGATCAACACGTTCATGCTCGATGCCACCGGATACCTCAAGACCTTCGTGGAGAAGCTGACCCGGCTGAACCAGGGGCGGGCGTTCTTCACGACGCCGGAGACCCTGGGCGACTACGTCCTGGTCGACTTCATCGAGCAGAAGCGCGCCATGAGAGGCCGGGCCGGGCGGACGGCCTGAACGTCTCAGACCGGCTGGGAGACCGGCCCTTGACGCGCTCTCGTCCGCTATCCCCCGCGGTCCCCCCTTGCACGAGCGGGCCCAGAGGAGCATGATGACACGAATGTAATTACATCGGTGCGACGTACCGACGAGGGGAGGTGTGCCGATGGAGGCTTTGTTGCAGCTGCTCGTTGGCGACGACAAGACCGGGTGGCAAGCACAGGCCAACTGCATGGGTGTCGATCCCGACCTGTTCTTCCCGGAGCGGGGCGGCTCGACCCGGGAGGCGAAGGAGGTCTGCCGAGGCTGCGTCGTGCGCGAGGACTGCCTCGAGTACGCGCTTGCCAACGGGGAGAAGTTCGGCATCTGGGGGGGCATGAGCGAGCGGGAGCGGCGTCGGGTCCGGCGGGCGCGGGCGCTGAGCGCGCGGCAGGCCGCGTCGCTGTCTTCGAAGTCCACCGCCTGAGTCGATCGACCTGAGCGCGGTCAACCGATCCTGGCCTGTTCGAGACGGGCCTCGATGGTCCGCTCTCGGTGGAGGTCCAGCTCGCCCCACCGGTGGACCGGGACGTCGGCGAGGACGGCGGCCGGCACCAGGCCCACCAGCTCGGCCCTGTCGACCTCGGCCCTACGGGCCACGGCGTCGTACACTGCGGCCGGACCGACGTCGAGGGGATCGATGAGGTTGCAGGAGACCTGGGCGTGGCCCCCGACCTCGAGCCCGAGCGCCCGGACAGCGGGCGAGCGCAGCTCGGCGGCGAGTGACCGGGCCAGGGCCAGGTCGGGCGGCACGAGCCACAGGTTGTAGGCGACGAGCGGGCCGCGGGCGCCCACGGCGGTGGCCCCGGCGGTCGGGTGGGGCGTCGGGGGGCCACGGTCGGGTTGACGCCGCTGGAAGGCCTCTCGGCGCACGTCGGGGAGGCTGCGCTCGGGACCGTAGAGGAAGCAGGGAAGCTCGAGCTCCGTGCCGGCCCACGCCGCAAACCGGTCCCTGGCGGCGACGGCGTCGGCCACGTCGGCCGGTGCGTGGAGCGGGACGAAAGGCACGACGTCGACAACGCCCATCCGCGGGTGGGCCCCGTCGTGGTGGGTGATGTCGATCTCGCCGACGGCACCGAGCGGTGATGGTGTCGATCGCTGTGGACGTCGAGCAGGCTCGGCCCGGCGGCCGCGCCGACGCGGGCGATCACGTCGCTTCGCCGCCCCTCGCTCACGTTGACGACACACTCCAGCAGCGCACCACTCCAGCACTCGTCCGCCTGGGCACAGTACCGTGAGGGCATCGGAGCAGGTGGCGGCGGTGGCCGAGGTTCCCCGTGGTCTGACTCGAGCTCGTCCCCGGGAACCCCTGACCCTGCTCCCGGCGTTCGAGTACCTGAGGAAGAGACCGAGCTCGTCCCCGATTGGGAGGGGGTGGCGCGCACCTACGGCCGGTTTCTGTACACGATCGCCTATCGCCTGACCGGAGACCCCGATGATGCCCAGGACCTCGTCCAGGAGACCCTGCTGCGGGTGCGGAAGGGATTGCGCACCTACCGCCCGGGCTCCATGGAGGGATGGTTGAGCCGCATCGTCACCAACGCCTTTCTCGACGACGTGAGGCGCCGACGCCGGCGCCCGGTGGCATCGCTCGGGGACGCGCCCGAGGGTGTCTTCGGCTCGGTGCCGGCCGCCGACGAGGCGATGATGGCCGACGCGCTGCCGTCCGACATCCAGCAGGCTCTGCTGCGCGTGCCCGAGGAGTTCCGTGTCGCCGTCGTGCTCAGCGACGTTGTGGGGCTGTCCTACCAGCAGATCAGCGAGGCCCTCGGGACCCCGCTGGGCACGGTCCGGAGCCGCATCCATCGGGGCCGGGCGCTGTTGCGCGAGGCCCTGTCGTGAGCGGCGTCCCCCCGGCCGGCGGTCGCCCAGGCGCGTCGGGCGCCGACGGCCACCTCGGCGACGGGCTCAGCTCCCTGCTCGACGGCGAGCTCTCTTCCGCCGAGATGGCGGCCGCCCAGCGGCACCTCGACGGCTGCTCGACCTGCGCCGACGAGCTCGACGAGGTGGAGCGGACCCGCCAGTTGCTGCGCGGTCTCGACCCTCCCAAGCCGCCCGAGGGCTTCGTCCCGGGGCTGTTGCTCCGCCATCGCCGGCTGACCTTCTTCGTCGCCGCCGTGTCGATGATCGCCGGCGTCGTGGCCGCGCTCGTGTTCATGTTGATCTCGCCCCGCGAGGACGTCACACCGCCCGTCAACCGCTTCGAGCGCATCCACGCCACGTCGACCCCGAGCCCCGACCCCATCACCGAGATGGCCCCCGCCGGGGTGGCGCCCTCGACGGTGCCGTGACGTGACGGGCCGACGCGTCGGGAGGGCCGTCGTCGTCGTGGCCGGCGCCCTCGTCGCCGTCCCGATCACCGCCGTGGCCGCGGCCGCCGTCGACGGCGGCGGCCCAGCGTCCTCCGCCGGTCCTGCCGGGACCGACGTGGTGAGCCCCGACGGGCGCCTCGACGGGCTCGACTTCGACGGTCTCGTGCGGTTCACCTGGGCCGACGGGTCCGGCGTGCACACCGCTCGATTGCCCGTACAGGGTGCGGACGGCGTGGTCCGGGTCGGCGGACCGGGCGGCGCGCACGGTGTCGAGTGGCCGGCGGGCGCGGGACCGCTGCCGTCGCTCTCCGGGAAGTACCACACCACCGAGGCCGACGGACCCGCCGTCGCGGGTCGGCCCACCACCGCGCTGCATCTCTCCTCGGGCTCCGGGTCGAGCGAGACACTCGCCCTCGACCAGGCGACCGGGCTGGTGCTCGCCCGGGCCGAGCTCGATCCCGGCGGGGCGGTGGTGCGGTCGATGGAGTTCGAGGCGCTGACGCTCCGTCGGAGCCACGCACCAGGCACCCCCGTCCGCCCGTCGGCGCTGCCGACCGCCAAGGCTGCTCCGGCTCGGCTGTCCTCGGAGTACTCGGAGCCGTCGCAGCTCGCGAACGGCTATCAGCGGGTGCGGGCCGAGTCCGTCTCCGGCGGCCTACGGGTGATCTACAGCGACGGGGTTCACGGGCTGTCGATCTTCGAGCAGCCGGGCCATCTCGCAGGCGCCAGGGGCAGCTCCCGGTGGGTCGGTGGCGAGGTCGTCACCTGGCAGGCTGGACCGACGGTGTTCACCGTGATCGGCGACGGCCCGTCCACCGATGTCACCGCCGCCGCCCGGTCGATCCCCCAGCCTCACCAGCAGGGCCTGCTCGGCCGCCTCAGGTCCTGGTCACGTGAGGTGGTCGACACCATCAGCGGGAGTCACTGACCGTCTCGAGCCTCCGCCGACGGGCGATCCGCCGTCGCTCGCGCTCCGAGGAGCCACCCCAGACGCCGTGATCGATCCGGTTGAGCAGGGCGTACTCCAGGCACGGAGTCTTGACCGGGCAGTCAACGCAGATGCGGCGTGCCAGTTCGACCCCGACCCCGTCGTTGGGGAAAAACGTCGAGGGGGGCATGTCGTGGCACTTTCCCGCTGTCATCCATTCGGTGTCCATGTCACCTCCGTTTCTACGTCAACGCTGGCGGCGGCCGATTGGTTCCTGCTCCTGGTCGGTGTGACGGGTCTACGGCGCTGAGGGGTCCCGGGATGGCGCCCAACTAACCTGGTGCGGACCGGCCGGCCCGTGGGGCCGGCCCGGGAGGAGGAGATCATGTCGCAGTCACCCGAGGAGCTGGAGGAACCGCAGCCTCCCCGGGGGCACGTTCGGGTGGTCTACCTGGGTCCGGTCGCGCCCCACTGGGAGGTCCACTCCGATTTCGGCGACCGGGCCCTGATCGAGGAGTTCCGGCAGCGGACCCAGGCCCGGCTGGTGCTCCTGCCGCCGCACGACCCCCAGTTTCGCCGCAACCGCGAGCGCGTCGTCCGAGACGCAGAGCGGGAGAACCTCCTGCTCGACTGGGATCTCGGCATCCCGGAGGTCGACGAGCTCGACGAGCAGGCGTAGCCGGCCCCCGGTTCCGCCCGCGATGCGCGTACTTGTCACCAACGACGACGGGGTCGGAAGTCCCGGTCTCGCCGCCCTCGCCGCCGCCGTGGCCGAGGACGGTCACGAGCTGATCGTCGCCGCGCCGCTCGAGGACTGCAGCGGCAGCAGCTCGGCCATCGGCCCCGTCGCCCAGAACCAGGGGATCTCCTACGAGCCGGTCGCCCTGCCCGGTGCCCCAGGCATCGAGGCCCTCGGGGTCGACGGACCGCCGGCCCTGATCGTGCTCATCGCCCGCCTCGGCGGCTTCGGGCAGCCGCCGGAGCTCGTGGTCTCCGGCATCAACCCCGGACACAACACCGGGCGCTCGACCCTGCACTCGGGAACCGTCGGCGCCGCGCTCACGGCCGCCAACTTCGGTATCTCCGGCTTGGCGGTGAGCACCGGAGCGGGCACGGAGATCCACTGGGACACCGGAGCCCGGATCGCGGTGCTGGCCACGCGATGGCTGATCGGCGCGCCGAAGACGACGGTCGTCAACCTCAACGTGCCGAACGTGCCACTGTCGGACGTGATGGGTGTGCGCCTGGCTTCCCTCGCCTCGTTCGGGACGGTTCGCAGCGCCATCACCGACGCCGGTCGCGGGAAGCTCCAGATCGAGTTGCGCGACACCGAGGTGGAGCTGGATCCCGGCACCGACACCGCCCTCGTGGCGAGGGGCATCGTGGCGGTGACGCCGATCGTCGGGATACGGGCCGCCGGCGACAGCGACGTCGCCGCCTATCTCGAGGCGGAGCTGGCCTCGGACGAGGCGTGGCCGGGAGGGCTGGCCGCCTCGGGATCGTGAGGCGCTCGTGTAGCTCCCTCAGCCGTCGTCGGTGGGGATGCTGATGCGCTCGAGCCACAGGCCCGGCGCGTCCACCTCGGGGGGCGTCGGCAGGTGGCGGGCAGAGGTCCACAGCTGGGCGAGGGCCTGCTCGCCGCCCCGCTCGAGCACGCCCGTCACGAAGGCGGCGCCGCGATCGAACTGCGCCTGTCCGAGCTCGAGACCGAACAGGCGCTCGACGAAGCGGTCCGCTTCGCCGCGCTCCACCCGTCGCCGCCGGAGGGCCTCGGTGAGGGACCCGTACGAGCTGATGAGCCGGTGTCCGACGGAGTCCATGACGTGGTCGACGTAGCCCTCGATGGCCGCCGTCAGGGCCTCCAGCTGGCTCAGCAGCTGCCTCTGGGCCGGGGTCTGCAGCTCGCCGAGCAGCGCCGTCGGGTCGCCGAGAGCCTGCTGGAGTGAGCTCGGGTTGGTGGGATCGATGTCCGACAGCCGGTCCTCGAGGGCGCTGGGATCGTGCTGGAACCCGGACACGTATCCCTCGAGGAGCTCCAGCATCCGGGCGCGCACGTGGGGCCGACCGAGAATGGCGTGGTGGGTCACCTCGCTCAGGCACACCCACAGGCGTACGTCGTCGAGGGGCAGGCTCCAGTCGGTGGCGAAGGCGGCGATGCTCGCCGGCACCATCATGAGCTGATCGGACTCGGCTCGGGGAATGGGCAGGTCGTACTGCCCCATGGCCCGCTCGGCCAGGTGGCCGACCATGGCCCCGAACTGGAGACCGAGGAGGGTGGGTCCCATGACCTGGCCCAGCTGGCCGAGGAACCCCGACGGGTCCTGCTCGGAACCGAGATCGAAGCCGGGGACGGGGGGTTGCCCGCCGGGCCCGCGCGGTGCACCCGGCTCAGGTGTGCTCGGGCCGACGTCGCCCTCGTGCCGGCCTCCCTGGCCGACGTCGTCCGGACCACCTGACAGCGATCGAGCGAGCGAGTCCAGCAGCGGGCGCCACGCCTCGAGGGTGTGCCAGGCCCACTCGGCCCGCGTCACGGGCTGGATGGTGACCACCCGGCCGCTCACCGTCGTCGCCGCCCCGGTGGCATCGGCCACGTGGAGATCGGCGACCCTGACGAGCTCTTCGAGGCGGATCCGCTCCAGGGGGTCGACGTTGGTCTCGGGCTGGCCTCCGCTGGCGACACCCTGGGCGACCTGACGGGCCAGCTCCCAGTGCACCGGGCCCTGTGTGGCGAGCATCTTGAGCAGGTCCCCCAGGAGGTTCTCGAAGAAGTTGCCGCCTCCGAAGGGCGAGGGCGTGCTCACTCGTCGAATGCTATGCGGGCGACCGCCCCGGCCGGGCTCGTGCCCTACGCCGCCTCGGCGCCGAGCGTGGCGCGCATGGGCCAGTGCCCGCCGTTGCGGACCACGTCGAGCATCACGGGGGCGCCGGGTCGGCGCAGCCGCAGCGCCCCCCGCAGGTCGAGGATCGACGGTACGGGCTGGCCGTCCCGGCGGCGGCCGGGCTGTTGCTCTGCACGTTCAGGACCTGGACGCCGCCCGGCGTGCTCCCACCGCCCGGGGTCGCTGGCTCGTGGTCGTCGGCAGAGATGCCCAGCCATGCGCGCATGACCTTGCCCTTGGTGACCAGCTGGTCGGCGGCGTCGTCGACCAGGGCTGCCGGTGCCGCAACCCAGTGCGCGCCGCCGCCGTCACCGGTCGTCTCCGTGGTGATGCCGACGACCCTCCCCGACTGGTCGAGGAGCGCACCGCCCGGCGCGGGTCCGGGCGGGGCGTCGGTGTCGATGGCGTCCAGGAGCGGAGGACCCCCGTTCACACGCACCTGCTGGTTGACGCCCTTGATGGTGCCGATGGCGACCGCTGGAGGAGAGCCGACCGGATCGGCCGCGCCGACGGCGATGGTGACCTGGCCGGTCGCCGGCGCCGGGCTCGGCTCCAGGCTCACACTGGGCAGCGGCTTGGCCACCCGGAGGACGGCCACACCGTCGTCGTCGTCATCGCCGACGATCGACGCCGTCTCCTGCTGTCCGTTGGACGTGATCACGCTGACGCCCACCGCCCCCGCCAGCAGGCGGGCCACGGTGAGGACCATACCGTCGCTGCGGAAGACCAGCCCCGACCCGCGCACGTGTCCCTGCCCGGTCGCCACGTCGACGGTGACGATGGCAGGCCACACCTTCGCCACCATTCCCATCAGGCTGGGCCCGGCGCTGATCGAGGGGTGGTTCTGCACGGGCTGTGAGCCGGCGGTCGGCACGACGGCGGAGGCGGTGGTCACCGGGGCGCCGGGCTGACCGCCGCTGCCGACGTTGCTCGATGTCCTCGCCGGTCCCAGCCAGTTCACTCCCGCGATGACGCCCGAGGCGACGAGGGCACCCACCAGTCCGCCCAGGATGACCCGTCCCCAGAGACGGCCGCCGGCCGGGTGTCGCCCCTGGGCCGGGACGTCGGGGACGCCCGACGGCGGGGTGCCAGTGCTCCGCAGCTCCGACGGGTGTCGCCAGAGCCGGTCATCGGGCGGAAGCCATGGGCGGGTCGGCGGGTCCTCCGACGATTCAGGACCGTCGTGATCGTCGTCGAAGTCGCCGCTCTCGACGGTCATCAAGCCGAGAATATCGACGTGATGCTCCCATGAGGCATCGCCACCCCTCTCTGGGCCGTACCATGAACCGTGTGAAACCGCCCTCGACCGGCGACGACTGGGTGGGGCTCACGACGGGTCGCTTGCCCCTGGAAGCGGCGCTGGAGTGGGCCGTGCGACCCGGATGCGGCGCCGTGGTCAATTTCGTGGGGACGGTACGCGACCACGCCGAGGGGCGTGCTGGCGTGACCGGCATCGAGTACGAGGCCTACGCCGAGCAGGTGGAGCCCAGGCTGGGAGCCATCGCCAGGGCCGCTCGGGATCGTTGGGAGTGCCTCGGTCGTGTCGTGTTGCTGCACCGAGTCGGGCCGCTCGCCGTCACCGAGGCATCCGTGCTGGTGGTCACCTCGACGCCTCATCGGGCCGAAGCGTTCGCGGCGACGAGGTTCTGCATAGATACGCTCAAGACCACAGTTCCCATCTGGAAGCGTGAGAGTTGGTCCGGAGGTGTCGAGTGGGGCACCGACGCACATGACGTCGTCGGCGTGGCGGAGCAGGTCTGAGATCAGTGGGGGGAGCTGTGGAGCAGTGGTGACGTGACCAATCTGTTGTATGTGGCCGTGCCGATCGTACTGGTGCTGCTCGTCTCGCTCGTGATGGCGGCCCGAGGACGGCGGCCGACCTCCGTGGAGTCGGGCGTCGAGGAGTTCTCCCGTGGCCTGCGTGCCCTGGCCCCCGAGGATGTAGGGTCCCGGAAGGGAAGACGGCATCGGAGGGCGTGGCCTGGCTAGGGACCTTGCCATCGATCTCGGGACGGCGAACACCCTCGTCATTGCCCGCGGGCGCGGCATCGTCATGAACGAGCCCACCGTCATCGCCTTGAACTCGAGGACCCAGGACGTGCTGGCGATGGGCCACGAGGCGTGGCACATGATCGGGCGCACGCCCGGTTACATCGTCGCCGTGCGCCCCCTGCGACAGGGCGCGATCACCGACTTCGACATCACCCAGCGCATGCTGCGGCTGTTGCTGCACCGCGCAGGGACGTCGCGGTTCAACCGGCCCCGAGCGCTCATCTGCGTGCCCTCCGCCATCACCGCGGTCGAGCGCCGAGCCGTCGAGGAGGCCGCCCGGCGGGCGGGAGCGGCCGGCGCCTACCTGATCGAGCAGCCGATGGCCGCAGCCATCGGGGCCGGTCTGCCGATCCACGAGCCCGTCGGCAACATGGTCGTCGACATCGGTGGTGGCACGACGGAGACGGCGGTGATCGCCCTCGGCGGCATCGTGTCCCTCCAGGCGATACGGGTCGGCAGCTTCGACATCGACACCGCCATCCAGACCTACATCCGCCGCGAGTACGGCATCGCCGTCGGCGAACGCACCGCCGAAGAGATCAAGATGGCGATCGGCTCGGCCTGCCCCCTGGACGAGGAGATCAAGGCCGAGGTGCGGGGACGGGACCTCATGTCGGGGCTCCCCAAAACCGTCATCCTCTCGCCGAACGAGGTGCGCCAGGCGACCGAGGAGGCAGTCGGCGCCATCGTCGAGTCGGTCCTCAGGTGCCTCGGTCAGGCTCCGCCGGAGCTGGCCCAGGATCTGATCCTCCAGGGCATCCATCTCGTCGGCGGCGGTGGGCTGCTCCAGGGCATGGCCCGGCGGCTCAGCGACGAGACCGCGCTCCCGGTGCGCCTGGTGGACACGCCGCTCGAGACCGTCGTCGTGGGTGCCGGTCGGTGTCTCGATTCCTTCGACTCGCTGAAGTCGATGTTCATCAGCTCGGAGCGCTGAGGGCGCGGAGCCGCCGAGAGCTGGCGGAGGCCGCCGAGCTCGGCACCTTCCTCCGGTTCCGCATTTGGTCGAAAGTGGGCGGTGCGCTCGCAGCCGCGGTGACCACTTTCGACCAAATGTGGAACACCCTAAAGACCAGCCCTGGCGGGGCTCAGCGCTCGGTGGGCTCGTCGAGCAGATCCTCGGCCGCTTGGCGGACCTGCCAGTCCCGGTCCTGTCGGGCCCGCGCCAGGGCGGCGTCGACGGCCGGACCGGAGAAGGGCGCCAGGGCGATGACGGCCCGACGGCGGACGGCGGGCCGATCGCTCTGGGCCGCCAGTATGGCGGGCAGCCCGCGCTCGTCGCCGATGGCACCGAGGGCCGCGACTGCCGCCTCGCGGCACAAGGGGTCTGGGTGGTTCGTCGCCACCATCGCGACCGCATCGACCGACGAGCGGTCACACCGTTCACCGGCGGCCCAGGCCGCCGCCTCGACGACGAGCGGCTCGGGGTCGGCGAGGGGGGCGCGCAGGTCCACCTCCGGACACCGGGTGCTCAGCTCGCAGGCCCGCCGGCGGACGTCGGCGGCGGGATCGCCGAGGGCGGCGACGAGGTCGCGCTGAACCAGCCGGCCCATACGAGACAGGGCGCCGAGCGCCGCCGCTCGAGTACCTCCCGCCTCCTCGATCAGGCCGGCCCTGGCCGCCTCCTCGTCACCGGCGTGCCCGGCCAGCGTGACCACTCGGCGCGCCCTCGCCTCGGCCAGGGCAGCCTCGGAACCGTGCCGCTCAGCTGCCGGATCCATGACCGAGCGCCCCCACGACGAAGAAGACCAGCCCGAGCAGTATCCCGGCTCCGACGACTCCGACCGTGACCGCCAGCACGAACAACATGACGAGCGAGTACCCACGCTGATCGGGGGTGGCGCGGACAGGCGAGGGCCAGCGGGCGAGCAGCCGGATGCGGCTCGCCAGTCGGCCAGCCACGCCGGGTCGAGCGGGTCGCTCCGGATGGGGCTGGAAGGGGGCGGGTCCCGCCGACGAGGGCGCTGCCGGCACGACCTTCGTCGGCTCGGCGGCGGGGGGCGTTGGCTCGGCGGTCGCCGGTGCGGCGGGTTCGGCCTCGGCTGGCGCCGCTGGGGCGGGTGGGGCCCACGCCGTTGGCGAGGCGGGCTCGGCACTTGGCGGGGGCGGCAGGGGCCACGACGGCGCCGTCGCAGCCGGCTCAGCCGACGCCGGTGTGACGGGTTCGGCAGGCGCGGCCGACGGCGTCGCGGCGTCGTCGAGCTCTGCGTGTTCGGCAGACGACGCCTCGTCCTCGACGCGCTCGGGCGGCACGGGCACCGGCTCTCCGGGCTCGGCGGGGGAGGCTGTGCCGTCTGCCGGTGTGGTCCCGTCCGTTGTATCTCCTGGCCCGGCGCCGCTCTCGGCCGGGGGATTCGCGTCACCATCCCCCGCTGGGTTGTCCGCCGGGGACCGATCCACGGAGGTCTTCGTCGCGTCGGCTTCGTTGCGGGGGCCAGGCTCGCCAACGCCGTCCTGTCCGCCCAGCGCCGGCTGCCCCACGGCGTCAGCTCCATCCGGGTAACCGACGCGCTCCTCGGAGGACTGCACCGACGGACCAGTCTCGCTGTGGCCCGCGATCGCTGGTCCTGCCCTCTCGGCAGGGCTGCCCTCAGCGTTCGGGCTCGAGTCCTGATCGAACAGAGGAGCCATGGGCGCTCAAATGGCCGACTGCGCCGGCAGGAGCTGCGTTCCGTGGCAGGCTGGACGGGGCGACGGCGACGAAGCAGGTTCGCACCGGAGGCCCGGAGCAGAGGGGCACAAACCAGACTTGAGCACGATCGATCCGATGGTACAACCAGGCCCCTCGCGATCTGGCTCCGAACCCCGTCGGCGCCGCCGCTGGCTGCGATGGGTCATCGCCCTCGTCGCCCTCGTGGTCGCCGCCGCGGTCGCCGGAACGACGATCAAGCTCGACTACTACGCCCTGGCCCCCGGGTCCGCCGTCGCCGTGGGCAACCTCATCAAGGTGCCGCCCGACAAGAGCCACACCGTTCCCGGCCAGGTCTTCCTCACGACCGTCTCGCTGAGCCAGGTCAGGGCCATCGACTACGTGCCCGACCAGCTGAGCTCGGACGTGTCGGTGGTACCAGCCGAGCAGGTCCTCGGCTCGACGCCACCGAGCCAGTTGCAGGTGCAGAACGCCTTGGAGATGGACAACTCCAAGCAGGCGGCCCAGGTTGCTGCGCTGCGCCGCCTGAACTATCCGGTCCCCGAACGTGATGCCGGTGCGGTGGTGGTCCAGGTCCAGAAGGGGACGCCGGCCGCGGGCAGGCTCCAGATCGGAGAGACGATCACCGCCATCAACGGCCGCCCGACCCCGACGGCCGACCAGGCCGTGGCGATCACCCACGCCCAGCACCCCGGCGACGTCGTGCATCTGACCGTCGATCCTGGCGGAGGCACTCCCGCTCGGGACGTCCCCCTCACGCTCGCCGGCCACCAGGTTCAGGGCCAGGAGGTCGCGTACATGGGGATCGCGTTGTCGACGCACGCCCAGTTCGACTATCCGTTCCCGATCACGATCAACTCCGAGGGCATCGGTGGACCGTCCGCCGGCTTGGCGTACACGCTCGGCATCATCCAGGCCCTCACTCCCGACGACCTCACCGGCGGGCAGAAGGTGTCGGCGACCGGCACGATCGATCCCACCGGACGCGTCGGTGACGTGGGAGGTGTGGCCCAGAAGACGGTCGCCGTCCGCAATTCGGGTGCCACCTTGTTCTTGGTGCCCCCAGCCGAGTACAAGGTGGCCATGCAACACGCGGGGAACCACCTGAAGGTGGTCCCGGTAGCGTCGCTCGACCAGGCGCTCACCGCCCTGGGCAGCCACGGGGGCGACACCCGCGACATTCCTCCACCGCCGAGAGGAGAAACGGGATAGGAGCCATGGGTTCCGTACCCGCGCAGTTCGAGTTCGCCGCTGAGTTCGCCATCTTCCTGGTGGCCGCCGCCGGGGTGGCCCTCGTCCTGCTGAGAGCCGAGCTGCTGAGCCGGTCGCCCTGGGCCCGAGCCTGCCTGGGGCTGGGGTTCGCGGCGCTGGCCGCGGCCGCCTTCCTGCGGGGATCGCTGCTGGTTCAGCCGGCGACCAACCCTGTCGTCGGCGGGCTCCGCGGGGCCGGCCTGATCTTGCTCCTCGTCGGCTCGATCCGGTGGCGGTCAGGAGACGCCTCCCAGGCCCTCGTCTGGCTCGGTGTCGGCCTCGTGGGCGCGGCGGT
The DNA here is from genome assembly GCA_005888295.1 of Actinomycetota bacterium. GTDB lineage: Bacteria > Actinomycetota > Acidimicrobiia > Acidimicrobiales > AC-9 > AC-9. The sequence goes on from VAWP01000099.1 coordinate 22,422, forward strand.
CGTCCTGCGGGGCACCTCGGGCCAGGTGGCCGACAGCCTCCTCGCCGCCGGAGCCCTGAGCATCGGCATTGCGCTCGTGGCGGCCAGCCGGCAGGTCATCGCGGCGCGGGTGGCGGCGACCACCGCCGCCACGCTTCTCGTGCTCGTGTTCATCCTCTCGCTGGCCCTGTCCCAAGTCGTCTCCTCGACGGTGCGCAACGATGCAGTCCGCCGTCTGGACGGTCGCGCCTCTTCGGGGGCAACCCAGACGTCGAGCAGTCCCGAGCAGCTGCGGGGTGAGGCCGTCCTGGTGGGCTCCTCGGTGCGCGCCTACCTCAACGCCCATGCTGGTTGCGTCCAGTCCGACCAGACCGTCGTGGCCAGCTGTGTACGCGACGCCCTGGCGGCGATCTCGGCGTCTGCCGTGCCGGCAGGAGTGGAGGTGGGGTGGGTCATCCCCGGCAGTGGTGTCGTGGCCTCGTCTGCCAACCTGGGCGCCGTCCTCGGGCCCGGTGTGGCCGCGGCGCTTCCGAGCTCCCCCGCCGTGGCCCAGGCCATCGCCGGCCAGCAGTCGACGGGCACCGCCGCCATCGTGGGCGGTGGAGCCATCGCGGTCGGCGCCTACCCCGACGTGGTCATCGCGCGTGGGCCCGGCCTTCCCGGCACCGCGCGCGTCATGGGCGTGGCGGTCGCGGTCCGAGAGTGGACGATCCGACGTTGTCGGTCGCGCTGGTCGGGCCGGCCAGCGTGCTCAGCAGCGCGGGGGGGTGGAATCCCCCGTTCAGTGCCGTGCGGAGCCTGGCCACCCAGGTGCTCTCCGGTGGCGGCCCGGTGACCTCGGCCACGGTGCAGAGCCACTTCGTCGCCGGGCAGTCGGTGGCCGCGACCAACAACCAGCCGGTGATGGCCTTTCTCTCGTCCACCCCGACGACGGTCGTCGACCAGACCCAGAACGACCTGTTCCGAACGCTGTTCATCATCGCCCTCGGCGGCACGCTCCTCGCCCTGTTGCTGGCGTCGCTGGTGGGAGACCGGGTTGGCTCGGACCTGCGGCGGCTCACCACGGCGGCCGAGTCCATCCGGCGCGGCGACGTGGACGTCCGGGCCAGAGTGAGCTCGGAGGACGAGGTGGGAAGGCTGGGAGCAGCCTTCGACTCGATGGCCGCGTCCATCGACGAGAAGGCGTCGGCACTGCAGACCGCGGCCCAGGACGAGAGCCGGCTCCGCGGCCGCCTCGAGGCGGTGGTGGCCGGCATGGGCGAGGCGCTGGTGGCCGTCGACTCGGCCGGCAGGATCACCGACTTCAACCAGGCAGCCGAGGAGCTCGTCCTCGTCAGCGACAACCTGGCTCGGGGCCGCCCCGTGGACGAGGTGATCACCCTCGTCGGCGAAGACGGCGCCGATCTCAGTCCTCACCTGCGCCAACCGCCCGCACAGCGCTGGAGCACGCAGTGCTGGCTCCAACAGCGGGAGCTGGGGCTGGTGCCGGTCGCCGTGTCAGCGGGCGCGCTCCGAGGTCAGGGACCGGAGGACGCCGGCGCCGTCTTCGTGCTGCGCGACCTGCGCCGGGAGCACGAGGTCGAGCGCATGAAGACCGAGTTCCTGTCGCGGGTCGGCCACGAGCTGCGGACCCCGCTCACGGGCATCATGGGGTTCAGCGACCTCATGGCCCGCAAGACTGTTCCGCCCAACCAGGCCCGGGTCTGGCACGGGGAGATCCTCGAGCAGTCCAAGCGCCTGCTCAGAGTGGTGGAGCGGCTCGAGTTCTTCGCCTCGGCAGGGGCGGGGCGGCTTCGGCTGCGCCCCGACTGGGTGGACATCCGCCTGCTGGTGGACGAGATCGTCTCCGTCTGGGAGACGAGGCTCCAGGAGCCGTGGCTGATCGGTCGCCGGGTGGAGCGAGACCTCGACCCGATGGTCGCCGACCGCCGCTGGGTCCGGCTCGCGATCGACGAGCTGATCGACAACGCCGTGAAGTTCTCGCCCGACGGGGGAGAGATCGTCGTGATGGCCAGGGCGGTCCGCGGCGGTCGGGTGCTGGAGATCTCGGTGAGCGATCACGGCAAAGGCATGTCCGAGCAGGAGGCGACGGCCGCCTTCGGCGAGTTCGTGCAAGGTGACAGCTCCGACACCCGTCTGTACGGCGGTCTCGGGCTGGGACTGTCGCTCGTCCAGCGCGTCGTCGAAGGACACGGCGGCAGCGTGGCGTGGGAGTCCTACCCAGGGCGCGGCTCGAAGTTCTCGCTGCTCCTGCCGATCACCGCACGTCAGGACACCCGAGTCGGGGCGTCAGACTGAACCAGAGCGCGGCGGCCCGGCGCTCGACATAGTCTCATTCAATGCAGGATGGTCATCGCACCTCGATCAACTCGGCCTCGCTGACTGCCGACGAGGTCGCCCGGCGAAGTTTCCCCACCGTGCGGAAGGGTTTCGATCCGACCGATGTCCGCATGTTCCTCGACAGCGTCGCCGAGCAGCTTCAGACCCTTTACGACCGCGAGGACGATCTCAGACGGCGGTTGGCGAGAGCCGAGCAGCTGGCTGCCCATCCGGAGATGGACGAGGCCACGCTGACGGCGGTCCTGGGGCACGAGACGACGAAGGTCCTGCGCAGTGCCCACGACGCCGCCGGGGACATGAAGGCCCGCGCCGAGGAGGGCGCCTCACACGTGATCCACCAGGCTCACGAGGAAGCGGCCCGCATTCGGGCCGAAGGAGAGCGGGCGGCGTCCGATCGCGCCAGCGAGGCCGAGGTGACCGCGGCCCGGATCCGCAGCGGCGCCGCCGCCGAGGCCGACTCGGTGGTCGAGGCCGCCCGTCAGGAGGCGCAGGCCATGCTGGCGGGGGTCCAGGAAGACTGCCGTGGCATGGTGAGGGAGGCGCAGGAGGTGCGGGCCCGGGTGCTCGCCGACCTCGTTCGCCGCCGGCGCGCGCTCTACGGGCAGGTCGAGCACTTGCGGGGCGGGCGTCAGAACCTGGTGGAGGCACTGCGGGAGGCGCGCCGCTCCTTCGACCACATCCTGGAGACCCTGCAGCGCGACTTCGATCCAGGCGCTGCGGCGCAACCTTCAGCTGAGGACGGCGTGGGCGAGCTGGGCGCACCACAGCCGAATGGAGGTGGGGCGATGTCGCCCGAGCCGCGCGCCGTCGAAGGCGCCGGCCGGGTCCTGGCTCCCATGCGCGAGCCGCCCCGCCGCCCCGGACCCGGCGATGCCGGAGATCCCGGGCGCGGATCGCGCGGGAGGACCGCCGCGTCCGTCGACCCCGGGAGACCGGGCCCGCCACCCACGACGATCGCGGTCGTCGGTGACCGGGCCGCCGACTCGGGCCCGGCGTCGACCGACGAGGCCGCGTCGTCGCCAGCGGCTCGTCTGGCAGAGGCGGTGCACTCTGCCGAGCGCGGCACCGGCCCCGAGGTTGCTGCACCGGAAGGTCGGCAGGAGAACGAGCAGGCCGTTGCGCGACGTCGCTCCGGGTTTCGCATCATCCGGCGGCCCCGGCACCCCCCGGCTGACGAGGGCCGGGAGAAGCAGTCCGGGCCCGGCGACGCCCCGACCACCGAGGCGCCCGCTGACGACGAAGGCATTCGGATCCTCGAGTCCGCCCCCGACACGGCGAGGACTCCCAACGAGCGTTCGGACGACCCCGGCGGACCTGGAGGTGGACCACCCGTCGCGGAAGCGAGGGACGCGTCCGATCCGACGCCCCCGGCTCGACCACGCGGACGTAGCGGCGGGCGCCATCGCGCCCCCGGCTCGTCGGCGGTCGACGACCTCTTCGCCAAGATCAAGGCCGGCCGCTCGCCCTCCGCGGAGAAGGCGAGGTCGGACGCGACAGAGGACGGCGAAGCTGGCCCGGGAGGCCGGCCAGAGAGTGAGGAAGCGATGCCCGCCGCCGGCCGCGCTCCTGATGACAGGACGCCCACCGTCGGTGCTGCTCCTTCCGCTCCTGCCGTCCAGCAGGAGGACGAGGCTCCAGCGGCGGAGGCGGAGACCGCGGCGCCGGACGGCGAGCCGGACACCACGGCCGGGCCCTCCGAGCAGCCGGAGCCCGAAGAGAACGCCGAGGCGACAGAGAACGCCGGCGAGGAGCGCGAGTCGGGTCCGGAGGCGTCGTTCCGGCGGCGGCGCGACGACGCCATCGCCCCCATCACCGTCGCGCTGTCCCGCCGACTCAAGCGCGCCCTGCAGGACGATCAGAACGACCTGCTCGACCGCCTACGCAGCCGTGGCAAGCGACCCCTCGACGAGATCCTGCCTCCGGTCGCCGAGCACCAGGAGCACTTCCGGCGCGCCGGTGTCGAGCTGCTGGGCCGGGCCGAGCTGGCTGGTACCTCGTTCCTGCGCGAGGGCCGGGAAGGCGACGGCAGAGCGAACGGCAGCGGTGTCGAGAAGGACTCGATCGCCCTCGCCGGCGAGTTGGCGATCGCCATCACCGACCCCCTTCGCAGGCGCCTCGAGCGGTCGCTCGGCGACGCCGCCGACCCGGACGACGCCAGCCTGGTCGACAACGTGGGTGCCGCGTACCGGGAGTGGAAGGGGCCGCGGATCGAGCGGGTGGCCGGGGACCACGTCGTCGCCGCCTTCTCGCAGGGCGAGCTGGGGGTGGCCCGAGAGGGGACTGCGCTGCGCTGGATCGTCGACGACGGGGACGAGCGGTGCCCTGACTGCGACGACAACGCCCTGGCCGGACCCCTGCCCCGGGGAGAGCGGTATCCGACGGGCCAGGCCCACCCGCCGGCGCACAGCGGCTGCCGCTGTCTCCTCGCCCCCCTGCCCGCGTAGGCTCGCGGGGTGCGTTCCCCCCAGGACGTGCCGCGGCGAGGTCGCGGTATCACACGCGGGCGGATCTGGATCGTCGTCGCGATCATCGTCCTCTTCCTCCTGCTGACCTCGCTCCGGGGCATCGCCGTCTTCTACACCGATTACCTGTGGTTCAGCTCGGTCCACCTGACCACGGTGTGGAAGGGCGTCCTCGGGACCAAGGTCGGCCTGGCCGTGGTGTTCTGCGCCATCTTCTTCGCCGGCATGTGGGCGAGCCTGGCGATCGCCGATCGGATCGCCCTCAACTTCAGTCCCCTCGGACCCGAGGACGAGCTGGTACGCCGCTATCGGAACGCCGTCCGACCCAGAGCCCGACTCGTCCGCACCATCGCGGCCGTCATCCTCGCCCTACTGGTCGGAGTCGGGGCGTCGGGGCAATGGCACAACTGGATCCTCTTCCGCAACTCCGTGCCGTTCGGGATACAGGATCCGCAGTTCCACATGGACGTCGGCTTCTACGTCTTCAAGCTGCCGTTCCTCTCCTTCCTCGTGGGCTGGACCTTCCTGGCTCTGGCGGTGATCCTCGTCATCACCGTCGTCGCCCACTACCTGAACGGCGGGATCCGCTTCCAGGGACCGGGACAACGGGTCAACCCGTTGGTGAAGGTCCACATCTCGGTGCTGCTGGCGCTGATCGCCCTGGTCAAGGCGGCGGGCTACTTCCTCCAGCGCTACGAGCTCACGGCGTCCACCCGTGGCTTCGTCCAGGGCGCCACGTACACCGACGTCCACGCCCAGCTGCCCGCCCTCACCCTTCTCATCTTCATCTCGCTGGCGGCCTTCGTCATCTTCCTCGTCAACATCCGGCGCCGGGGATGGGTTCTGCCCGTCATCGGCGTGGGCCTGTGGGCGTTCATCTCTCTCGTCGTGGGCGCCATCTATCCGGCGTTCATCCAGACCTTCAAGGTCCAGCCCTCCCAGGCCACCCTCGAGCGGCCGTACATCTCGCGCAACATCACCGCCACCCGGCAGGCGATGGGTATCAACAACGTCCAGTACCCGATCCCCTTCTCCTACGCCCAGAACCTCACACCCCCCGCGCTGGCGGCCGACCTGCCCACGCTCTCGAGCGTGCGCTTGTGGGACCCCAACTTCGCCGTCACGACGTTCGAGAAGCTCCAGGACATCCGCTCCTACTACCTGTTCAACGAGCTCGCGCTCGACCGGTACACGCTCAACGACCAGAACACTCCAGTGATCGCCGCCGTGCGCCAGCTCAACCAGGGCCAGCTTCCGTCGAACTCCTGGGTCAACTCCCACCTCCAGTTCACCCACGGCTACGGGGCGGTGCTGTCGCAGGCCAACCTGGCCAACGCGGACGGCAATCCCTCGTTCGCCATCCAGGACGTACCACCCACGTCGTCCGCCGGCGCTCCTCAGATCACACAGCCCTCGGTGTACTTCGGCCTGAACAACCCCGGCTACGTGATCGCCGACACCAAGCAGCCGGAGATCGATTTCCAGAAGCCGAACGGCGCCAACCAGGAGAGCACCTATCACGGGACCGGCGGAGTCGAGGCGGGATCGATCTTCAGGCGGGCCGCGTTCGCGCTCCGCTTCGCCGACATCAACCCGCTCATCTCCGGTCAGGTGACGAGCCACTCGCGGGTGATGTTCGTCCGCGACATCAGGAATCTCGTCAACAAGGCGGCGCCGTTCCTCCAGTACGACGCCGACCCCTATCCGGTCTTGCTGAACGGGCGTATCTATTGGGTCCAGGACGCCTATACCACCACCGACCGATATCCCTATGCGCAGACCGCGAACGTGGCTGCGGTGAACGGCGCCAGCGGTCTCAACTCGAGCTTCAACTACGTGCGCAACTCGGTGAAGGTGCTGATCGACGCCTACAACGGCTCGATGACCTTCTACCAGATGGACGCCCATGATCCGCTGGTGAACGCATACGCCAAGGCCTTCCCGCACCTGTTCACACCAGCGAAGAACATGAGCCCCGAGCTGCGGGCCCACCTTCGCTACCCCGAGGACATCTTCACGGCGCAGTCGGCGATGTTCGGTCGCTATCACATCACCAACGCCAATCAGTTCTACTCAGCCGGCGACGCGTGGGATCTGTCGCAGGACCCGGGATCGGGCTCCCCGTCGGCCGCCCTGCAGACGACGGCGACGACGAACGCCCAGGGCTTCCAGGTTGGGCCCAGCCGCGCCAAGCGCATGGCGCCGACCTACCAGCTCACCCGGCTGCCGGGCCAGGCTCAACAGAGCTTCAATCTCCTCGAGCCCTTCGTCCCCGTGTCGCAGAACGACCAGCAGCAGAACCTCACCGGTTTCATGGTCGCCGACTCCGATCCTGACCACTACGGACAGCTGCAGGCCTACGTCACGCCGAGGGGTCAGCAGATCGACGGGCCAGCACTGATCGACGCCAGGATCAGCGCCGTGACCCAGATCTCGCAACAGATCAGCCTGCTCAACCAGCAGGGTTCGCAGGTCGTGCTCGGCAACGTCCTGATGATCCCGATCGACCAGTCGTTGCTGTACATCCGACCGCTCTACGTCCAGTCGTCGCGCAACCCCTTGCCCGAGTTCAAGAAGATCATCGTCGTCTACGGCAACCAGGCGGCCATGGAGGACAGCCTCGGTCAGGCCCTGACGGATCTGTTCGGAGCACCCGTGCCGGGACTCCCGTCCACGTCGGCGTCGGGTGCGACGGCCGGACCCACGACGATCACACCGTCGACGCCCGGGCCCCAGGTGTCGTCCACCGTCGCTCAGCTCCTGGCCCGGGCCCAGGCCGCCTACGCCCAGGCCCAGAACGATCTCAAGGCCGGCGACCTCGGGAAGTACCAGACCGACATCAACCAAGCCGGCGACCTGCTCAACCAGGCATCCCAGGCGGCGGCGGCGTCCGCAGCACCTGCCCCGACCACGCCGTCGACCACGGCGCCGCCCGCCACCACCGCTCCTCCTGGACCCACGACCGGCTCGACGAACTCGGCTCTGGGGCGGCCGCCAGGTCCCGGCTGACGGGACTTCCTCCGGCGCTGCTAATCTCGATGGCTACGCCGCGGGGTGGAGCAGTCTGGTAGCTCGTCGGGCTCATAACCCGAAGGTCGTAGGTTCAAATCCTACCCCCGCCACCAAGAAAGACCAGGTCAGGGCCCTCCCGATCGGGAGGGCCCTTCCGCGTGCCTCGAATCGTCCCAAGCAGCATCCCACGTTTGAGGCCGCAGGCTTGGGCTACTGTTCGCCCGGTGCGGGGGCCCAAGCGAAAGCGTCGAGAGGGCGTGTGGGAGGTCCGCGCCTTCGTCGGGCGGGACCCATCACGGGCAGTGGAGCCCTTCGAATCTGGCGTCGGTGGCCGAGTTCGCGAGTGTGAGCAGAAGGGGCAGCGCTGAGCCACCGCGATGCAAACCTCCCCACGATGTCAGAAGCAAGGCTCGGTTACACCCAGTCGCAGGCAGGACCAGATGAGGGCAGAGGCCTGCGTTCTGCACCCTGGCAGCTCTCAGGGTCAGGGCGAACCCGCCCCACCATGTCTGCAGTGATGGCGATCGCTACGTCCAGCAGCGGGGGAGCGGCTTGCCGTGAGTCTCGACCACGAACGGTGGGACCGATAGACCATCAGGGGGAAGGTGTCGCCCCCGATCACGGGTAGCATCAATTGGGTCAATGAAGTGAGCGTGTGCTGAGAGGCGAATCGCAGTGCCAGCAGGCAAGGTGTTTGGCGCAGCTGGGGCGGACAGGTCGACCGGCGCGATCCAAGGTCGCGCCCGCCCAAGTCGGCTTCCCGTCGCTGACATTGAGGTAGTCGATCGTGTCGTCAGCTGAACTCGCTGCCATCCCCGAGGGCAACCGGCTCCTCGACTCCCTGTCGCCTGCAGAGGAGGCCGACCTTGCTCCCCACCTCGAGCAGGTGCGGCTGGAGCTGAAGGAGCTGCTGTTCGAGCCGGGCAAGCGCATCGACAGCGTCTACTTCCCGCTCACGGCGGTGGCGTCGTTGCTCAACCTCGTGGAGGACACCTCTGGGGTAGAGATCGCCACCGTGGGCAATGAGGGACTGGTCGGCCTCTCTGTCTCCTGGGGTATCAACACCTTCAATCCTCGGGAGTTCGTGCAGGTCCAGGTGCCCGGCGACGCCCTCGTGATCGACGCCGAGACCTTTGCCGCCAAGCTCCCCGAAGCGGGGGAGCTCACCTGGCTCGTCCATCGCTACACGCAGGCCTTCGTGACCCAGATCGGACAGCAGGTGGCCTGCAACGGCCTGCACACGATCGAGGAGCGCTGCGCCCGCTGGATGCTGCTCACCCATGACCGGGTGGGCTCAGACGAGTTCCCCCTCACCCAGGAGTTCCTGGCCCAGATGCTGGGCGTTCGCCGCCCTTCCGTGACGGTTGTGGCCGGCGTCCTGCAGCAGGCCGGCTTCATCCGGTTCCGCCGGGGCCGGATCACCATCACCGATCGCCGTGGGCTCGAGAGCGCGTCGTGTGGGTGTTATGGGGTCCTGAGAGAGGTGTTCGACCGGCTTGTCTGAGCCGGCTACCCCCTCTGTACGGTAGCTGACAGAAGCAGGTATTCTGGACTGGTCGACACCAGAGATCCGGGCGGACGACACCCGGCGGGATGGCATGGCGTTTCCGACTCCCTTCGACGTGAAGGCCAACGTGCACGACGGTCTCGCCGTGGTGTCGGTGGTCGGCGAACTCGACATCGCCACGGCATCTCGGTTGTCACACTTGCTGACCGAATTGGCTGAGCCGGGTCGAGTGGTGCTGGTCGATCTCAGCGACACCGACTTCATGGACTCCACCGGCATCGCCGAACTTGCCATCGCCTGCAAGCATCAGCGCGAACTGGGTGGCGACCTGATCCTCGACGCACCGAACAGGGCTGTGTCCAAGGTCATCGAAATTTCCGGGCTGGACAGGGTGATGACGGTGACCTCAGGCCCGGAACGACCCTCTCCGAGCGAGTCTCGGTAGCCACTGCGGGCTCCCCGGGCGAAGTTGCGATGGCACTCCGACCCGTGACTCCATGAAGACGACAATCCACGACGTGGTCGGTAACGACGAGCACGTCGTGGCCCTCATGCTTTTCTCCTTTGAGCGCGGGTCCCACCCAGCCAGGCGCGCATCCCACCAACCGGGCTGTCTCAGCTAGCGGCCGGAGCCCCTCTTCCTGGTGAGGCCAGAACCGCCACCTCCGTCCATGAGTAGTCAGGTGGCTTGGCGAGCAGCATCGGAGCCAGCTTGGAGGCGAACCCGTCCATCTCCTCGTAGTCATCCGAGCCTGCGTCTTCCCAGTGGGGATAGAGCATGTAGGCCAGCTCATGCGCCACGACGTCACCAAGCTTGTCCATCTTGGAGACAAGGGAGGGGTCGACCACGATCCCATCATCGGCCACGAAGGGCAGGGTCAGACCGGCCACTCCGGCTTCGAGCATGGGCATGGTGAAGGCTCGAACCGGACGACCTCTGAGACGGCCAAGCTCCTGGGCCAGCGAAGCCAGTTGGCTCGGGAGCCCCGCGCTGACCAGCTCCGGCCAGGACCGCTCGACCATTTGCGTCCAGCCCAGCCCGGACAGTTGAAAACCGTCGACCGACTCACCCATCTTCGCCTCCCAGCTCGTCGCTACGCCTGTTCCCCGAGCGCTGGTCGACATGCGTGAGGCCGAAGGTCGCGCCCCGCAGCTCACGGATGACAGCATCCAGCTTGTCGACGCCGAAGCCGAGGCGTTCCGCCAATCGAGGTTCGTCCCCGAGCCTGATCGTGGCGTCGAGGGCGAGGCCGGCGATGAAGATGCGCTGGATCACTACGTCGTGCACGTCCCCGACGCGGTCGTTGGCGACAGCGAACTGCTCGGCCTGTAGGCGAAGGAGCTCCTCGGCAACGAGGCGATCTCGGATGTCCGGGGCGACGGCTACCAAGGGTGGGTGTCCCTCATCGGTCAGCCCCAACGGGGGCCTCGAGCGAGTTTCGACGGGGACGTCAGGGCTGCTCTTGCGGGAGGTCATGTTGGCGACCACGATCAGGTCTCCAACAGATGAATGGAGCGCACGACACGAACCTCCTCCTCGCGGGGCCTGGTTGCCCTGGGCGGAGGCCAATCGGTCGCCTCAAACAAACCACGCCAAAGTCGGCTGGTCGGTCCCGTCCAAGGGTGACCCTAGTCGCGGTGATCCCTACCGGCAATTGGGCAAAAGCAATAGTTTCAATGTCTGCTACCGTACAAATCAATTGTCAGAAAGCGTACAAAGATCAGTGAATATCACCCCGCCGGATCGACAAAAGGCAGAACGAGGCGCAAGCTAATCAACAGGATGACCGGGTGCGCTCCCGCTGAGAGCCTCTCGGTGGCGTCCAGCTGGGGGTGCCTCCACTCCCCACGGGTGGGGCCACGGGTTCGCGAGCGGAGCTGAGACGGGGGAGTTGTCGAGGTTGGAGTTCTCACGTCGGTTCCTGGGCGTGAACACCCAGCACGCGTCCTCTGAGCCAGCGACCGTCCCACGAGTCAGGATGACTAACAAACGTTCGGTTCGGACGGGCCGAGGCACAGAGAGGACCACATGATCGACTTCACAGGCCAAGTGGCCATCGTGACCGGGGCAGGGCGCGGCCTTGGCCGGCTCTACGCCATCGAGCTGGCACGGCGTGGCGCCGCCGTCGTGGTCAACGATCTGGGGGGCACGATGCAAGGCCACGGCTCCGATTCCACTGTCGCCGACCAGGTCGTCAAGGAGATCGAGGACAGCGGCGGTACGGCGGTGTCGTCAGCTGAATCCGTGGCCACCCCTGAGGGCGGAGAGGCAATCGTGCACGCTGCGGTCGACCGGTTCGGGCGCCTCGACGCGGTGGTGAGCAATGCCGGCATCTTCCACACCGTCGGCTTCGACGAGCTGAAGGTGGATGACTGGCGCGGGATGCTGAGCGTGCACCTCGACGGGGGGTTCTACCTGAGCCAGCCGGCGTTCCGGGTGATGAAGTCGCAAGGATACGGCCGCTTCGTGTTCATCACCTCGTCGGCTGGAATGTTCGGGCAACCGAACTCGGCGCACTACGCCGCCGCCAAGGCAGGCCTCGTCGGGCTCGCCAATGCCATCGCCGTCGAGGGTGCGGAACACGGGATCCACGCGAACACCGTGCTTCCGTTCGGCTACTCCCGTATGGTGACGGAAACGGCCGGTGAGCGGGAGCACATCTCTACCGACGAGTCATCGTTTCTCTATGCCATCCAGCCGGATCTCGTCGTTCCTATCGTCGTCTTCCTCGCCAGCCGGACTTGCGAGCTCACCCACCACAATTACTCCGCCTGCGCCGGACGGTTCGCTCGCGTGTTCATCGGACTCGGTGAGGGTTGGTTGGCCGACCGAGGCAGCGAGCCGACTGCTGATGACATTCGGGATCACCTCGCCGTCGTCCAAGCGACCGAGCCCTTTACCGTGCCGACTTCGATCTTTGACGAGGTTGCAGAGATCTGTGCCCGACTAAGTATCAGCGCCTGATCAGAACCAGGGCATGCTGGCCGACCTCCAGGCGGCACGACGTGGGGAGGCGAGCTCTGGCGTCCAGTCACCTACCACACATCCTGCGGGTGCTGGCAGCTCGACAACCCGAACTTCCAGCCCTCCTTCTGAGGTGTTCCTTCTGACGCCAAGGAGCCGATCATCACCTGCGGCACCCTCGTATTGATCAACGGGACGCTGACCGGCGCGAGCGCAGACCGGCGAAGAACCTAATAGTTGGTCTATACTCTGGGGCTGGGAATCGAAAGAGAGCGGTAGTTGCTAGCGCCGTGCCCGGAGTCATGGGGCTCTCAAAGGAGAAGAACCATGCAAGGCCTCAGGGGATTCGACGCGGCCTTCCTACATTTCGAGACGCCGACCAACCACCTCCATGTGGGACAGAAGTGTGTGCTCGACCCGTCGACGGCGCCGGCCGGGCACTCGTTCGATGCCACCCGCCTAGCAGCCGTGCCGATCTCGCTGCGCGGTGAGGGAGATCGGTCCCGGCGA
>VAWP01000100.1 GCA_005888295.1 Actinomycetota bacterium
AGAACGCGCGGTCGTGGCCCCGCTGATCCTGGCCATCGTGTTCCTCGGCGTGTACCCGCGGCCGGTGCTCGACCGCATCACCCCGTCGGTCAACCGCCTCGTCAGCCACGTCGAGCACGGCAGCACGTACCGCCAGCCGGCGGTGGCCAAGGGCTCGTCCGCCGTGCCGGTGTCGGCGTCCGTGTCGGCGCCCGCGCCAGGAGCGCCCTGATGAGCTACAGCCCCCTGCTCGCCCAGCTGCACCAGGACCTGCCGGCCCTCCAGCTGCCGCGCATCGACTACTCGGCCATCATGCCCGAGCTGCTCCTGATCGGGCTGGCCCTCGTCCTCATGACCGCGGCGGCGCTCACCCGGCGCCGTCTCCCGCGAGGGACCTACGCGGTCTTCACCGTGGCCGCCGCCGGTGCCTCGATGGCCTACGCCTACCTGCTGTGGAACCACGTCGCCAGGGGCGGCTACACGGCGATCGCCGGGTCGATCGCCGTGGACGGGTTCAGCGTGTTCTTCACGATGCTGATCGGAGCGGCGCTCATCGTGTCGGCCCTGTCCGCCGACGCCTACCTGCGTCAGGAAGGTCTCGACGGCCCCGAGTTCTACGTGCTGGCCATGCTGTCCGCGTCGGGCGCCATGTTCATGGCGGGCGCCAACGACCTGATCGTGCTGTTCCTGGGGCTGGAGATCCTTTCCATCTCCCTGTACGTGATGGCCGGCTACCACGCCCGGCGCACCGAGTCGGGAGAGGCGGCGATCAAGTACTTCGTGCTGGGGGCGTTCTCGTCGGCCATCTTCCTCTACGGGCTCGCCCTCACCTACGGCGCCACCGGGTCGACCAACCTCGGCCAGGTGACGAAGTTCCTCGCCCAGAACGTCACCGTGTCCAACGGCCTGCTGCTCGCGGGCATGGCCCTGCTGCTCGTCGGGCTTGGGTTCAAGGTGGCGGCCGTCCCGTTCCACTTCTGGACTCCCGACGTCTATCAGGGCTCGCCCACGCCCGTCACCGGCTTCATGGCGGCGACAGCCAAAGCCGCCGGCTTCGCCGGGCTCCTGCGGCTCTTCTTCTCGACCTTCTCGGTCCTGCGTCTCGACTGGAAGCCTCTGATATGGGCCCTCGCCCTGCTCACCCTCCTGGTCGGAGCGGTGGTGGCGATCGTGCAGCGCGACGTCAAACGCATGTTGGCCTACTCATCCATCAGCCACGCCGGTTTCGTCCTCGTGGGACTGGAGGTGGCCACCAAGAACGGGATCGCCGGTGGCCTGTACTACCTCTTCGCCTACGTCTTCATGGTCGTCGGCAGCTTCACCGTGGTGACCCTGGTCGGGCGGCGGGGGGACGCTCACCATGACCTGGACGCGTACCGGGGCCTGTCGGCCCGCAACCCGGGCCTGGCCCTGCTGCTGGCGTTGTTCCTCATGGCCCAGGCCGGCATCCCCTTCACGACGGGCTTCCTGGCCAAGTTCTACGTGATCTCGGCCGCCGTCGACAGCGGTGCCTACGCGCTGGCGCTCATCGCCATGATCGCCGCGGTCATCGCCGCCTTGTTATACTTGCGAGTGATCGTCCTCACCTACACCCGCCCCGGGGAGGCGGCGACGCCGGCGCCGGCGTCAGCCGGCGCCTACGACACCGAGCCTGTGATGGGTGCCGAGGCGACAGCGCCAGGCGCCGTCGCCGTGGCGGAACGCACAACGGTCCTCGATTCCGAGGAGCCCGAAGCCCCGGTTCACGTCCCCTTCGCCGCGGGCGTCGGCCTCTTCGTCTGCGCCGCCTTCACCGTGTTCTTCGGCCTCTACCCCGCCCCCCTCATCAACTTCGCCCACCACGCGACCTTGTTGTTCTAGCTCTCGTTGCATCGGTGCCGCCGGCCGCCTGCTGCGGAACGCGATCCCGCATCGCTCGCGGCACTTCGCTCTCGTTCCGCATTGCGTCGAAAGCGGGCGAGGCGCTACCCGGTGGCGCACCTGATTTCGACAAGATGTGGAACCACACTCCTCGCCCCGGGGCTAGAGGGAGCGGTGCCGGCGGTGGCCGCCATTTCGGTACGAACTGGCGGCCAGCGACGGGTGCCGCTCCCTCATGGCCCGTGCGCTGCGACCTCTTCGCGAGCTCCGTCCGGGGCTTCGGACCGGGACGAGTCAGGGACGAGGAAGCGGCCGATGAGCGGGAGCTCCCAGAACGACTCGGCCCGGGCGATGGCCACGGCCACGGCGGGGGCGTGCTCGGGCGAGTCGTAGACGGCGTAGCGGGGTTGCCAGTACGGGTCGTACTTGGCGTTGAAGCGCCACAGGGACTCGATCTGCATCGACGAGGACATACGCCGCAGCATCCAGCGCTCGACCCGCCGATGCAGGCCGTCGCCGCTCTCACCGGCCAGAACCGAGCGCATGGTGGCGAAGTTGAGGCCGAGGCCCTCGTACCCCTGCGCCCTGAGATGCTCGATCGTCTCGACGATCACGAAGTCGAGCAGACCGTTGGGGTGGTCGCCGTCGTCACGGCGCATGAGGTCGAGTGAGTACCCGTTGATCCCCGGCGCGGGCACGTACTGGCAGAAGGCCACGGGTGTCCCGTCGGCCGCCGCCGCCACGGCCAGGAGCAGATCCTCGTCCCGGGGTTCGAACAGCCGCCCCAGGGTCATGGAGAACCCCCGCTCGACGTCACCCCGCCGACTGCGGGTCATCACCTCGCGGAGCGCATCGGACAGAGCCGGGGCCAGACGGGCCGGATCGTGGAACGAGATCGTGTAGCCGTAGCGGGCGATGCGGTTGACGGCCTGCCTGAGCCCCTTGTTGCGGCCGCCCTGCAAGGAGAAGCCGGCTATCTCGACGACGCCTTCGTCGCCGAGGTAGAGATCGTGCATGCCCGACGACCGGTAGGTCGGCAGCCAGTCCTCGCCCGCCCCCACGACGGCCACCGTCCAACTGTGGGCATCCGCGTGGGACCGGAACGACGACCACAGTTTGTCGCGCTCGGTCTCGGGGCCGATGGGGTCGGGTGAGACGAGGCACACGCCGCCGTACACGGCGTAGGCGACGAGGCTGTCGCCCTCGAAGAAGTGGACCTTGTCGTGACGGAGGGCGAAGTAGTCCAGCGTGCCCCGCCCGTGGCGGCGCACGATGTCCCTGGCCCGGCGCTGGGCATCGGCGCCGGTCAGACGCTGCTCGACCACGGGGCGGAAGGCGAGGATCAGGGCGATGAGCGCCAGGCCCAGACCGACGGCCAGCAGGGTCGGGGCGAGGAACTCGTCCAGACGGTGGGGCAGGCGCACGGTTCGCAGCCCGACCATGCGCCCGGCGACCGCCTGCAGGGCCGGCACGACGCCGAGCGGCCGGGTGTCGGAGTCGAGCGCCAGCGCCACCTCCATTGACATGGTCGTCACCACGGTCACGACCACGGCCGCGCCCAGGAGTGCAAGACCGCCCCTCCGTCGGGAGGGGCGGTCCACGGCCCCCCGGAAGCACGACCGATTGACGACCAGGAACCAGGCCACGGCCAACGCGATGAGGGCCTCCTCCAGACCACCGCCCTGGACCAGGTGCAGGGCGCCGGTGCCCACCAGCAGGCCCACCGCGACGGTCCAGGCCTGGCGCTGGCCCCTCCGGACGCCGCGCGCCAGGGCGAGGAGCGCCAGGCCGGCCAGGGCGACCAGGGCCGAGGCGGCCTGGGTCACCGACAGCGGCAGCACGTCGAAGACGAAGTCGAGGTGGTTCCGGAACGGCGGCGTCACCGCCGAGGCCAGGTTGACCACGCCGGCGAGGGCGATGGCGACGGCGGCCAGGCGCCGGACCCGGCGCTGGCGTGCCGCGGGGTCGGCGACCAGGGGATAGGGCGGTCCGTGGGGGAACGTGGCCACGACGGCGGGATACGGGTCGCCGATGTGGCTCCGGCGGGCGGCCAGCCGCTCGATGACCGTCGTCCCCTCCAGGTCGAGGCGGGCCTGGAGCAGGCGGGCGTGGAGCTCGGCGCCGGCCTCGAGCTCGATCCACGACAGCTGGCGACGGTGCAGGAAGACCGGCGGCAGCCCGACGCGGGCGGGGCACTCGTCGACGACCTCGGTCACCGCTCCGGTGTTGGCATAGAAGCCTGGCCCGAGCAGGGTCAGCTCGGGCTGTCGGGTGTGGCCCGTCACCAGCCCGGCTCGGTCCCCACCCACGAGCGACCTGGCCGCGGCGCGGGCTGCCTCGTTCGGGTCCTCGTCGGAGCCACCCAGGGCCACGCCTCCGATGGCTGGCCATGTGCGGTGGCTCACCCACGCCACGCCCAACACGACCAGCACCAGGTCGAGGACGGTGGTCAGCCCCACCAGACCCAGGCGCCGGGGCCAGGCCCCCAGATGGGAGAGGTGCTGGGCGGGAGCCGACCACAGGTACGAGATCGGGACCTTGAGCAGGACGGCGAGGGCAACCGGCACCAGGAGCCACCAGGCGTGCCGGGCCAGCCGCCGGTAGGCCAGCCTGGAGGCCAGGAAGCGGGGGAGGCAGGACGGCTCGGGGATGCGGTCGACGCCCTGGAGCCAGGAGGACCGAGCCCCGCCCAGGGCCGGCAGCATCTCGGCCAGCACGTGGTGACCGACCGGGGTGCAGGCGGGGTTTCGAGGGTCGGCCAGGGCGTGGCGGGGATCGAAGCGGTGGCCGGGCTCGACCCGGACGCGTCGCGACCCCGCACCGGTGTCGAGGACGACCTCGGCGGCGAGGGCGAGCTCGGCCCCGAGCTCGGTGGCCACGGACCGGGCAACGATGTCGTCCCAGGCCAGTCGGGCATCTCGGCTTCCGGGGAGGCAGATCAGGCGGCGACCCTCGCCGGCGCCGAAGTCGCGGAGGGCGGCCGCGAGCCGCGGATGGGCGTCGAGTGCGGCGCCGGGGTCGGGCGAGCCGACCGTGGGGTCGGCGACGAGCAGGTCGAACAGGTTGCCGGCGACGATCAGCGCGCCGGGACCGCTCCACGCCTCGACGGCGCGGGCCAGGTCGGTCGTGGCCGAGGCCGAGGCGGGCGTGGCCATGGGCCCCAGCAGCAGGTCGCTCACCACGAGCACCCGGCCACCGAGCCCGACCTCGACATCGAGCTGGTCAGGAAGGGCGGCGGCGGGGGCGAACGCCATCGCCAGCCATCTTGGCAGCGGTGGCCGGTGGACCCGATCAACCGACCAATAGTCTTGAGAAGCATGGCCGAGGCGACGACCCCTCTCGGGGTGCCCGACAACTGGAGGTGGGCGGCCGAGCCCGTACCCCCGGGGTCCGCCGTGGTCTTCGACCTCGACGGCGTGTTGTCGGACGCCGCCAGTCGTCAGCACTTCCTCGAGTCCCCCCGGCGGGACTGGAACGCCTTCTTCGACGCCTGCGGCGAGGATCCGCTGATCGAGGAGGTCGACCGTCTGTTGGACCTGCTCGACCCGGCGCTGGCCATCATCCTGGTGACGGCCAGGCCCATCCGGGTCCAACCCCAGACGCTGGCCTGGCTCGAGCGCTACCGGATGCGCTGGGACCTGCTGGTGATGCGAGAGCTCGGCGACTACGCCTCAGCCCCCCGCTTCAAGCACCAGGCCGTCTCCGACCTGCGGGCCTACGGGTTCCGGCTGCTGCTCGCCTTCGAGGACGACCGGCGTAACCTGGAGATGTTCCGGGGAGAAGGAGTCCCGTGCCTCTACATCCACTCGGGCTACTACGACTGAGCCCGGGAGCCGGCCCGCCAGGAACGAAAGCACCGTAGGCAGACGTTCTGGTGGGTAGAGACTAGGAATGGTGGTCGATGGGATTTAGGAACACTCTCAAGACGTACGTGCTGCTGGCTGCCCTGGGCGGCCTGCTCGTCGTCATCGGCTTTGCGATCGGCGGCAGCGGTGGCGCGGCCATCGGGCTCGTCATCGGGCTCGTCATCACAGGCGCGTCGTACTGGTTCTCCGACACGATCGCCATCAAGGCCGCCCGGGCTGTGCCGGTCAGCGAGGCCGAGATGCCCGAGTACTACAGGGTCGTCCGCGAGCTGACCCAGCGCATGGACATGCCCATGCCCAAGCTCTACATGACGCCCGAGATGCAGCCCAATGCCTTCGCGACGGGCAGGAGCCCCAACCACTCCGCGGTGGCGGTGACGAAGGGCATCCTCTCGATCCTCGACTGGGAAGAGCTGCGCGGCGTGCTCGCCCACGAGCTCAGCCACGTGGGCAACCGCGACATCCTCATCGGCTCGGTGGCTGCCGCCGTCGCCATGGGCATCACGTTCGTGTCACGGATCGCCCTGTGGACCAGCATCTTCACCGGAGGTGACGACGAGGGTGGCGACAACATCTTCGTGCTGCTCGCCCTCGTGATCCTCGCGCCCCTGGCCGCAGGCCTGCTGCAGCTGGCTCTCACCCGCACCCGTGAGTACGGGGCCGACCGGTCCGGGGCCCGCCTGCTCGGCGACGGCGAGCCGCTGGCTCGGGCGCTGGCCAAGATCGAGGCCGGCGTCAAGGCCGTGCCGATGAACGTGGCTCCCGCCGAGGCGTCCATGTTCATCGTCAACCCCCTCAGCGGACGCCGGGTCAACTTCGCCAACCTCTTCATGACCCACCCGCCGACCCAGCAGCGCATCGCCCGGCTGCGGTCCGGCGAGTGGCGGCACTGAGCGCGGGCGTCGCTCGCCTCAGTCCCTGAAGTTGCCGAACTGGAGGGGAATGCCGAAGTCCTCTGCCTTCACGGCCGCGATCACGGCCTGAAGGTCGTCCCGCTTCTTGCCCGAGACCCGCAGCTGGTCGCCCTGTGCCTGGGACGAGACGCCCTTGAGCTTGAGGTCCTTCACGAACCGGTTGAGCCGGCGGGCGTGGTCGGCCGAGATGCCGGCGTTGATGGCGATCGACTGGCGGACCGTTCCCTTGGTGGCCTCCTCGACCTTGCCGGACTCCAGCGCCTTGAGCGAGACCTGCCGGCGCACGAGCTTCTCCTCGAGCACCTGATGGAGGGCCCGCAGACGGTCCTCGGTGGACGAGCGCAGTCGGAGCTCACGGTCGGCCAGCTCGACGCTCGAGTCGGTGTTCTTGAAGTCGAAGCGGGTCGAGGCCTCCCGGTTCGCCTGGTCGACGGCGTTGCGGACTTCCTGGAAGTCGACCTCGGACACGATGTCGAACGTGGGCATGGTCCCAGACGCTATATCCCAGCACTGGGCTACCCGTGCCACGGGCGACTGGACGGCTGGGGCGCTGCAGTATCGTTCGCAGCGCGGGTCGGTGCCCGAGCGGCCAAAGGGAGCAGACTGTAAATCTGCCGGTTCACGCCTTCGGAGGTTCAAATCCTCCCCGGCCCACAAAGGCGGTCTAAGGTCCGGCGCCGTGCGAAGGACCGTGAACGTGCCCGGCCTGTGGCGTCTACCCCCACGTCTACGTGTCGGGCGCCCTCGGGACCGTGGGGGAGTCCGGCGAGCTGGCAGCCGGCGGCACCGGTCCCGAGACGCTCCAGGCCCTGCGCAACATCGAGCGGATCCTCGCCGCGTGCGACGCCACGCTCGACGACGTGGTGAAGGTGAGCGTGTTTCTCGCCGACATGGCGACCGGGCCCGAGATGAGCGAGGCGTATCTCTCGGTCTTCACCGCGGATCTCCCTGCTCGCATCACCGTCGGCGGCGTCGCGCTGGCACTCGGCGCAGCAGTCGAGATCGACTGCATCGCCCATCGCACCACCGTCTGAACGCGGTCTACCAACGCCGTAGATCGTTGTGACTAGTCGGATGCTTGGGATGTTCCCTCGTTCGGGTGAAATCCCCAGAAACTCCGTGAACACTCAGGGGCAACGCCAGGAAAACGGGCAAGCGCACCGAAATGCTCGGACATGCGAACCCTGCGCCGCGCCGCCATCGTGTCCCTGTTGCCCCTCATGACAGCTCTCGTCGCCGCATCACCAGCTGGACCCGCCACAGCAGCCGGTGCCTCCACCCCGGCCAAGTCCCACCGTCTCGTCATTCCTTTCGGAGCCAACAAGTCGAACAACTGGTCCGGGTACAACCAGGGGACGGTCGAGCAGGGAAGCAAGCTGTTCAATCAGATCTCAGGTGACTGGAACGTTCCCACCGCGACCCAGCACACGGCCGGCCAGGCCGAGTACTCCTCGAGCTGGATCGGCATCGGGGGCGGCTGCATCGACGCCGGGTGCACCGCGACCGACGCCACCCTGATCCAGACCGGCACCGAGCAGGATGTCGCCGCCAACGGCACCGCCAGCTATTCGGCGTGGTGGGAGATCATCCCGGCGCCGAGCCTGACCATCACGCTCGCCGTCCATCCCGGTGACCACATGCACGCCAACATCGCCGAGCTCGTGCCGTTCTCGGAGGTGTGGACGATCACCCTGCAGGACGTGAGCACGGGGCAGTCCTTCAGCCAGACCGTGCCCTACCCCTCCAGCCACCTGACGGCCGAATGGATCACCGAGACGCCGACCCTGATCGGCACCAGTGGCACCGGCCTGGCGGCCATGCCCAACCTCTCGGGCGCGACCTTCTCGTCGGCCAAGACGAACTCGGCCAACGCCGGTCTGAAGGCAGCGGAGGAGATCCAGCTCGTGAGCACGAGCGGCCAGGTGCTGGCGACCCCGTCGGCGCCCAACAGCACCGCCGACGGCTTCAGCGTCTGCACCTACTCCGCCAGCTGCTAGAGGACCGGCGCCGAGGCCGGCCCTGGAGGTCGGCCAGAAAACCAGGCGCCGCTCCGTCCGTTTCCGTCCATGTTCGTCGGCCCGGCCGTTCGGTCGGGCCGACGTCATGTTGGGGCAGGTGCG
The DNA here is from genome assembly GCA_005888295.1 of Actinomycetota bacterium. Taxonomy (GTDB): domain Bacteria; phylum Actinomycetota; class Acidimicrobiia; order Acidimicrobiales; family AC-9; genus AC-9. The sequence goes on from VAWP01000100.1 coordinate 8,740, forward strand.
CATTCGCTTCGTCAGGCTGGGGTAACGTAACCTAACCGTAATGCGGGCGTCGGTCTCTCGGCCGATGCCAGCGAGGGCCGGAGTGGGCCTGGCTTGAGCTGACAGGGCGAGGGCGATGCGACTGCTGTGGGCTGATCCTGGGCGCCGGTCACGACCGGACGACACCGACGTGCGAGGCGACGTCGATCCCGACGAGGGGTCCACCTCGCTCGCACGTCCGGCGATCCTCGGGTTCCTCGCCACCACGGCGATCACCATCGGCGCGTCGCAGCCGGCATCGCCCTTCAGCCTCAAGCAGCATGACGCCTGGTACTTCGGCATTCCGGATCCGGGAGCGCACGCCGAAGGGCTCCTCCTCAGCCTGGTGCTCGTGTTCTCCGGGATGTTGGTGCTGTCGAGGGTCTGGTACGACCTGGCCCGAGCGCTCCACCGCCGCAACGGCGTGTCCGTGCGCAAGCTCGCCGTCATCTTCGCCGTCTGGGTGGTCCCCCTGCTCGTGGCGCCCCCGCTGTTCAGCCGGGACGTGTACAGCTACGCGGCCCAGGGGGAGATGGTCACCCACGGGATCACCCCGTACCAGTACGGCCCCAGCACCCTGGGCGCGGGCCCGTTCGTGACCAACGTGGACCCGCTGTGGGGCAACGCCCCCGCGCCCTACGGCCCGGTCTTCCTGCGGGTCGACGGCTTCCTCGTCTCCATCACCGGCCACAACCCGCTGGCGACCGTCGTGGGTTTGCGCCTCCTGGCCCTGCTGGGCGTGGTCCTGCTGGCGGTGTTCGTCCCCAAGCTCGCCGAGGCCTGCGGTCGTGATCCCGCCAGCGCCTTCACGCTGGCGGTGCTCAACCCCATCACGCTCCTGCATCTCATCGGGGGCGCCCACAACGACGCCCTCATGCTCGGTCTGCTCGTCGCCGGCGTGGCCCTGGCCAAACGGGGAAGGCCCGTGCTGGGCATCGTCGTCTGCACCCTGGCCGCCGCCATCAAGGTCCCCGCCGCGGTCGGCATCCTCTACATCGGATGGGACTGGCTCGGGACCGACGTGCCCTGGCGAGAACGTGTCCGGCCGGTGCTGACCGCCGGCCTCATCGCCGGCGCGGTCATGGCGGTGCTGGCCAACGTGACCGCCATGGGGTGGGGCTGGGTCACCGCGCTCGGCACCCCTGACGCCGTTCGTTCCATGATCGCTCCGACCACCTTCCTGGGGACGTGGGCCGGTCACCTCTTCCACTGGTTGGGTGTCGGGCCGAGCCCGCACGGCATCCTCTCCATGGCACGCGGCCTCGGCTTGGTCGCCGCCGGGGTGACCGGGGCCATGTTGTTCGTCAGGAGCAGGCGGACCGGCACCGTGCAGGCCCTTGCCCTCACCTTGCTGGCCATCGTTCTCCTCGGCCCCGTGGTGCAGCCGTGGTACGTGGCATGGGGCCTGATCGTCCTCGCTCCGGTGGCCGCCGGCAGGGGGTGGAGCATGCTCGTCGGGCTGTCGATCGGGGTCTCCTTCCTGGAGCTTCCGGGGGCTCGCCTCCTCCTGGACGAGCTCAGCCGCAACAACGTCGCCTACGTCCTGCTGTCGATCGCCGCCCTGCTGGTGACGTTGGCCGTCACCACGCCGTTCGGAGCCGCGGTCGGCAGGGCCAGGCGCCTCGTGGTCGAACGCGCCCTGCCCCCGGCCACGGCGCCGGAACCTTCTCAGAGCATTCGCTGAAGCACGGCGACGTCGAGCCACCGGCCAAGCTTTCGCCCCACCTCCCGCTCCACTCCCACCAGCTCGAAGCCGCACGAACGGTGGAGGGCGATGGAGGCCTCGTTGTCCCCGACCACGCGTCCGACCACGGTGTGGAACCCGTGCGCGGTGGCCAGGCGGGTGAGCTCGGCCAGCAGGGCGCGGCCCACCCCCTTGGCCCGATGGTCGTTGTCCACGTACACCGAATCTTCCACCGTTGTCGCGTACGCCGGTCGACCCCGGTAGCGGGAGAGGGACCCGAAGCCGAGGAGGGAGCTCCCCGACGAGGCCACGACGGCCGGGTAGGCCCCCGAGTGCTCTGCAACCCAGCTCCGCTGCTCCTCGCCGCTGCGGGGGACCAGGTCGAAGGTCGCCGTCGAGAGCACTTCGCGGTTGTAGATGAGGCGGATGGCCTCGGCATCGGCCAGCGTGGCCAACCGGATCAACACCGCCCGACGTTAGCTGGGGGCTTGGACGCTGACGCGCCTGTGGGCCACCTTTCGGACCGACCATCGGGGCGGCCGAGGTCGGCTGCCTGGCGCCGGGACTATCATCAGGACTGCGGCCGGCCAGGGCCGCTCGGCCCCCTTAGCTCAGTCGGCAGAGCACAGCCATGGTAAGGCTGGTGTCGTCGGTTCGATTCCGACAGGGGGCTCACCCTGGCGGCGTAGCTCAGTTGGTTAGAGCACACGGCTCATAATCGTGGGGTCGTCGGTTCGAGTCCGACCGCCGCTACGAACAGGCCGGTCCGAGCGACCGGCGAAGGAGAACGGACAGGCCGGTCCGGGAGACCGGCCAGGAGAACGGACAGGCCGGTCCGGGAGACCGGCCAGGAGAACGGAGGCAGGCCATGCCGAGAGCGGAGAAGCGGGTGAAGGTGACCCTGGCCTGTGACGTCTGCAAGCGCCGCAACTACATCACGATGAAGAACCGCCAGAACGACCGCGAGCGCATCGAGATGAAGAAGTACTGCAGGTGGGACCACCAGCACACCCTCCACCGAGAGACCCGCTGATGCCGCGCCCCCTGACCGCCGGGCCGCTCGACCGGGGCGAGCCGGTAACGGCGGTGGCGCTCAGGGGGTCAGAGATCTGATGGGCGACGCCGCCGAGCTCGTGGCGATGGCCAAGTCGGGCGAGCGATCGGCCTTCGACGAGCTGGTACGGGAGACCTACGCCGATACCTACGCCCTCGCCTTCCGGCTGACTGGCAACGAGGACGACGCCTGTGACGTGCTCCAGGACGCCTATCTGCGGGCGTACCGGTCACTCAAGCGATTTCGGGGCGACGCTGCCTTTTCGACCTGGATGTACCGGATCACCGCCAACTGCGCCACGACCCATATGGTGCGTCGGGGCCGGGCCCGACACGAGGAGCTCGACCGTGACGCGCCTGTCGCCGACGGTCGGATCGACGGCGACCCGGAGGCCATGGCGGGTGTGACGCTGGAGCTCAACCGCGTCGCCATCGCCCTCCAGGATCTGCCGCCGCGCCTGCGGGCGGTCGTCGTCCTGCGTGACATCTACGACCTGCCCCACGAGGCGATCGCCACCGAGCTCGGTATCAGCGAGGCGGCCGCCAAGGTGCGCCTGCACCGGGCCCGCAAGAAGCTGCGCGAGCGGCTCTTTCCCACCCGGGGGGAGCGACAGGCGGAGGAGCGGGCCCGTGCGGTGTGAGGAGGTCGTCGACGCCCTGCCCCAGATCATGGACGGCATGGAGACCGCCGATCGCAAGGTGGTCCGTCACATCGAGACCTGCCTGCGCTGCCAGGCCGAGCTCGTCCAGTACCGCAAGCTGTTCCGGGTCCTCCATCAGATGCGGGCCCAGGGGGCAAAGCCACCGCCGGGGACCGTCGGTCGCATCCTCACCGGGCTCGAGGAGGCCGCCGAGCGTGGCGCCATCCGCTCCGCCCTCGCCGGGCGACGCACGGCGTACGTGGCCGGCCTGACGGCGGCGGCGGGGGCCGCGGCCACCGCCGGGGTGGTCGTCGTCGTGGCCACTCGGAGCCGCGGTGGCAAGGTCGGCCAGGTCGGATGGCCCCTCGGAGGACGGAGACCGCAGGCGGTCGGCAGTTTGGCCGGTGCTATCCTCACTCGGAGCCCCCAAGGGCAGTAGCTCAATAGGCAGAGCACCGGTCTCCAAAACCGGCGGTTGGGGGTTCGAGTCCCTCCTGCCCTGCTCGCCCGGTGACCGGAGCCGAGGATCGCCGTGAACCGTCAGACCAAACGCATGATGCAACGTCAGGGCCAGACCCAGGGCCAGGTCGCGGCCGATCCAGCCGTACCCGTCAGCGAACCGACACCGAGCCGCCAGCGGGACACGCCGCGACGGACGACCCCGGCCGAGTTTCTCCGCGAGGTGCGCAACGAGCTGCGCCGGGTCGCCTGGCCGTCCCGGCCCGAGGTCATCAACTATTCCACCGTCGTGCTCGTCACCCTCGTGGTCCTCGTGTCCCTGATCTTCCTGCTCAACTACCTCTTCTCCAAGGCCGTCCTCTTCCTGTTCAACGCGTGAGCTTCCGACCATGAGCGACGATCCACTGTTCCCAACCAACAGACCGACCGAGCCCGCCAGCGAGGGTGAGGAGCGGACGGCCGACACCGAGCAGGCCGCCGAGCCTGAGTTGGCCGGCGTCGAGGACGCCACGTCACCGGAGTCCTCCGTACCCGAGCCGTCGGTCGAGGAGCCCGCCTTCGAGGAGCCGTCGGTCGACGAGTCGGCGGCGGCCCTGCTCACTGACGCGCTCGAGGTCGGACCGGTCGACGCGGCCGCCGAGGCGGAGGGCGCCGAGGACGAGCTCCCCGAGGAGGAGGTCGAGCGGGTCGTCGAGAGCCCCTACGACCGGCCCGGACAGTGGTACGTCGTCCACACCTATGCGGGCTACGAGAACAAGGTGAAGTCCAACCTCGAGAGCCGTATCTCGTCGATGAACATGGAGGACCGGATCTACGAGGTCGTGATCCCCATGGAGGACGTGGTCGAGTTCAAGGGCGGTCGCAAGGTCGTGGTGCAGAAGAAGGTCTTCCCCGGCTATCTGCTCACCCGCTGCGAGCTCGACGACGATTCGTGGTCGGTCGTGCGCAACACGCCCGGGGTGACCGGGTTCGTTGGCCCAGGCACGAAGCCGACGCCGCTGTCGCGGCGCGAGGTGGAGAGCATCCTGCAGGTCAAGCCAGAGGGTGCCGAGGGTGTCAAGAAGACCCGGCCCCGCCTGGAGCACGAGGTGGGCGAGACCGTGCGCGTCAGGGAGGGTCCGTTCGCGGACTTCTCGGGCCAGATCGCCGAGATCAACGAAGACCAGCTCAAGCTCAAGGTTCTCGTCAACATCTTCGGACGTGAGACACCGGTCGAGCTCGAGTTCAGCCAGGTCGCCAAGCTCTAGTCGGCGCGAGGAGAGGGACCCCAGTGGCGAGAAGGCGTGTCGTCGCCGTCGTGAAGATCCAGCTGCCGGCCGGCCAGGCCACGCCCGCGCCCCCGGTCGGTACCGCCCTGGGACCTCACGGGGTGCAGACCATGGAGTTCTGCAAGCAGTACAACGCGGCCACCGAGAGTCAGCGGGGCACGATCGTGCCGGTCGAGATCACGATCTTCGAGGACCGGTCGTTCTCGTTCATCCTGAAGACGCCGCCCACACCGGTCCTGTTGCGACAGGCGGCCGGCGCCGAGAAGGGCGCGTCGACCACAGGCAAGGAGAACGTCGGCACCATCACTGACGCCCAGTTGGCCGAGATCGCTCAGGTCAAGATGCCCGACCTCAACGCCAACGACCTCGAGTCGGCCAAGCGCCAGATCGCGGGCACGGCCAGGTCGATGGGCATCAGCGTGGCCCGCTAGGCGCGGGAGGGAGACGCATCGTGGGATCCAGAGGGAAGCGCTACACGGACCTGGGCAGGCGGTTCGACGCCCAGCGGCAGCACTCGCCGGCCGAGGCCGTCGACCTGGTCAAGAGCCTGGCCACGGCGGGCTTCGACGAGACCGTCGAGCTCGCCGTCCGTCTCGGGGTGGACCCCCGCCGAGCCGACCAGATCGTGCGGGGAACGGTCAGCCTGCCGGCCGGCACCGGCAAGGCCGTGCGGGTCGCCGTCTTCGCCACCGGCGATGCGGCCGCTGAGGCCCGCGATGCGGGGGCTGACGTCGTCGGCGGAGCCGACCTGGTCACCCGGGTACAGAACGAGGGGTTCCTCGAGTTCGACGTCGCCATCGCGGCGCCCGACATGATGGGCCAGGTGGGTCGGCTGGGCCGCATACTCGGCCCCCGGGGGCTCATGCCCAACCCCAAGACCGGCACGGTCACCCCCGAGGTGGGGCGGGCGGTGGTCGAGTTCAAGGGCGGACGGGTCGAGTACCGCACCGACAAGGTGGGCAACATCCACGTGCCCATCGGGAAGGTCTCCTTCGACCGGACGAAGCTGCTGGAGAACATGCGGGCGGTCATCGAGGAGCTCCTACGGGCGAAGCCGGCGGCGTCCAAGGGCCGCTACGTGCGCGCCGTCACCCTGTCGTCCACCATGGGGCCGGGAGTACGGGTCGACACCAACCGGCTCCGCATCAGCGACGAGGAGCTCGCCGTCCCCGCGTAGGCGGGCCCGGGAGGCCGGCCCGAGAAAAGGAGCCGCAGGCGCCACGCGCCGAGGCCCGCCCGGCAGGCCGGCCCGCGCCGAGGTAGTAGCCTGATCCGACAACCGATCGCCGGTCGCCACAGACATCCGGTGCGCCAGGGATGGCGCTGAAAGGGCCGAAGGCCCGCCCGACGAGGCGAACCCTCGAGCATCCGGGGGCAGTCGTCGCTGTAGGCCGCGATGGAGATGCTCGAGGAGGTAGCGATGGAGAACCCGAGGGCCGAGAAGGTCGCCCTGGTCGACGAGGTGCGGACTCGCCTGTCCTCGTCCTCCGCCGCCATCCTGACCGAGTACCGGGGACTCAAGGTCTCCGAGCTGGCCGTCCTGCGGCGCGCCCTGCGCCAGGCCGGCGGCGAGTACAAGATCTACAAGAACACCCTGGTGCGCTTCGCCGTGCGCGACCTCGGCCTCGAGACCCTGGAGCCGCTGGTACAGGGACCGACGGCCATCGCGTTCGTCGACGGTGACGCCGCCACGGTGGCCAAGGCCCTCCGCGACTTCGCCCGCACGAACGCCCACCTGGTCGTCAAGGGCGGCCTCCTGGGCCAGAACGTCCTGTCGGCGGCCGACGCCGGCGCCCTGGCCGAGCTGCCCTCCCGGGACCGTATGCTGGCCCAGCTCGCCGGCGCCCTGGCCGCCCCCCTCCAGCACTTCGCCAGCCTCCTCCAGGCCCTCCCCCAGAACTTCGCCTACGGCCTGCGGGCGTATCTCGACCAGCAGGGCGGGCCGCCGGACGTGGGTGAGGAAGCGGCACCAGCTACTGGCCCCCGTTCTGACGAAATGGGGGCCAGGAGCGATGCCGCTCCCTCTGGGCCCACCAGCGAGGCGGCGCAGCAGGAGGGACAGGAGGCACCAACCCCCCCGTCTCCCCCCAGCGAGCCCGAGGCGAGCGCACAGCAGGAGCCCGCAGCCACGTCCAGCCCAGAGGCCGCGGGTGAGGCGAAGGAGAACGCACCGCAGGAGACGGCTGACGACACAGGGTGATCTGGCTGAGAGCCTCGGCCCGATTTCGTAAGAACGGGCCGAGGCGCTCGGCCGGATCGCCCACGAAGATCGAGAGAAGAAGGAGAGGAAGTTGGCTACGAAGGAAGAGATCCTGGATGGGATCGCCAACATGTCCGTGCTCGAGCTGAGCGAGCTGCTCAAGGAGTTCGAGGAGCGTTTCGGCGTGACGGCAGCTGCGCCGGTTGCCGTGGCGGCGCCAGCCGGTCCGGCCGCAGGGGCCGAAGCAGCGCCCGCCGAGGAGGAGAAGGACGAGTTCGACGTGGTCCTCACCTCGGCGGGTGACAAGAAGATCCAGGTCATCAAGGAGGTGCGGACCCTCACCAACCTGGGTCTCAAGGAGGCCAAGGACCTGGTCGACAGTGCGCCCAAGCCGGTCCTGGAGAAGGTCGCCAAGGAGGACGCCGAGAAGGCCAAGGCCCAGCTCGAAGGGGCCGGCGCCGCCATCGAGGTCAAGTAGCTGGCCGGTGGGGTCCCCGGTGCCCGGGAGGAGCGGCCCACCCCGGCGGGGTCTCCTCCCGGACCCGGCAGATCCCTTGACCTGGACGGGCCGGGCGCCCTAGCCTTCGCGCCGCGGCCCCCGCAGGGGTTGTATTTCCCTGTGCACCTGCATATGATGGAGGGTTGCCGTGCCCGCCCATCACGTCCCTTCGGCTCTGAACCCTTGATGGGGCGCGCCCGCGCGCCCCTGTCCGTCGGCCACTGCGCCGTTCTGCCCCTCAAAGAGGAGTAGGTCTTGCCCTCTCGTTCCATCGTCCCGGAGCGTCGCTTCTCCTTCGCCAATCTCGACGAGGTACTGCCCCTGCCCGACCTGGTCGCCATCCAGCGGGACTCGTTCCGCTGGTTCCTCGACAAGGGTCTGGCGGAGACCTTCCGTGATATCAGCCCCATCGAGGACTTCACCGGCCAGCTCCGGTTGGAGCTCGAGTTCGATCCCTCCGATCAGGATCTCCGTCCGCCTCCGAAGTTCTCCATGGAGGAGTGCAAAGAGAAGGACATGACCTACGCCGCGCCCATCTTCGTGCGGGCGCGGTTCATGAACGCCACCACCGGCGAGATCAAGGAGCAGACCGTCTTCATGGGGGACTTCCCGATGATGACGGACAAGGGCACCTTCATCGTCAACGGGACCGAGCGCGTCGTCGTCAGCCAGCTCGTGCGGTCCCCCGGGGTCATCTTCCAGCCGGGACGGGACGCCAAGACGGTCGTCACCGGGACCATCCACCCCTATCGCGGCGAGTGGATCGAGTTCGACGTGGAGGCCAAGCCCGGGAAGGACATCACCGCTGGAACGAGGGTGGCCCGCAAGCGCCGGCTCTCGCTGTTCGTGCTCCTGCGGGCGCTGGGCTACGAGGACGAGGCGTTCCTCGGCCGCTTCGTCCGTCACTTCGACTTCCTCGAGGGCCAGTGGGAGCGGGAGCGCGAGGTCGCGCCCACGCGCGACGAAGCGCTGCTCGAGATCTACAAGAGGGCCCGTCCGGGGGAGCCGCCGTCGGTGGAGTCAGCCCGGGCCTATTTCGAGAACGCCTTCTTCAACCCGAAGCGCTCGGACCTGACCAGGGTCGGCCGCTACAAGCTCAACCGCAAGCTCGGTCCCGAGATCGAGCGCATCTCCGAGCTGCTCGACATCGATCTCGAGCGTCCGGCCGAGGGGCAGGGCGTCCTCAGCCCGAGCGAGATGCTGGCGGCGTCGACCTACATGCTCCACCTCGCCAACGGCGAGCCCGGCTACCGCCTCGACGACCAGGACCATTTCGCCAACCGCCGCATCCGCTCGGTGGGCGAGCTCATCCAGAACCAGGTCCGCGTCGGGCTGTCCCGCATGGAGCGGGTCGTCCGGGAGCGCATGACCACCCAGGACGTCGAGGCCATCACGCCCCAGACGCTGATCAACATCCGCCCGGTCGTGGCGGCGATCAAGGAGTTCTTCGGCACCAGCCAGCTCAGCCAGTTCATGGACCAGCACAACCCCCTGTCGGGTCTGGCCCACAAGCGCCGCCTCTCGGCGCTCGGGCCGGGCGGGCTGTCGCGGGAGCGGGCGGGGTTCGAGGTCCGCGACGTGCACACGTCCCACTACGGACGGATGTGCCCGATCGAGACGCCCGAGGGTCCGAACATCGGCCTGATCGGTGCCCTTGCCACCTACGGACGGGTCAACGAGTACGGCTTCATCGAGACGCCGTACCGCCGGGTGGTCGACAGCCGGGTGACCGACGAGATCGTCTACCTGGCGGCCGACGAGGAGGAGGAGCACGTCATCGCCCAGGCCAACGCGGCCCTGGAAGGCGACCGCATCGTCGAGGAGCGCGTGCTGGTGCGTCGGGGCCCGCAGGGCGCCGGCGTGCGGGTGGGCGCCACAGTCACGTCGTACGGCAGCACGAGCGAGATCGACTTCGTGCACCCGTCCGAGGTCGACCTCATGGACGTCTCCCCCAAGCAGATCGTCTCGGTGTCGACGGCTCTCATCCCCTTCATCGAGCACGACGACGCCAACCGGGCGCTGATGGGCGCCAACATGCAGAAGCAGGCGGTGCCGCTGGTCGTCCCCGAGGCGCCGTTCATCGGCACCGGGGTAGAGGGTCGGGCCGCGCGCGACGCCGGCGACGTCGTCCTCGCTGACGGCGACGGCACGGTGACCGAGGTCACCGGCGACCACGTGGCCGTGGAGTACACGGGTCGCGGGCGCGACGGCGGGGCGGCGGGCCGCAAGGTCCACCGGCTGGCCAAGTTCCGCCGGTCGAACCAGAACACCTGCATCAACCAGCGGTCGGTGGTCAGCGAGGGCCAGAAGGTCGTTGCCGGCCAGGTCCTGGCCGACGGGCCTTCCACCGACCAGGGCGAGCTCGCCCTGGGGAAGAACCTGCTCGTGGCCTTCATGCCCTGGGAGGGCTACAACTTCGAGGACGCCATCATCCTGTCCGAGCGCCTCGTGCGTGACGACGTGCTCACCTCGATCCACATCGAGGAGCACGAGGTCGACGCCCGGGACACGAAGCTCGGCGCCGAGGAGATCACCCGGGACATCCCCAACCTGTCCGAGGAGATCCTGAAGGACCTCGACGATCGGGGCATCATCCGCATCGGCGCCGAGGTCGACGCCGGCGACGTCCTGGTCGGCAAGGTGACCCCCAAGGGCGAGACCGAGCTCACGCCCGAGGAGCGCCTGCTGCGCGCCATCTTCGGCGAGAAGGCGCGCGAGGTCCGTGACACGAGCCTCAAGGTCCCCCACGGCGAGTCCGGGAAGGTCATCGACGTCCGGGTCTTCTCACGGGAGGACGCGCACGAGCTCCCGCCAGGTGTGAACCAGCTCGTCCGGGTCTAGGGGGACAAGCTGGCCGGCCGCCACGGCAACAAGGGCGTCATCTCCAAGATCCTCCCGATCGAGGACATGCCCTTCCTGTCCGACGGTACTCCGGTCGACATCATCCTCAACCCGCTCGGCGTCCCCAGCCGCATGAACGTCGGCCAGGTGCTCGAGTCCCACCTCGGCTACGCCGCCCGGTGGGGCTGGGACGGCGACGACGGCCAGGTCGTCACCGGCCGGCGGGAAGCCAGGTCCGGCAACGGCAAGGCGGCATTGACCAACGGCACGGCGAAGACGCGCCCCAGGACCGAGCCCGAGGTGTGGGTCTCGACTCCCGTCTTCGACGGGGCCCACTGGGACGAGGCCGACGACGCCGGCCGCCACCCGACCATCAAGCATCTCTTCGAGACGCTGCACCCCGAGTCGGGCGACGGGACCAGGCTGATCGGGCCCGACGGCAAGGCCGTGCTGTACCACGGCCGGACCGGTGAGCCCTACGACAACCCGGTGAGCGTGGGCTTCGTGTACATGCTCAAGCTCGCCCACCTGGTGGACGACAAGATCCACGCCCGCTCGACCGGGCCGTACTCGATGATCACCCAGCAGCCGCTGGGTGGGAAGGCGCAGTTCGGAGGCCAGCGCTTCGGCGAGATGGAGGTGTGGGCCCTCGAAGCCTACGGGTCGGCCTACGCGCTCCAGGAGCTGCTCACGATCAAGTCGGACGACGTCCTGGGTCGGGTCAAGGTCTACGAGGCCATCGTCAAGGGGGAGAACATCCCCGAGCCGGGCATCCCCGAGAGCTTCAAGGTGCTCATCAAGGAGATGCAGTCTCTCTGCCTCAACGTCGAGGTCCTCTCGACCACGGGCGAGGAGATCGAGATGCGGGAGTTGGACGAGGACATCTTCCGCACCGCCGAGGAGCTGGGAATCGACATCAGCCGACCCGAACGCGGGTCGGACGAGGAAGACGAACGACGGGCCGGGGAGAGGAGCTTCTAGGTGCTCGACGTCAACGACTTCGATCAGCTCAGGATCGGGCTGGCTACGGCCGAGTCCATCCGCACCTGGTCGAACGGCGAGGTGAAGAAGCCCGAGACGATCAACTACCGCACGCTGCGTCCCGAGAAGGACGGGCTGTTCTGCGAGAAGATCTTCGGGCCCACGAAGGACTGGGAGTGCTACTGCGGCAAGTACAAGCGCGTCCGCTTCCGGGGCATCATCTGCGAGCGCTGCGGCGTGGAGGTCACCAGGTCCAAGGTGCGCCGGGAGCGGATGGGCCACATCGAGCTGGCCGCCCCCGTGGTGCACATCTGGTACCTGCGGGGGACGCGGTCGTGGCTGGCCTACCTGCTCATGGGCACCGAGGTCCGCGAGGAGCTCAAGGCCAAGCAGCTGGAGAAGGTCATCTACTTCGCCGCCAACCTCGTCACCTGGGTCGACGAGGAGCGCCGTCACACCGAGTTGCCCAACGTGGAGGCCGAGCTGGCCGAGGAGCTGGCCGACATCGAGCGCCAGCGCGACCTGGACATCGACGCCCGCTTCAAGGAGCTCGAGGAGGAGCTGGCCGGGCTCGAGTCCGAGGGCGCCAAGGACTCCGAGGTCAAGGCCCGCCAGCGGGCGGCCGAGCGCGAGATCGCCGCGTTCCGTGAGCGGGCCGCGGCGGAGCTGGACCTGGCCCGTCGGGCCTTCGACGAGTTCCGCGACCTGTACCCACGCAAGATCATCGAGGACGAGCTGCTGTGGCGCGAGCTGCGCGACCGCTACGGCGAGTACTTCGAGGGCGGCATGGGCGCCGAGGCGATCGCCCGGCTCATCGAGCGGATCGACCTCGACGAGGAGGAGGTCAAGCTCCGGGACGCCATCGATCCCGGCGACGGACGCCGTCCGCTGTCGGCCCAGCGCAAGCAGAAGGCCATCAAGCGGCTCAAGATCGTGTCCGCCTTCAACCGTCGTGACGAGCACCAGCGGCGGGTCAACGACCCGCGGGCGATGATCCTCGAGGCCGTCCCGGTCATCCCGCCGGACCTGCGCCCGATGGTGCAGCTCGACGGCGGCCGGTTCGCCACCTCGGACCTCAACGACCTCTACCGGCGGGTGATCAACCGCAACAACCGGCTGAAGAGGCTGCTCGATCTCGGCGCTCCCGAGATCATCGTCAACAACGAGAAGCGGATGCTCCAGGAGGCCGTCGACGCCCTCTTCGACAACGGTCGTCGGGGCCGCCCGGTCACCGGACCCGGCAATCGGCCCCTCAAGAGCCTGTCCGACATGCTCAAGGGCAAGCAGGGCCGGTTCCGGCAGAACCTGTTGGGCAAGCGCGTCGACTACTCGGGCCGCTCGGTCATCGTGGTGGGACCGACGCTGAAGCTCCACCAGTGCGGGCTGCCCAAGCAGATGGCCCTCGAGCTGTTCAAGCCGTTCGTGATGAAGCGGCTGGTCGACTCCGAGCTGGCCCAGAACATCAAGTCGGCCAAGCGCATGGTCGAGCGCCGCCGGCCCCAGGTGTGGGACGTGCTCGACGACGTGATCAAGGAGCACCCCGTGCTCCTCAACCGCGCGCCCACGCTGCACCGGCTGGGTATCCAGGCCTTCGAGCCCGTCCTGGTCGAGGGCAAGGCCATCCAGATCCACCCGCTGGTCTGCACTGCCTTCAACGCCGACTTCGACGGGGACCAGATGGCCGTGCACCTGCCGCTGTCGGCCGAGGCGCAGGCCGAGGCCCGCATCCTCATGCTGTCGGCCAACAACATCCTCTCGCCCGCCACAGGCCGCCCCATCACCGTTCCGACTCAGGACATGATCTTCGGGGTGTACTACCTCACCCTGGCCGTCGACGGGGCCAAGGGCGAGGGACGCTCGTTCCGCCAGCACTACGAGGTGGAGCACGCCTTCGAGTCGGGCGAGGTGGGCCTGCACGCCAAGGTCAAGCTGCGGGTGGCGCCGAGCCAGCTCGGGCCACTGGGCGAGGTCCTGTCCGGGAACGGCTCGGGCTCGGGCAACGGCTCGTCCCAGGCCGGCGGGTCCAACGGGGCGTCGGTCGAGCTGGAGACGACCGTCGGCCGGCTCATCTTCAACAGCGCCCTGCCGCCGGGCTTCCGTTACGTCAACGACGTCGTCGGACGCCGGAACACCAGCGTCGGCGGCATCGTGGAGGAGATCGCGGCCGCCTATCCGAAGGCGGAGGTGGCGGCCAGTCTCGACAAGATCAAGGACCTCGGATTCCGGTACGCCGCCCAGTCGGGGCTCACGATCTCGATCGACGACGTGCGCACCCCGCCCGAGAAGACGCCGATCCTGGAGCGCTACGAGCGGGAGGCCGAGAAGGCCGAGACCCAGTTCAAGCGGGGCATCATCACCGACGACGAGCGCCGCCAGAAGGAGATCGAGATCTGGACCTCGGCCAACTCGGAGGTGGGCCGGGCCATGGAGCGGACCCTGTCCACCATGGCTTTCAACCCTCTCGACATGATGGTCGACTCCGGAGCCCGAGGGAACTCCCAGCAGGTGCGGCAGATCGCCGGCATGAAGGGCCTGGTGTCCAACCCCCGGGGCGAGATGATCAACCGACCCATCAAGTCCTCCTTCCGGGAGGGCCTGTCGGTGCTCGAGTACTTCATCTCCACCCACGGCGCCCGCAAGGGCCTGGCCGACACCGCCCTGCGAACGGCCGACTCGGGCTACCTGACGCGGCGGCTGGTCGACGTGGCCCAGGAGCTGATCGTCCGGGAGCAGGACTGCGAGACCAACCGCGGTATCTGGATCGAGGGCACGGTGCCCGACCAGCCGGGACGACGCAGCTATCTGGAGACCCGCATCTACGGGCGGGTCCTGGCCGAGGACGTCACCTTGTCGGACGGCACCACGCTCAAGGGGGGCCAGGTCGTCGGCGACGAAGACCTCGCCCGTCTGCGCGACGATCCCGACGTGACCCGCGTCCGGGTCCGCTCGGTGCTGACCTGCGAGGCCGAGCACGGCGTGTGCGCCGCCTGCTACGGGCAGTCCCTCGCCAGCGGCCGGCAGATCGAGATGGGCGAGGCGGTCGGTGTCATCGCCGCGCAGTCGATCGGCGAGCCCGGCACCCAGCTCACCATGCGGACCTTCCACACCGGCGGCATCGCGGGAGAGGACATCACCCACGGCCTGCCGCGCGTCGTGGAGCTGTTCGAGGCCCGCACGCCGAAGGGCGCCGCTGTCCTCGCCCGCACGTCGGGCGTGGTCCGCATCGCCGAGGAGGAGAACGGCCGGCGTATCACGACCATCACCGACGACGGGTACGAGACCAATTACAACGTCTCGCCCCGGTCCCACCTCGAGATCACCGACGGCACCGAGATCGATGCCGGTGACGCCCTGGTCGAAGGGCCGAAGGACCCCAAGGAGCTGCTGGAGATCAAGGGCATCAGGGAGACCCAGCAGTACCTGGTCGAGGAGGTCCAAAAGGTCTACCGGGACCAGGGGGTCTCCATCCACGACAAGCACATCGAGCTCATCGTGCGCCAGATGCTGCGGCGGGTCTCGGTGGCCGAGCCGGGCGATTCGACGTTCCTGCCCGGTGAGCGGGTGGACGCCCGCACCTACGCCGAGGTCAACCGGGAGCTGGTTCAGGCCGGCCAGCGCCCCGCCGAGGGCCGGCCCGAGCTCATGGGCATCACCAAGGCGTCGCTGGCCACGGACTCGTGGCTGTCGGCGGCCTCGTTCCAGGAGACCACCCGGGTCCTCACCGAGGCCGCCATCGAGGGTAAGTCCGATCAGCTCTTCGGGCTCAAGGAGAACATCATCATCGGCAAGCTCATCCCGGCTGGCACCGGGATGACCCGGTACCGCTCGGTCGACATGGACGCCCCCGAGGCCGAGCGGATGACGTTCTGGTCGTCGGAGATCGAGGGCGAGACCGAGGACCTGGCGGCGTGGCTGCGGGACATCGGCTCGGGGGAGCGCCCCGCCGAGGACGATCTGGCCGCCGGCTGGCTGGCCGAGGCCGAGGGCGCCGCTCTCGAGGCCCAGCCCGAGCCCGAGGACGGCACGGCCTGACGGCCGGGGCGGCGGGTCGGGGTCCCGCCGTCCGGCCGGCGAAGCCGGAACGGTCGAGCCTGCTGAAGCGCTATCATTTCTCACTGGGCCGCAGCGCCGTTGGGGTGCCGCGCCCAATTCCACTGCAGCTTCCGAGAGGTCTGGTGTGCCCACCATCGCCCAGCTCGTCCGCAAGGGACGGGAATCCAAGCAGTCGAAGACCAAGACGCCCGCCCTGCGTGGCGCGCCCCAGCGCCGTGGGGTCTGCACCCGCGTCTACACGACCACACCCAAGAAGCCCAACTCCGCCCTCCGCAAGGTCGCTCGGGTGCGACTGACCAGCGGCGTCGAGATCACCGCCTACATCCCCGGCGTCGGGCACAACCTCCAGGAGCACTCCATCGTTCTCGTCCGCGGCGGCCGGGTGAAGGACCTCCCCGGTGTGCGCTACAAGATCGTCCGGGGCACGCTGGACACGTCGGGCGTGCGCGACCGCAAGCAGGCCCGTAGTCGCTACGGCGCCAAGAGGGAGGGCTAGCGATGCCGAGGAAGGGGCCTGCCCCCCGCCGTGACCTCATGCCCGACCCGCTCTACCGGTCGGTGCTGGTGACCCAGGTCGTCAACAAGATCCTCACGAGGGGCAAGCGCACCCTGGCCGAGCGCATCGTCTACGACGCCATGGACATCCTCCGGGACAAGACCGGCGGCGAGCCGGTCGCCGCCCTCAAGCGGGCCGTGGAGAACACCAAGCCCGAGCTGGAGGTGAAGAGCCGCCGGGTCGGGGGCGCCACGTACCAGGTACCGGTCGACGTCCGACCCCGGCGGGCGACGACGTTGTCCATCCGCTGGCTGGTGGGCTACTCCCGTCAGCGGCGGGAGAAGACCATGGCCCAGCGCCTGGCCAACGAGCTGCTGGACGCCTCCAACAGCGTGGGCAGCGCCGTCAAGCGCCGCGAAGACATGCACAAGATGGCGGAGTCCAACCGGGCCTTCGCCCACTACCGCTGGTAGCCGGAGTATCGGCTTCCTAGCTATCTCGAGACAACCATGCCCCAGTCGACAGTGATCCGTGAGTACCCGCTGGCCAGGACCCGCAACATCGGGATCATGGCCCACATCGACGCGGGCAAGACCACGACGACGGAGCGGATCCTCTACTACACGGGCAAGAACTACAAGATGGGCGAGGTCCACGAGGGCGCCGCCACCATGGACTGGATGGTCCAGGAGCAGGAGCGCGGCATCACCATCACCTCCGCCGCCACGACGTGTCTCTGGAAGGACACCTGGATCAACCTGATCGACACGCCCGGCCACGTCGACTTCACCGTGGAGGTGGAGCGGTCGCTGCGCGTGCTCGACGGCGCCATCGCCATCTTCGACGCCGTCGCTGGCGTCGAGCCCCAGACCGAGACGGTCTGGCGTCAGGCCGACAAGTACCGCGTGCCCCGCATGTGCTTCGTTAACAAGATGGATCGGATCGGCGCCGACTTCGGCCGATCGG
>VAWP01000101.1 GCA_005888295.1 Actinomycetota bacterium
TGGATCGGCCCGGGTGCTCGAAGACGATGTCGGGATCCTCTCCCACGAGGGCCCGAACGTCCTTGCCGAGCCTGCGCCACTCCCGTTCGTCCTGGGTGTGCTCGTCGGACCAGAACTTGTAGCCCGCCGCCTTGCGGTCGATGACGGCCTCGCACCCCAGCTCCTCGAGGAGCTTCACCTTGTCGGCGGAGCTGACCACGCCGACGGGGATGCCGCCGCCGTTGAGCACGTACTGCACGGCGTACCCGCCGAGGCCGCCGGTGGCCCCCCAGATCAGCACGCTGTCACCCTGCTTCATGTTGGCGCCGTTGTGGCTCACCAGCATCCGGTACGAGGTGGAGTTGCACAGGGCGTTGCAGGCCGCTTCCTCCCAGGTGAGGTGGGCCGGCTTGGGCATCAGCTGGTTGGCCTTCACCACCGTGAGGTCGGCCAGGCCGCCGAAGTTGGACTCGAAGCCCCAGATGCGCTGATTGTCGGCCAGCATGGCGTCGTCGTGGGACGAGGGGTCCTGGTCGTCGATGTAGTTGCAGTGGATGGTCACACGGTCGCCGGGCTTCCACTTCCGTACCGCCGAGCCCGTGCGGATGACCACGCCGGCGCCATCCGAGCCCACGACGTGGTAGGGCAGGTCGTGGCGCGATCCCCATCGGCTCTCACGACCGAGCCGCTCGAGGAACAGGAAGGTCGGCAGGGGCTCGAAGATCGACGTCCACACGGTGTTGAAGTTGATGGCGCTGGCCATCACGGCCACGTAGGCCTCGTCTGGCGCCAGCTCCGGGACGGCGACGTCGTCCACGTGCAGCGATCGCCGGGGGTCCTTGTCGGCCGATTCCATGCCCTCGAACATGGCGGTCTCGGACTTACGGACCACGGCGGCGCGGTAGGACTCGGGCAGGGGGAGGGCGGCGATCTGCTCCCCGCTCGCGCCGTCCTCTATGGCCTGGAGGAAGTCTCGCATGGGCGCCCAACTTACTCCCCGGTAGCGACGACCTACACTGGGGCGCCGAAAGCTGCCTGGGAGGTCTCTGATGCCCGGTTCTGTCATCGTCGCAGGTGCTCGCACGCCGATCGGCCGACTGTCGGGTGCGCTGGCCGGCTTCAGCGCCATGGACCTGGGCGGGTTCGCCATCGCCGCTGCCCTCGAGCGGGCGGGCGTGGCGCCCGAACAGGTCGATTACGTGCTGATGGGACAGGTCCTGCAGGCGGGCCAGGGCCAGATCACCGCCCGGCAGGCGGCGGTGAAGGCCGGCATCCCGATGACCGTGCCAGCCATGACGGTCAACAAGGTCTGTCTGTCCGGTCTCAACTCGATCTATCTCGCCGACCAGATGATCGCTGCCGGCGAGGCCGAGGTGGTGATCGCCGGGGGCATGGAGTCGATGACGAAGGCGCCCTACCTGCTCCCCGAGGCTCGGGCCGGCTACCGCATGGGAGACGCCACCCTGGTCGACTCGATGATGTTCGACGGGCTGTTCTGCGCCTTCGACGTGTGCGCAATGGGCGCAGGAACGGAGAAGTACAGCCGCGCCGCCAGCATTCCCCGCGACCGCCAGGATGCCCTGGCCGCCGCGTCGCACGAGCGGGCCGCCGCCGCCATCAAGGACGGACGGTTCGCCGACGAGATCGTCGCCGTGTCCGTCCCCCAGCGCAAGGGCGACCCGGTGGTGATCGACACTGACGAGGGCGTGCGCCCGGGCACGACGACCGAGTCGCTGGGCAAGCTGCGTCCCGCCTTCGCGGGCGACGGCACCATCACGGCCGGGAACGCCAGCCAGATCTCCGACGGGGGAGCCGCCGTGGTGGTGACCTCGCGGGCCAGGGCCGGCGAGCTCGGTGTTCGTCCGCTGGGCGAGGTCGTGAGCTACGGGCAGGTGGCGGGCCCGGACGCCTCCCTCTTGACCCAGCCCTCGCGGGCCACCAGGCAGGCCATCGAGAAGGCCGGTCGGGCGGTCGGCGACGTGGACCTCTTCGAGTTCAACGAGGCGTTCGCGGCCGTCGGTCTGGCGTCGATGGACGACCTGGGCATCAGCGAGCAGGTGACGAACGTCAACGGCGGCGCCATCGCCCTCGGGCACCCCGTCGGGATGTCCGGGACCCGGCTGGCGCTCACGCTGTTGACCGAGCTCGGACGCCGAGGAGGCGGCCTGGGAGCCGCCGCCCTGTGCGGGGGCGGCGGACAGGGCGACGCCCTGCTCGTCCAGGCACCGGCTGCCTGACCCGTCAGGCCTCGACGTCGCGGCGCCCTTCGAGCGCCCGGCCGAGTGTCAACTCGTCGGCGTACTCGAGGTCGCCGCCCACCGGCAGACCGCTGGCGATCCGCGTCACCCGTATCCCGAGCGGCTTGAGCAACCTGGCCAGGTACATGGCGGTCGCTTCGCCCTCGAGGTTGGGATTGGTGCACAAGATGGCCTCGGCGATCGCCTCGGGCTCGATGCGTGCCAGCAGCTCGCGGACGCGCAGCTGGTCGGGTCCGATCCCCTCGATGGGATTGATGGCGCCCTGGAGCACGTGGTAGCGGCCCCGGAACTCGCCGGTCTTCTCCACGGCGACGATGTCTCTGGGGTCCTCGACGACGCAGACGAGCGACGAGTCCCGACGGGGGTCCGTGCAGAGGGCGCAGAGCTCCGCCTCGGCCACGTTGAAGCAACGGGTGCAGAGCGACGTGCGCTCCTTCACCTCGGAGACGGCTCGAGCCAGGCGGAGCGCCTCCTCCTTGTCCACCTTGAGCAGGTGGAAGGCGATGCGCTGAGCGGACTTGGGACCGATGCCGGGGAGGCGACCCAGCTCGTCGATCAGGTCCTGGACAGGGCCGGCGTACACAGCGGGGACTGGTCCTGGCTGCCCGTCACCGGTCCGCACCGGGTGGCGCCGCCCCCGGCACCTCCCGGGCGCCCGGGAAGGTCTGCAGCAGGCGTGCCTCCACCGCGGAGGACCCCGGCGGGGCGTCGGTCAGCTCGTCGGGGTCGGGGGGGTCGTCCGCCACGGTCGGAGCGGCGGGGGCCGACGGCGAGCCGGGCGAGTCGTCGTCGACGACCAGGCGGAGCCGGATCGGCACGCCGAAATGGGCCTCGAGCGCCGCCTCGACGTCGACCCGGCACTCCTCGCTGTAGGAGCGGTGGATCTCGTCGGGCAGGGCGAAGGTGGCCACCCCGCTCTCGGCGGCGACGAACCTCCCCGCTCGAAACCGGGCTCGGGCCCGACCCTTGAGGCCGGAGAGCACGGTGTCGCCCCAGGCCTTGACCAGCTCGTCTCGATCGGGTTGGCCGGCGGTGGGCTTCGAAGCCGGCGCCGAGTCGGGAGACGGCGCTGGCCCTCCAGCTGGAGCCGGAACCGGCGCCGGTGCGGGTTCCGATCCCGCATCGGCCCCCCGAGCCTGTCGACGGATCGCTCCCAGCGCAGCTTTTCCTCCGGGGTCACCCCGCGGGGCAGCCGGGGGAGCGTTCGACGCGGGCGGCGCCGGCTGAGCCTGCGGTGCGGGCGCGGGCTGCGGTGCCGGGTTTGCGCCGCCTGTCGGTGTCGCCGGCCCCCCGCTCGACAGGCGACGCTCGAGGCCTTCGATGCGTTCGAGGAGCGCCTCGGGCGAGTGGTCGGCGTCCGGACGGGCCAGGCGCACGAGAGCAACCTCGAGGGTGGCGCGCGGATCGAGGGCGTCGCGCATGTCCACCAGGGCCTGGCCCGCCACTTCGATCGACCTGACCAGGGCTGCGGGACCGAGACGCCTGGCCTGCTCGTCCACCCGCTGGCGGGCCTCGTCCGTGAGGGGGACGAGCTTGGGAGCCATGGTGGCCAGGAAGCCCCACCGCAGGTGCTCGACCAGGTCGGTGGCCAGGCGCTGGACGTCCCACCCGGCCGCGCAGGCCTCGGCCACGGCCACGAGCGCCCGTCCCGCGTCACGCTCGGTGAGCGCCTCGACCAGCTCGTCGAGCACGGCCACCCCGTCATCGACGGCGCCGGCGGCAGAGATCTGGTCGAGCACCGAGAGGGCGTCGCGAGCAGAACCGTTGCCCCGCCTGACGGCGAGGTCGACCGCCTCTGCGGGTAGGTCCAGGCCGGCGTCGTCCTGGACGTGACGGACGAGGTCAGCGAGGGCCGTGCCGCTCAGCAGCCTGAACTCGAAGTGCTGGGTCCGGCTGCGGATGGTGGGGATCACCCGCTGCGGATCGGTCGTGGCCAGCACGAAGACCACGTGGCCCGGCGGCTCCTCGAGCGTCTTGAGCAGGGCGTTCGAAGCGGCCGTCGACAGCATGTGGACCTCGTCGACGATGTACACCTTCCAGCGCCCGGGAGTACCGAGGGCGGCCCTGGCGACGAGATCCCGCATCGCCTCGACCCCATTGTTCGACGCCGCGTCGAGCTCGTGGACGTCGAAGGAGGCGCCCAGGGCAACCTGCACGCACGACTCACACGTGCCGCAGGGCTCACCGTCGAGCTGGTTGGCGCAGTTGAGGACCTTGGCCAGGATGCGCGCCGTCGACGTCTTGCCCGTGCCCCGAGGCCCGCTGAACAGGTAGGCGTGAGCCACCCGTCCGTCGCGCGCCGCGTTGCGAAGCGCTCGGGTGACGTGGTCCTGCCCCTTCACCTCGCTGAACCGCTGGGGTCGGTAGCGACGATAGAGAGACTGATAGGACTGATCGGCCACGGCGGACCAGACTACCGGCGAGCCGCGTCGTCTCCTCCGGTTCTCGACGGGCGCGCCCGCCTCGCACCCGCCCGCCTGCGAGCGGTCACTCGGTGCGGCAGCCAGGCTGACTGCGGCACACGGGAGGGCCCGCTGAGAGCTGCTGCCTTCCGGCCCTGACTCGGTTCACGGGGATCCCGTTGCGCAGGACCCGGCCACCGCACGGAGCGAC
Organism: Actinomycetota bacterium; assembly: GCA_005888295.1. Taxonomy (GTDB): domain Bacteria; phylum Actinomycetota; class Acidimicrobiia; order Acidimicrobiales; family AC-9; genus AC-9. The sequence goes on from VAWP01000101.1 coordinate 4,851, forward strand.
CGCTCGCAGGCCGAAGATACCCTGACGCCCGGAGGGGTGCGAGAGCGGCCGAATCGGCACGACTGGAAATCGTGTGTCGGGCAACCGACCGTGGGTTCGAATCCCATCCCCTCCGCCACGCGCCGTCGCCGGGAAGGCTGGCGGTCCGCGCCGTCTCAGCGAGCGCTGGTTGATCGACCGCGCTGGTAGCGGGGCCGGTGGTGGTCCGTCAGCGCCGCCGGCGAGCGCCCTCATCCGTATGCCTCGGACCCGGCCGGAGTGCCTGCCGACACCGGCCGGACGGCCCCAGCACCGCCCGAACAGCTCCGCTCGCCCCCCGCGCTGGAGGCGGGCTCTCCCACACGTGGCTCATGATTTCGACGGGTAGGCGACGATTCCTTCCGGAGCGGGCCTTCATGGAGGGGCTCGGCGCAGGAGGCGGCCGGTACCGTGGCCGCCGTGTCGAGCGCTCCGCCGCCCTCCAGGCTCCAATCGCCCCCGGGCCGAGCTGCGGACCAGGAGGCCATGGCCATCGCCCTGGCGGAGGCCCGAGCGGCCGTCTCCCACGGAGACGTCCCCGTGGGGGCGGTGGCGGTGGATGGCGGGCTGGTGCTGAGCCGGCGACATAACGAGCGCGAGCTCCGCCGGGATCCCACCGCACACGCCGAGATCCTCGCCCTGCAGGATGCCGCCCGGGTGCTCGGCACGTGGCGGCTCGAGACCCTGACGCTGGTGGTCAGCCTCGAGCCGTGCCCGATGTGCGCCGGCGCCCTGGTGGCGGCGCGTGTCGGCCGTCTCGTCTTCGGCGCCGTCGACCCCAAGGCCGGCGCCTGCGGGTCGCTCTACAACCTCTGCGCCGATCCGCGTCTCAACCACGAGCTCCAGGTCCTGCCCGGGGTGCTGTCCGGGGAGAGCGCGGAGCTGCTGGCCTCGTTCTTCGCCCAACGCCGGACTCGCTAACCTCCCCGATGGAGGGATGCGAGAGCGGCCGAATCGGACGGTCTCGAAAACCGTTGTGTCCTCGTGGCACCGTGGGTTCGAATCCCACTCCCTCCGCTGGTCCGAGGGGGTTTCCTGACCGGGGTGCCAAGCGGGGTCAGGAAGCCATCCCTCAGACGTCCCACAGCTGTCACAGGCCATGGTTAGCGTGCTGCTCGATGAGGGGGTCGATGCGCGAGCGACGTCCGGGCGTGTGGGAGTCGTAAGCTACGCAGAGTAAAGGCGATCGTCCTGCTGCCCCAGAACGACAGTTCAGGGAAGGTCGTGCAGCGCTACGAGCTCGGGCCTGCGGTGCTCGACAGCAGCGTCATCCAGTCTGCCAACGCCGCTGTTCCGCAGAACGGCGGTGCCTGGCAGGTGAATTTCACCCTGACGCCGTCGGGAGCGGCGAAGCTCGATCAACTCGCCCAGCAGTACTACCAGAAGCAGATAGCCATCGAGTTTGGGGGCGAGGTGCTGTCCGCTCCCACCATCAACGCCCAGAGCTTCGGCGGACAGGGACAGATCGCCGGCGACTTCACCGAGGCCAGGGCCAAGAGCCTGGCTCAGCAGATCTTGCGAGCGCGCTGACCAAGCGGGAGCCCGCTCAGCCCCACCAGAACGACGCCGCGATCACACCGTAGAGCCCCACGAGGGAAACCCCCTCGAGCCAGTTCGACTTGCCGTCGAAGACGACGATGACGACGACGACGCTCGTGATGGCCAGGACGACGACGAGGACAAGCGGCAGCACGAGCGTGAGGCGAGCGCCTCCCAACACGTTGGACAGGAGGACAAGGGCGGGGATCAGCGCCAGCGCGATCTGGACGGGGCTCTGCAGGATCACGGACATGGCGTAGTCGGCGCGGTTCCGGAAGGACAGCTGCACCCCCACGACGTGCTCGACCGCGTTGCCGGCGATCGCCACGATGACCAGGCCAGCGAAGCTCTGCGAGATGCCGAGCGTCGAGAGGGCGGGTGTCAGGGCGTGGACGAACCAGTCCGCCACCAGGGCAGCGGCGCCGCTCGATGCGGCAAGGAGCCCAACGGCGAGGCTGAGTGGCCACCCGCCGGTCGCGGGCTCCGTCTCGGCGCTCGGTCCTCGACGCCACCGCAGCGAAGACGGGACGGACAGGGCGAAGACCACCAGCAGTATCACCGCGGCCACGTTCGACAGGGCGCCCTCATGATCGGCGGCTGGCACATGCAGGTTGGCCGTGGCCGTCGGGATGATGAGCACGGCGACCGCCAACGCCATCAGCAGCACCATGTTGCGCGCCGGATCGGCGTGGAAACGCTGGTCACCGTGCCGCACCCCGCCGGCGATGAAAGCCACCCCCATCACGAGGAGGACGTTGGCCAGGATGGAGCCGATGAGCGCCGACTGCACCACGGTCACCAGCCCGGCGCGCAGGGCGAAGATGCCGAAGAACAGCTCCGGGAGATTGCCGAGAGCAGCCTGGAGAACCCCGGTGCCGCCTGCGCCGAGCCTGGTGCCAAGGCGGTCGACGCTCCGGCCGACTAGAGCGGCGAGCGCTGCGAGGGCCAGCCCGGACACCACGAAGGGCAGCACCGACCCGCTGGTGACGAACCGGGTCACGCCGGAGGCTGCGCTGAGCACGCCCGCCGCCGTCAGCAGGCGGACGTCGCCGGCCGACAAGGGCCCCGCGCGGTTCACTTTCGCATCCATGCCGCGTCAGTCTGTCGCCACGTGCTCCGTGGGCCGGAGCTCGGCCTCCAGCTCGCCCTTCGCCTTCTCCATCTCCTGCTTGGCGCCCACTGTCACCTGGGGGTAGCGGGGATCGAGGTCCACGAGAGTCTCTGCCAGCACGGCGGCGGTCGCCAATCGTGCGAACCACTTGCGGTCGGCCGGCACGACGTACCAGGGAGCCCACTCGGTGCTGGTGTGGCTGAGCATCGCGCTGTACGCCCGCTGGTACTCGTCCCAGCTACGGCGATCGCGGATGTCGTCAGCCGAGAACTTCCAGTGCTTCGCCGGGTCATCGATGCGCTTGCGGAGGCGCTCGGCCTGCTTGGTCCTCGACAGGTTGAGAAGGACCTTGACGACCCGAGTGCCGTTGTCGACGAGGTAGCGCTCCCATTCGTTGATCTCCCGGTAACGCCGCTTCCAGAGGCTGTCGCCTCGGGGGAGCTCGGGAAGGCGCTGGGGAACGAGCAGCTCGGGATGGACACGCACCACGAGGACCTCCTCGTAGTGGGAGCGGTTGAAGACGCCGATCCGGCCACGCTCGGGAAGTGCCCGCTGGCAACGCCAGAGGAAGTCGTGGCGGAGCTCCTCGGCCGAGGGCCCCGAGAAGCTGCGGACGTCGACCCCCTGCGGGTCGATCCCCCGCATCACGTGCTTGATGGTGCTGTTCTTGCCGGCGGCGTCCGGCCCCTGGAGGACGAGGAGAACGCCGCGCGACGCCTGAGCGAACAGGCGGTCCTGGTACTCCGTCAACAGCTCGATGCCCTGGGCGAGGAGGCTGGCCGCCTCCGGGCGCTTCATCCCGCCCGAATAAGCCGGGTCGAAGTCGCCACCCAGGTCCACCGCCCGCCCGGGTGCCACGCGAAGCGGTGCCACGAGGCGTCTGATGACTCGAACACGCTCGTCCATGAGGACAACACTGCCGCGCCTCGGGCCGCCACGCACGCCAAACACCCCACGAGTCGCTATGTTCCGACCGTGGACGAACGGTCGGTGGAGATCAGACCAGCAGCGACAGAAGACCTGGACCAGCTCAACGATCTCTACAACCACTACGTCCTGCATTCCCATGTGACGTTCGACATCCGCCCGCTGACGATGGCCGAGCGGGTCGAGTGGTTCCGCCACTACGGCGAGACCGGCCGACACCGCATCCTCGTAGCCGTCACCGGCACCCAGCTCCTCGGCTTCGCCAGCACCAGCCCCTACCGCCCGCGCGAGGCGTACGAGACGACGGTCGAGACCACCGTCTATCTGGCACCGGACGCCATCGGCATGCGGCTGGGCAGCCGCTTGTATGCCGGGCTCTTCCGGGCCATCGACGGTGAGGATGTTCATCGCGCCATCGGAGGCGTCGCCCTGCCCAACGAGGCGTCGGTGGCGCTGCACCGACGCTTCGGCTTCACCCAGGCGGGTCACTTCAGCGAGCAGGGCCGCAAGTTCGGCCGGTACTGGGACGTCGTCTACTTCGAGAAGCCGCTGCCGTGATCGCCGGCCGGGTCCACCGTCACCGACCTCGGAAGTGGTCGGCCGTGGCCCCGTCGGCGGGAAAGAACGACTCGATAGCCAGCTCCGAGGTGGTGACGTCGACGGCCGTACCGAAGGTGGCGATGGTACTGAAGAAGGCCAGCTCGGCGTCACCTGCCTGCAACCGGAGACAGACCACGATGTCGCTGGCGAGCTTGGCCGCGGCCGTGACGGCCGGTGCCTCGGCGCCGTCGCCGTGGGCATCATCGCCGTGGGCATCGTCGCCGGGGCCGCCCGCGGCGTGGTCACCGTTGCCGCTCACTGGCACCTGGTAGCCGTTCAGCTCGTCGCGCAGCGCGACCAGCGCACGGTCGCTGGTCGCGGCGATCTGACGGTCGAGCCGCTCGAGGAGATGCGTTCGCCACTCAGCGAGGTTCACGATGCGCGGGGCCAGCCCGTCGGGGTGCAGGGCGACCCGGAGGACGTTGACCGGCTCCGCCAGCAGCTCGGGTGCCACGCCCTCGGTAAGGGTCGCCAGGCCGCGGTTGGCGGCGACCATCGTCCAGTGGTGATCGACGACCAGCGCCGGGTAGGGCTCGTGACCACCGAGCACGAGCCCGATCGCCTCCCGTACCGGCTCCATGTCGTCGTCGTCGAGGGTCCGCTGTCCGAAGACGGGCGCGTACCCGGCGGAGAGCAGCAGCTGGTTTCGCTCGCGCAAGGGCACGTCGAGACGCTCGGCCAGGTGGAGCACCATCTCGGGGCTGGGTCGGGCCCTGCCGTTCTCGACGAAGCTCAGGTGGCGCGCCGACACCCCGGCTTCGACCGCCAGACCGAGCTGGCTGAGACGGCGGCGTTCCCGCCATTCCCTCAGCAGCGGGCCCACCTGCACGCTGGTCATCGACCGAACCTTAGAGTTCGCCTCCGTCCGGGCGCACCCGGGTCTCGGCGGTCGAGGGTCGGCGACCGCGCACCAGCCCGGCGCGGGAGCAACCATGTGAGGCCGGCCACGACGAGCAGCAGGCCGGTGAGCTCGACCAGGCTGATGCCGAAGGCGTGCGAGTAGCCGCCACGCAGCGCCCCGAAGAAGACGACGCTGGTCACGGCGACACCGACGGCGTTGCCCACCTGCTGCACGGCCGACAGCACGCCCGTCGCCGCCCCGGCGCGCTCGGCCTCCATGGCCGACAGGACGGTCGTCATGAGTGGGGTGATGACCAGACCCATACCGGCGCCCTCCATCACCAGTCCCGGCACCAGGAGCGCCACCGATCCCCCGGCGCCGGCGTCGACGACGGCCACCGCCAAGGCCGCGTGCCCGGCCGCCAGCACCAGCGCGCCCACGCCGGGCAGACGCCTCCCGAGACGGATCGTGAGCGCCGGCGCCACCATCGACGTGGCGAAGTAGCCGGCGGCGAGGATGGTGAACACGGCGCCGGCCGCCAAGGGGTCGAGACCCCGGCCGTTCTGCAGGTACAGAGCCAGGACGAGGAAGAAGGAGGCCTGGCCGCACCAGAAGGCCAACTGCGTCACCAGGCCGGCGCTGAACGCTCGCCGGGCGAACAGGGCCGGCTCCAGCAACGGGTCCCTGCCTCGCCGACTGAGCCGCCGCTGGTGCACGGCGAAGGCAACCAGCAGCGCCGGCGCCGAGGCGAGGGAGATCCAGGTCCACGCCGGCCAACCGTGCTGCCGGCCCTCGACCAGCGGCAGGACGACAGCCACGAGCCCGCCGGTGACGAGCCCCGTCCCGACGAGGTCCAGGCGGCTGGCGCGCTCGGCACGGGACTCAGGGACGAACACCGCGGCGGCGAGGAGCCCCGCCAGACCGATCGGCACGTTGATCACGAAGATCGCCCGCCATCCCAGGCCGGCGACGTCGGACTGCAGGAGGACGCCGCCGATGAGCTGGGCGCCGACGGCAGCCAACCCCAGCGTGAGCCCGTAGGCGGCCAGGGCCTTGGCCTGCCTGGCACCGGGGTAGACGACACTGATGATGGCGAGCACCTGCGGGGCGATCAGCGCGGCGGCGAGACCCTGCAGCAGACGTGCCACCACGAGGACCGTCGGGGTGGGCGCCGCCCCGCAGACCGCCGAGGCCAGCGTGAACACGGCCAGGCCGAGCGAGAACATGCGCCGGCGTCCGAAGCGGTCGCCGAGCCGGCCGGCGGTGATCAGGGTCGTGGCGAAGGTCACGCCGTACCCGGCGACGACCCATTCGACGGCGCCGCTGCTGGCATGCAGCTCGGCCTGCATCGCCGGCAGCGCGACGTTGACGATGAAGAAGTCGAGCACGATCACGAAGGTGCCCGTCAGCACCACGGGCAGGGCAACCCAGCGGCGCCAGGACGCCGGCTCCAGCCGACGCGCCGCAGGGCGAGCCAGGACGAGATCGAGTCCACTCATGGCGACTCCCGGAGGTACGTGCAGGTTCAACCGTGATCGTCCTCCTGGTGGGGAGCCGGGTCGATTACCTGGCAGGTAACCGGGCGAGCGCGCCGAGACGGGCTACGGCTGCTGCACGAACTGGCGGGAGGCCGGGTCGTAGTTGAAGAACACCGCCTCCTGGTTCCCCGCCGCGCAGGTCGGCGTGCACGTGTTCATCTGGGAGACGGGACGGCCGTCGGTGAAGTGGAGGTCCTGCGCCTGGTTCTGGACCCCGGTGCTCGTGCGGAAGGGCACGATCTGCCAGGTGCCGTTGATGTTGCCGAGCACCGATCCGACGGCCTGGCTGGCCCCCTCCTGCTGCACGAGGAAGTCCGGGTCGCGCCCACCGGTGACGCTTCCCGACACGATCGGCGTCCCGGCCATGAGGCTGTACCCGAGATCCTGGGAGCTGAGGACGTTCCACCGGCCACCGGAGAACGCGTAGACCGTCGCCGTGGAGCTCACCGAGGTCGTGTCGTGCGCGATCACGGCGATCAACCCCTGCGAGGAGTTGACGGGCCCGGACGTCACGGAGTTCTTCCACTGGCCGAGCAGGGGTTGCAGGGCGGCAGAGGCGGCGGCCGTCGAGCTGGCCGCGCTGGTCGTGGCGCTGCCCCCAGACGTCGCGGCCGTGGAACCCGACGTCGTCAGGTGGGACGGGGAGGAACGGCCCCCTCCGAGCAGTGACGACCGCCACGGCGGCGGCGGCGACCAGCAGCAGCCACCGTCGAGGGCGGCGGCGGCCAGGGCGGAGCGGTTCGTCGTCTGCTCGGAGCCCGCCGGGATGGACGACCGTCGACAGCGACCCGGACGCACCGTCGGTGCCCGTCACTCCGGAACCGACCAGGGACCGGCTCATCTCGTCGGCGGAGGCAAATCGGCGCTCGGGGTCCTTCTCGAGCGCCCTGAGGACGACGCCTTCCAGGGCTGCCGGCACCTCGGGTCGTTGTTCGCGCAGCGGGCGGGGAGCGGACTCCAGGTGCTGAGCGATCACACCGACCGGCAGCTCGGCCTCGAAAGGTGGGTGACCGGCAAGACAGTGGTACAGCACACAGCCGAGCGAGTACAGGTCGGTGGCGGGTGTGGCCGGGCGGCTGCCGAGCTGCTCGGGCGACGAGTAGGACGGAGTCCCGATGAACGACCCGGTGGCGGTGAAGCTCTCGGCGTCGCTCGCCGCTCTGGCGATGCCGAAGTCCGCCAGCTTGGCCGTTCCCTCCCGGGTGATGAGGATGTTGGCGGGCTTGATGTCCCGGTGGACGATGCCCTTCTGATGGGCGTGGCTCAGCCCGGCCAGCAGCTCCTTGCCGAGCTCGGGGACCACGCCCAACGGCATGTAGGGCGACGCCCTGGCCAGTGCCGACTGCAGCGACTCGCCCTCGACCAGCTCCATGATGATGTAGTAGGACTCGCCCTCGCTGCCCGAGTCGTAGACGGTGACGATGTTGGGATGCTTGAGCGACGCCACGTGGACCGCCTCGCGTTCGAACCGGTCGCGGAAGGACTGGTCCGACGCCAGCTGCTGGCTCAGCACCTTGATGGCGACCTCCCGGTCGAGACGCCGGTCATGGGCTCGCCACACGGTGGCCATGGCGCCTGATCCGAGGGCCTCGAGCAGCTCGTACCGCTGGGCCAGCACCCGTGTCGCCATGCCCACACCCCCCTGTCGACGTCCGCCATGGTGATCACAATTCGCCGACGCCGCAAGTACCGGCGCCCGAGCCGGGAGCCGATCCTGGAAGGCGACACGACGCCAGCGGGCGGTCCAGGCTGGTCGGCTACGCTGCCGGCGCCGGCGCGTCGCCAGGGTGAGCCGCAGGAGCGCTCGTGAGCCAGGTCAACGAGTACCGCCAGCACCGTTTCGTGCGTCCGGCCGGCGCGACCGAGCTGCTGCTCGTCCGGCACGGCGAGTCCGAGCCGGCTCGTCCCGATGAGCCCTTCCCGATGGTCGACGGTCAGGGCGACCCCGCCCTGCACCCGGAGGGGCACGAGCAGGCCTTGCGAGTTGCCGAGCGGCTCCAGGGCGAGGACATCGCCGCCATCTACGTCACGACCCTCCGGCGAACGGTCCAGACAGCTGCGCCCCTGGCCGAGCGCCTCGGACTGCCGCTCATCGTGGAGCCCGACCTCCGGGAGGTGCACCTCGGGGAGTGGGAGGGTGGCAGCTTTCGCAAGCACGTCGCCGACGGTCATCCACTTGCGCTCAGGATGCGCGCCGAGCAGCGCTGGGACGTCATCCCGGGCGCCGAGCCGGCAGACGTGTTCGCAGCCCGCATCCGCGACGCCGTCGATCGCCTCGCCGCCCGCCACCGGGACCAGTGCATCGCCATCTTCAGCCACGGCGCGGCCATCGGCCAGGTGCTCGCCCACGCCAGCGGGTCGCGGCCGTTCGTCTTCGCCGGCTCGGACAACGGCGCCATCTCACATCTCGTCGTGGCCGAGGAACGCTGGGTCATCCGGTGCTACAACGACGCCGGGCATCTCCGGCCCGCCTTCAGCACCACCTCCGAGCCCCTCACCTAACAGGGTTTGCCGGCGCTCCGCCCAGGCCCTCACACCGAGGCGTCGGCCAGGGCGCGACTCTTGACCCGGCCCCTGTCGGGTAGCAGGTACACGGCGACGGTGACGAGGGCGAAGACCGCATAGGCACCGACGAACACCCACAGCGCCGGCACCGGCCAGTCGGAATGGGCGGCGGCGACCGCGACCTTGGCCGCCGGCGTCTTCGCCGCCGTGACGAGAGCTGAAACGTCCAGGCTGGCCTGTCGGAAGACGACCTGGATGAGGACACCACCGAAGGCGCCGATGGCGCCCGCAATGCCGATGGCAGCCGCTGCCCGCCGCTTGAACTCCACGGCCGCACCCTCGACGTCGACGCCCTTGTCGAATGCCTCCCTGCGGCCGAGAGCCGAGAAGATCGCCGGGATCATCTTGTACGTCGACCCGTTGCCGATGCCGGCGAGCAGGAAGATCACCATGTAGGCGCCGAAGAACACGCCGAAGCTCCGGGTCTGGACGCCGTCGATGGCGACCATGGTGAAGATCGCCATGCCGACGAACGTTGCGAGGGTGACGCGGGTCCCTCCGACCCTGTCCGACAGCCACCCGCCGATCGGCCGGGCGAGCGATCCGACGAGCGCGCCGATGAATCCCAGGCCGGCCAGGTAGGTGGCGATGAAGGGATGGTGGGCGAGGAACTCGGGGAACGTGTTCTTGATGACGAGCGGCAGGGCGAACGAGAACCCGATGAACGAGCCGAACGTGCCGATGTACAGGAACGACATGATCCACGTGTGGGCGTAGCGGAGCGACGCCACGTAGGACCGGGTGTCCGCCCTGGCCTCGGTCAGGCTGTTCATGAACCGCCAGGCGCCGAAGACGGCGAGGGCGATCAGCGGGAGCCACATGAGGCCCGCATAGGACATGTGCACATGGTGCTTGGTCAGCTTCACGGCCGCGGCCGGGATGCCGATGATGATCACGAGCGGGACGAGGAGCTGGGCGGAAGCGACTCCCAGGTTGCCACCCGCCGCGTTCACATCGACGACGAGAAGTTGCCGCCGCCGACGCCCGCCGTGGCCGCGCAGACAAACAGCACCCACAGCTGGGTGTCGTGAGCCTGGTGCAGCAGCCAACCACTGGGCACCAGGAAGGCGAGCAGCAGTGTCGGCACGAACAGTAACGCCGCGCTCACCGTGGTCCACGCCCGCCCGCCGAACCGTGGGACGGCAAACGTATAGGGGATGCGCAGCATCGAGCCGATGAGGTTGGGAACCAGCGTGAGCAGGAAGAGCTCGGACACCGACAGCTTGATGCCGATGTTGGCGAGATTGAGGACCACGATCGTCCATATCACCCACACGCTGAAGCCGATGTGCTCGGCGAACATCGACAGCCACAGGTTCTTGCGGGCGATCTTCTCGCCCCCGGTCGACCAGAACACTTCGTCGTCCGGCCGCCAGTGGTCGATCCAGACGCCGGGCCGGCGTGGTGCGCCGGTGGGGGTGACGGACGAGGGATGCGCGGTCTCTCGCGCGAGATGCGTCTCGGTCATGGCCGCTACTCAAGCGAAGGCGTGTTTCGGCCGGGTTACCGACCGTTTGTATCCGCACATCAGCCTCCTCACCGTTACCCGTTAGCTCGTGTGAGGAAGACGAAACCTCGGCGTCACCGACCTCCAGTGACCGGATCGCCTCAGGTGTTGCCGGCAGTGTGCGGCGTCGACTCCAGGTCGTAGCCGCGCCGGCGAGCCACCTGGGCCAGCCAGCGCTGGAGGGGCCGCTGGACCGAACGGGGGATGCCGGTCAGGTACATCTCCGACTCCTCGAAGAGCAGCGCCACTTGGAGAGGATCCTTGGGGGCACCCCTCCGGGTCACCTTGCCCTCCTGGGCGAGCTGACAGATCCGTTCGAGCGCTGCACCCAGCTGTGCTCCCGGTCGGGCCTCTCCGATGACGCGGGCCGGCCGCGAGCCGTCGTTCCAGAACCGATGTGGCACCCCGGCCGGGAGCGTGAGCGACTCTCCTTCGTGCAGTTCGTGGCGGTTGCTCCGACTGCAAAGACTGACGCTCAGGACACCCTCCGTCACCATGACCCGTTCCACCGTGCGCTCGTGCACGTGCCGCGGTGGACCCAGGGCGCCGGGCGGCAGGAGGATCTCGGCTCGCCCCCAATCGTCCGCCGTCTCCGGCACGGCCAGGATCGTGAACTGCTCACCGGTCACCGGGTTGTGCAGGACATTCCCCACGCCCGCCATCGTCAACCCCCGAGGCTGCTCGCCGTGTGCCCCGATCTCTACCGTATGCGACCGAGTGTCACCTGACCACCACCGTCCCCGCCATGTTGATGTGGATCGTGCACCGGTACGGGTAGACGCCGGGCGAGTCGAAGGTGTGGAAGTAGGTACCGGTGATCTTGGTGGAGCTGCGGAACGTGTCGAAGGTGACGTTGTGGGGGACCTGGCCGTCGTTCCACTTCCACTCCACGGTCTGGCCGGCGTTGATGGTGACGACCGCCGGAGCGAAGCTGGTGTTGACCAGCGTGACGGTCGCTGCGACGGGACCGGTGGCTCGTGGGGAGTCGGACGATCCTGATGCCGACTGCACCGGGACGTTCTGGACCGCCGAGCAGGCCGCGGTGGCCACCGCCAGCGTGAGCGCGGCAGCGATCATTGTCAGCCGGTGACGGGTCATCGCCTTATCCTCGCAGGCCCACAAGTCCAGAGTGAATTCCCGGTCCGCGCCTCAGGTCGGCTGGTCCGGGCCAGCGCGGGACTCTAGCCAGCGCCGAAGCCCGGCTGCGTTCGAGTGGACCCCGTTCAGCGTCTCGAGCTTCTCCCGGTTGGCGGGGTCGACCTTCTCCACATCGCCGGCGAAGGCCCGGCCGAGGGCCTCGGCGATGTCGCTTCCCTGCCGCCAGGCCCGCTCGGCCTCGGCCGCCCACGCCCGGAGGGTGACCTCCGCCTCGGCCAGCAGGTCCTCAGGTTCGGACAGGACGCCGTAGTGGGCCAGCGCCAGTGCGGCCGGCCGACGCTCGGCGAAGCGATGGAGCGAGTGGACGGCCTGGTCCAGGTCGAAATCGGGGGGCGGGGCGGCGGGACGCAGCACGCCCGCGTCGGGCAGGCGCACGCCGACTGCGTCACCGGCGAAGAGGATGCCGCTCTGGGAGTCGTGGAGGCCCAGGTGGTGTCGGGCGTGCCCGGGTGAGTCGACGGCGGTGAGCTCACGACCGCCGCCGAGGCGGATGACCTCGCCGTCGCCCAGCACGTGGATCCGCTCTGAGGGAGTCGGATCGAGCCGGCCGTAGAGGGAGTCGAGGAGGTCGCCGTACACGCGCGCAGCGGAATCCACGAGCCGAGCCGGGTCGATGAGATGACGGGCGCCCTTCTCGTGGACGTAGACGGTCGCCCGTGGAAAGGCCTTGGCCACGTCACCGACCCCGCCGGCGTGGTCGAGGTGGATGTGGGTGACGGCGACGCCCGCGAGCTCGTCCGGAGCCACGCCGAGCTCGTCGAGGGCCTCGAGGAGGACGGGGACCGAGCTCTGGCTGCCCGTCTCGACCAGCACGGGCGCAGCGCCGTGGATCAGATAGCCCGCCGTGACGCGGTCCCAGCCCCCGAGCCGGGTGTCGATCTCGGTCACGCCTGCCGCGATCGTCGTCGCCATGGTCACCGACGTTAGCGTGACGACTCCCGAGGTCGTCCGAGCGGCGCTAGGTGGCTCTCTACTTCGCTCTGGTCGAGTCCCGGCTGTGGACTCCCGAGAGGCATTGCGCGGCGCTCACCAGCGACATGTGGGAGAAGGCCTGGGGGAAGTTGCCGACCTGGCGGCGGGCCTTGGTGTCGTACTCCTCCGCCAGCAGGCCGAGGTCGTTGCTGAGGCCGAGCAGGCGCTCGAAGAGGGCGCGCCCTTCGTCTTCCCGTCCACTCAGGGCAAGGTTCTCGGCCAACCAGAACGAGCACGGGAGAAAGGCGCCCTCACCGCCGGTCAGCCCGTCGACGTGAGAGGCGCTGTCCGCCTGGTAGCGGAGGACGAGGCCGTCGACCACCAGCTGGTTCGATACGGCGTCGATCGTCCCCGTCACCCGAGGATCGGTCGCGGGCAGGAACCCCACCAGCGGCATCATGAGCACGCTGGCGTCGAGCTCGTGACCTCCGTAGTACTGGGTGAACGCCCCCACGTCGGCGTTCCAACCCTTGGCGCACACCTCGTCATGGATCTCCTGTCGCAGCGCCCGCCACTTGTCGACCGGACCCGGAACCCGGAACCGCTCCGAGCTCTTGACGGCCCGGTCCATGGCCACCCACGCCATGACCTTCGAGTGGGTGAAGTGGCGTCGGGGACCCCGCATCTCCCAGATGCCGTCGTCGGGTTCCCGCCATCCCGACTCGAGGAACTCCATCAGCTTGAGCTGCAGGTCCCACGCCGCCGGCACCGGGTCGATGTCGCGCTCCCGGGCGAGGTAGAGGGCGTCCATCACCTCGCCGTAGACATCCAGCTGGTACTGGTCGGCGGCCGCGTTGCCGATCCGCACCGGGCTGGCTCCCTCGTAGCCGTCCAGCCAGTCGACCTCGTACTCGGAGAGCCGCCGCTCACCGGCCGGGCCGTACATGATCTGGAGATCGGCCGGATCGCCGGCGACGGCCCGCAGGAGCCAGTCCCGCCAGCTCTCGGCTTCCTCCTGGTAGCCCGCCACCATGAGCGAGTCGAGGGTGAGGGTGGCGTCCCGCAGCCAGCAGTAGCGGTAGTCCCAGTTGCGGATGCCTCCGAGCTGCTCGGGCAGCGACGTCGTGGCGGCGGCGACGATGCCCCCCGTCGGCGCGTAGGTGAGCGCCTTGAGGGTGAGCAGGGAGCGCCCCACCACGTCGCCCCATCCCCCCTCGTACTCGCAGGCGTCGGACCACGCTTGCCAGTACTGCTCGGTCTCCTCGACGACGTAGTGGGCGTCGGATGGGCGGGGAGGCGGCTGGTTCGACGGGTACGAGTTGAACACGAAGGGCACGCGCTGCCCTTCCCCGATCGAGAAGTCGGCCACCGTCGTGAAGTCCTCGCCCCGCGTGTGGACCGGCGTCCAGAGGGACACCGCCTCTGGTCCCGCAGTGGCTGTGAGCCGCCCGTCGATCCTCCGCACCCACGGCCGCACCCGCCCGTAGTCGAACCTGATCGCGAGGTCCATGCGCATCTGGACCCGGCCTCGCACTCCTTCCACGAGCCGCGTCACCTCGGGGTACTGCTCCCGGACCGGCATGCAGTCCACGAGCCGGACCGTGCCGTCGTCGGTGTCGAGCTCGGTCTCGAGCACGAGCGAGTCGCCGCGGTAGCGCCGGCGGGTCGCCCGCACCGGCCCAGCAGGAGCCAGCCGCCAGTAGCCGTTGTTGTCCCCGCCCAGGAGCTTGGCGAAGCAGGCCTGAGAGTCGAAGCGGGGGAGACACAACCAGTCGATCGAGCCGTCGCGCCCGACGAGCGCGGCGGTGTGGGTGTCTCCGATGATCCCGTAGTCCTCGATGCGCTGGGCCACCAGGCAACCTTACCGACGGCCTGCTGCCCAGGGCGGAGCGCCGGACGCGGACAGAGCGGCCGGCGACAGGGCGTTCAGCCGGCGCAGGCTCCGGTGCCGCTCGGGCTGTTGGTGACCTCGGCCTGATGCACCCGCGTGCCCACGCCCGGCGAGGCCAGGGCGTAGCCGATGTTGGGATCGGCCGCCGAACGGGAGAAGACCACCCCGATGACCGTCCCGTCCGGCTCGACCAGTGGTCCCCCGGAGTTGCCCGGGCGCACGACCGCCTGGAGCTCGTAGACGGGCCGGGTGGTGAGACCCTGGCCGTAGATGTCACGCCCGGTCGCATCGAACTCCTGCATCACGCCCGCCGGCTCCACGTCGAAGGGTCCGCCGCCCGGATAGCCGAGGACAGCGCCCTGGGTTCCCCGGCCGACGTTGGTGCCGAGCAGCCGCAGGGGCGGGTCGGTCATGCCGGTCGTGCGCAGCACGGCGAGGTCGAAGGCCGGATCGAAGAGGATGGGCTCGCTGCGGTGGGAGCCGACGCGGTCGTAGACCCTGGGGTTCAGGATGCCGGCCACCACGTGGGCATTGGTCACGACCACGTTCGGCGCGACCACGAAACCGGTCCCCTCCTGCACCTGCCCGCACCCCACCCCCTGCACCTTCACGGTGGACGGCGACGCCGCCAGGGTCGCGGCCCGCAGGGCCGGCGCCGTCGGCAGCGTCACCGGGCCGGTGGTGGCCGGCGGCAGCTGGGCGAACACGGCCGGGAAGCCCTGGGTGTTGATCAGCCGCTGGATGCGGGCGAACACCGACGGCGCCGGGGGCAGGACCCCGTCCAGCGCCCCGAGGATCGCCGACCCGCGGATCTCGGAGCTGAGCCTCGGGGCCGGTGCGCTTACGAGGATGCTGGCGACGAGCCACGAGGCGAGCAGGGTGGCGGCGAAGGCGATGATCGCACCGAGGCCGGCATCGGCCGCCGCCAGCCGGGCCCGGTGGAGCACCCGCCAGAGACGCACGCCGAACACGCGGCCGATGCCGCCGAGGATCGCCGCCAATCCGAAGACGACGATCAGCGAGACGACAGCCTTGGCGACCGACCCCGACACGGCGTCGGCGATATGGGGTGCCAGCAGCGCCCCGATGAAGAGCCCGAGCCAGAACCCTCCGAACGACAGCACCTGGATGGCGGCGCCGAGCCGGACGCCATGGACGATCGACGCGACCAGCAGCACGAGGAGGACGATGTCGACGAGATTCACAGGAGGGCCATGGGCGGGGGGTGGTGGCGGTGAGGGTAGATCGTCCCGAGGTCCTGGAGAGCATCGCCCGCCGGTGGGCACCGCCCACCAGACGCGTCGTGGACGGTGCATGTATTCGCCACGATCGCCCATCTTTCCTCGGGTTCGGGCGGTGAAACCACCTCGGCGCCCGGCGCCCGGCCGCCCGAGCAGCCTCGGTGACCGGACGGCCCGGTGGGATGCTGGTCCGGTGATCCGTGTCTCCGACGATCGCTTCGAGGAGCTGGTGGCCGAGGCCCTCGACGGGCTCCCGGCCGAGCTGGGTGAGGCCATGGACAACGTCTCGGTCTTCGTCGAGGACCGCTCGCGCCGGGGCAACCTGCTCGGCCTCTACGAGGGCATCCCGCTCACCCAGCGCCACTCGGGCTATTCGGGCATGGTCATGCCCGACCGCATCACGATCTTCCGCCAAACGATCTGCGCCACGTGTGACACGGAGGACGAGGTCGTCCGGCAGGTTCGCCGCACCGTCGTGCACGAGGTCGCCCACCATTTCGGCATCGACGACGCCAGGCTGAACGAGCTGGGGTGGGACTGAGCGGCCGTCCGTCGGGCTGGCCGCCCCGACCAGCTCGGATCAGGAGACCAGCCCGGTCGGGCAGCTCACGCCCGTGCCCCCGATCCCGCAGTATCCGTAGGGGTTCTTGGCCAGGTACTGCTGGTGGTAGTCCTCGGCGTAGTAGAAGGCAGGAGCCTCACCCGTGAGCACCTCCTGGTAGGCCTGGCGGGAGCTCTCCGCCGCCTTCTGCTGGGCCGGCGAGTAGGTGTAGATGGCCGAGCGGTACTGGGTGCCGACGTCGTTGCCCTGACGCATGCCCTGGGTCGGATCGTGGTTCTCCCAGAAGATCCGCAGCAGCGTCTCGTAGCTGATGCGCTCGGGGTCGAACACGACCAGCACCGCCTCGGTATGGCCGGTTCGTCCCGAGCAGACCTCCTCGTAGGTCGGGTTGGGCGTGAAGCCTCCGGCGTAGCCGACGGCGGTGGTGAAGACCCCGTCGGCCTCCCAGAACTTGCGCTCCGCCCCCCAGAAGCACCCCATGCCGAACACCGCCTGCTCCAGGTCGTCGGGGAACGGCGGCTCGAGCGGGTTGCCGTTGACGGCGTGGCGCTCGGGCACCCGCACCTGCCCCGGTCTCCCCGCCAGCGCCTGGTTCTCATCCGGCATTTCGGTCTTGTGCCGACCAAACAGCATCGTCTGTCCCTCTTTCGTGGGGTCTTCTCGCTCTGGACAACGCCCCGGTCGCCACCATCGTTCCCCGTCGCCGGCCGTCAGCCGGCAGCCAGCCGGGGCATGACCTTGTCGACCACCAACTGCAGGCTCTCCCAGCCGATCGCCGGGTGGATGCCCCCGACCAGGGGGTGGAGGGTGACCGAGGCGTTCTCCCGGGCGAGCTTCACGCAGTCGTCCGGAGTGACCACCTGGTACTGCCCGCTGGCTCGAACGCCGGTGACGTCGTCCGCCTCGACGTTCCAGGACGAGCGCTGGTCGGCGTACTGCCAACTGGCGTAGGTCTGGGCGTCGTACAGCGCGTGCCGGCCGATCTGGTCCCAGACCCGCTCCGGGTCGTCGGCGACGATGACGGCACCGGGACCCGAGGGCATCATGACGAACGGCGCGCCGTAGCCGACCCGCTCGGCCTCCTCGTAGTACACGCGAGCAAGATCGTCGTCCGCGACGGGCGGCATGAACGGAAGGTGGAAGCGGGCGGCGCGTCGGGCGGAGACCTCGGCCGAGCCCCCGATCATCATGGTCGGGTGCGGTCGCGTGACCGGCCGGGGCGTCACCCGGACCGTCCTGCCCTGGTACTCGAACGGCTCCCCGGTCCAGGCTCGGAGCATCGTGTCCACGGCCGCCTCGACCAGCTGGCCCCGCCGCCTCCGATCCTTGCCGAACATCTCGAACTCCGATTCGCGGTACCCGAGCCCGATGATGAGCACCAGACGGTTGCCGCCCGACAGCAGGTCGGCGCACGCCACCTCCTCGGCCAGCCGCAGCGGGTCGTGGTAGGAGACGAGCAGCGCGGCCACGGTGCACAGCAGGTGGCTGGTCCGCCCCAGCATCCCGGCGGCCAGCGTCAGCGGCGAGCTCATGTAACCGTCGTCCACGCCGTGGTGCTCGGAGAGCACGATGCCCATGAAGCCGCGATCGTCGGCCCAGCCCACCATGTCCATGGCTTCCCGGTACAGCTGGTCGTGGGTCGTGGTGGCAAACGGGGGAACCCGCAGATCGAAGCGAAGCTGGAACACGGAACCTCCCGTTTCTCACCTGCACGCACCGGCCTCGTCGGCCGGCCTTCGGCGAATGTGCCGCGACGCTACAGTCGGCCCATGACCACCATCGAAATCCCTCGCGCCCTGCACCGGGCCGAGGACGATCTGCCTTTCGTGGACACCGGCGGCGGCGTGCACCTGCAGCTGCTGCAGGTCGACGTGGAGCAGGGGCTCTGGGTGGTGCGGACCCGTTTCGAGCCCGGCACGACGATCCCCACCCACAAGCACACCGGTCCCGTCCACGCCGTGACGTTCTCCGGTCGGTGGAAGTACCGGGAGTACCCCGAGGTGAACACGGCCGGCTCGTACCTCTACGAGCCGGCGGGCTCGATCCACACCCTCACCGTCCCCGACGACGTGACCGGCCTCACCGACGTCTGGTTCGCCGTCCACGGGGCGAACCTCGATCTGGACGCCGACGGCAACGTCACGTCCGTGGTCGACGCCGTGACCGTCCGTGACGGCTACTTCGCCCTGTGCGAGGGCTACGGGCTCGGACGGCCCGACGTCATCGGCGCCTGAGAAAGAAACATCGCCGTACCCAAACGGTACGGTACAGTACCGTCTGTGGCGCTGCGGCCGGACCCCGACGTCCTCGGTGGTCCGCTGCCACCGGGGAGGCATCGCCTGGCTCGTGACGTCGTCGTGGCGTCTCAGCGGGCCCGACTCGTGGCCGCCATGACCGACGCGATGGCGGAGCGGGGCTACGGCGAGACGACGGTGGCCGACGTCGTCGCCGGGGCGGGGGTGTCGCGCCGGACCTTCTACGAGCACTTCTCCAGCAGGCTGGAGTGCTTCCTCGTCGCCTACGACGCCGGGACGGAGGTGCTCATCAGGGCGATCGCCGCTGCCGTGTCCCGGCGGCAGGGCTGGAGGGCGAGGCTCCGAGGAGGGATCGACGCCTACCTCGGGACGCTCGCCTCCTCACCGGGCTTCGCCCGCATGTTCGTGCTCGAGATCGTCGCCGTCGGGGACACCGGTATCGAGCGTCGCCGGCGGGTGCACCGCCGGTTCGTCGGGCTGTACCGGGAGCTGAACGCCACGGCGCGGGCCGAGGAGCCGTCTGTTCGCATCGTCACTGACGAGGAGCTGTCGCTCGTGGTGGCGGGCACCGAGCAGATCGTCGCCGAGCACCTCTACCGGCGAGACCCGGCGGAGGTCGCCACGCTCGCGCCGACGGTCGAGTCGGTCGTGTCCTCGCTGCTGCTCTCCCCGCTCACCCCGTGACGGCGTTGCCACCACCACGCGGCCAGGAGCCCGAGCCCGATGCAGTTGATCAGATCGAACGGCGCCCGCACCCGGGGCGGCGCCACGAGCAGCAGGCTGGCGGCGGTGAAGTACAGGCTCACCGCGATCAACAGGATCGTGTGGCGCTGTCTCCAGGTCACGACCAGCCCGGCGATACCCCCGATGGTGAAGAGGTAGAACTCGGGGAGCGACCAGTGGCGGACCGAGATGTTGCGCCCGTCGAAGCGCTCGGCCGAGTCACCCTTGTTCGGGAAGATCTCGAACCAGGCCCTGCTGTTCACGTCGATCACGTGGAACGCGTAGGTGGGGTTGTCCCGGAGGCCGTCGAGCCCCCGTTCAGTCAGGCTCCGGTTCCACCTCACCTCGTCGAACTGGATGAGACGCAAATCTCGGAACCGGGGGTCGTAGATGGGATTGACGAAGTCGCCGTGCTGCTGGGCCGGCTTCGAGTAGATGGCTGCCAGGTTGAAGCCGTTGGACGTGAACGTCACCGGTGAACCGAGCTGGACCTCGTTGCGGATCACCCATCCGGCGAAGAGGAGGGCGATCACTCCCAGGAAGTACAGCGCCCGGCGCCATCCGACGGTCCACCACAGCCACAGGGCGGCCACGACGGCGAAGCCCTGGGCGCTGGGCCGGGTGAGGATGAGCAGACCGGATGTCAGCCCGGCCAGCACGGGCCGGCGGTCGACGAGCAGCAGGAGCGTGCCGGCGAGCAGGACCATCGACAGCGACTCGGCGAGCAGCGTCGCGTCGTCGGCGATGAGGGGCACGTACACGGCCACCGCCAGACCGGCGACGAGCCCGGCGAGCGGACCGCCGAGGCGGCGACCGAGGCGCTCGGTGAGGAGCACCACCGCCACCCCGGTGATGACGCTCAGCGCCTGCCCGGCGCCGACGGACGACCCGAAGACGAAGTACCAGAAACCCAAGAGGAGCGGGTACACGGGCGGGCGGAAGGCCGACTGGTGCGGGGCCAGGGCCGGGAAGTCCATGACCAGGCCCTTGCCGTGGGCGACGTGCGTGGCCAGGTCCGAGTACTGGCCGGCGTCGCTGATGGGGTGGTAGCCGGGGATGGCGAGCTTCCAGTAGAGGACCCGGGCCACCACGGCGACCACCACGAGCAGCACCGTCCGTCGCCAGCCGGTCGGCCACCATCGCGCCGGGTGCACGGCCGCGGGCGGCTGCCCTTCGGTCGAAGCCGTCACGGATCTCCCGGAGCGCCCGGCTGCCCGGGCCACGGCGACATCGACGGGATGAGCTGGCCCGCCAGCTCGGCGAGCGATCCAACGTGGGCGTGGTCGGCGTCCGGGCACAACCCGAACGGGTCGAGGTGCACGGGGCGGAGGCCGGCGGCACGGGCCCCGTTGACGTCGAAGTGGACCGTGTCTCCCACGTACAGGCAGTCGTCGGGCGGCAGACCCAACGCGTCGAGGGCGAAGCCGAAGATCGCCGGGTCAGGCTTCTCGACCCCGACCACGTCGGAGTCCACGACGACCGCCACGCGCGCCGCGTGGCCACCGTCGGATGTGCATATCCGGTGGTCCGCCAGCTGCTGCTCCATCGTCCCCGTGGCGTTCGACACGACAGCCAGGGGATAGCCCGCAGCCTGCAGCGCCAGCAAGGTCTCCGCCGCATCGGGCACCGGTACCCAGGGAAGGTGCAGGTACACCTCCTCGACCACCGACACCGTTTCCTCGAGGCGATCTTCGTCGACGCCGGCCACTCGAGCCAGCACCCGGTCGACGGCCGGCCAGTCCGGGCCTCCGATGCGATCGACCTCCCGCATCGAGGCGTAGTGCGCCCGACGACACGTCTCGTCATCGGGGATCCGGCCAAAGGGCGCCAGAACCCTGCGGAGCTCAGCCGGATCGGGGAGCAGCAACACCCCGCCGGCGTCGAGCAGTACCGCGTCCACAGGACGGCCGCTCCCTCGCACGGCACGAAGCTAGTGCCGCAGGGCGGCGCCACCCCACTGAGGACACCCGTCGAGGCGCACAGCGCAGTCGATGTACTACGAGGCGCGTCGCCCTTCGGGGACGAGCTCGTGGTAGCGGGACGCCTGTGGGCAGCACAGACAGACGCCCAGCTCCCGGCCCGGCGACCGGTCGCCGGCGACGATCGTGAACCGGACCAGCTCGGAGTGACACCGCTTACAGGTCATCGCCCGCTCCATCCTCGGACTGCTCGGACTCCTGTCACGATACGCCCGAATTCTGACGAATCCCTGACGGGCGGCAAACGACTTTCTGACGACATCTGACGGCTCGGACGGTCTCGGACGTCGCGGCCCCAATGCAGTCACTCCAGGCAGGAGGCTGGGTAGCCTGGGGCCCCGTGGGGCGTGGGGCCAGGTGCCTGAACGGCCACGACGTGCGGCCGGGCAACCGGTTCTGCACCGAGTGCGGATCACGCATGGCCGGTCGCTGCACGATGGGGCACGAGGTCCGCCCGGGCAACCGGTTCTGCACCGAGTGCGGCTCGCGTATGCCGTCGCTGTGCGCCAACGGGCACGAGGTGGATCCGGGCAACCGCTACTGCACCTACTGCGGGCTGGCCATGCAGGCTCACTGCGCCAACGGGCACGAGGTGGGTCCGGGCAACCGGTTCTGCACCGAGTGCGGCGCTCGTATGCCCGGTCGCTGCGCCAACGGGCACGAGGTCGCGCCCGGCAACCGGTTCTGCACGCAGTGCGGCCTGAGCATGCCGGCCATCTGCCCCAACGGCCACGACGTCGACGCGGCCAACCTGTACTGCACCGAGTGCGGGGCGCCGCTGCCGGGGCTCTGTCCCAACGGCCACGCGGTGCAACCGGCCCAGCGGTACTGCACGGTGTGTGGGATCGGTCTCCTCGGGCTGGGGAGGGGCCCCCTCGCCCTGCCGCCAGGCCCGGACCCCGAGCCGCCCCCGCCAGGCGTCGACGATCCCCCGCCCCCAGCCTCCGAGGCCCCGCCCGTGCCGCAGTTCCCGGTGGTCCGATCGCCGGGCTCGCACCGCCCCGGCAGCGCGTCGGCCCGACGGCGGCGGTCACGGAGACGGGCCAGGGGCTCGCTGTCCGTGGTCACGGGCGGCATCGCCGACCTGCTCCTGCTCGGTGGGGCCAACCTCCGACGCCTGCGTGACGGTCCGCGAGCCGCCTCCCGTGCACGAACGCCCCGAGATCCAGGGCGACGGGTCGCACGGCACAGCTGACCGCTGCGCTTTCGCCGACGCTGGTCGAGCGAGCCCTGCTCGGGACCTCAGCCGGCGCCGGCGCCGGCCCGAGGGGTGATCCTCGTCCATGGCGCCGGTCAGCTCGTCCAGGGTGGTCAGCTCACGGCCGACGAGCGCTGTCAGCAGGCGCTCCACCGGGACGGCGACCGAAGGGTCCACCTCCCGGGCCTGTCCCCAGATCTCCAGGAGGGGGTCGATGACGCGGCTGGCCGACACGACCGGGTCGCGGGAGCCGAGAAAGTCGTCGATGCTCTGTTCCAAGAGGCGAATGCTCTCGTCCACCGCGTGCTGACCTCCTCGTTCGTGTGGGAGTCGCCTGACTCTCGCTCAGGCCTCCATTGTGACCGATGCGGACCGCTTTCGGTGAGCAACGCCGATGCGTCGCCGGTTCATTCCCTCGGTAGTTCTTCCCCCCGCCCGCCGCGATGAACCCGGCCCGCCCTGGACAACGGGGTGTCGGACGTCACACTCCGGGCGCAACCGACCCGTCATACTTTCATCGATGTCCGAACACGGCGAAGCGGGCACTTCGGGACCATCAGGAGCATCACCGCCCTCAGGCTCCTCGGACTCCTCAAGCGAGGCGCCCAGCGAGCGCCGGTTCGACTACGACCGCACGGTGGCTCTCAGCGACGGTGTGTTCGCCATCGCCCGGCGTCGGCCACGAAGGCGTGCTCGGGCAGCGCCTCCTGGATCACGGAGAGGAGTACTTCTCCTACGCGCTGGGCTTCGCCGTCATCGGTCTGATGTGGGTGCGCCACCACGTCTTCTACCGGGGCATCGACCACATCGACACCCACCTCACGGTGATCAACCTCGTCTACCTGGGCCTGATCGCCTTCCTGCCCTACCCGACGAGGATCCTGGGCCTCTACGGCAGCCAACCCGCAGCGGTGATCCTCTACGCGACGACCATCGTGCTGGTGAACATCGTCGCCCGCGTCAACGTGGTCCACGCGCTGCGAGCTGGCCTCCTCACGGAGGCGGGGCGCCGGGAGGTTCGGCGCAGGGAGCACTGGTTCATCGTGCCGGCGGTCTTCCTCGCCTCGATCCCGATCGCCTTCGCCAGCCCCCGCGCCGCCCTCTACTGCTGGTCGCTCCTGTTCATCCTGCCCGCTCTTCAGCGTCGCCTGGCGATGCGCTGAGGTTCT
>VAWP01000102.1:0-24410 GCA_005888295.1 Actinomycetota bacterium
CAGGCGTCCCCGGCGGATCTCGTCGGCCCATCCGAGGACGGTGGTGAACTCCGGAGGCGGGGCCGCCGCCGTCAGGGCGACCTCGCCGAGGACGACCTCTCCGCTGGTGCCGTCGAGGGAGATCGAGTCGCCCTCGGACACGGTCACCCCGGCCACGGTGAACTGGCGGCCCGAGATGCGCACCCCTTCGGCGCCGACGACCGCCGGCTTGCCCCACCCTCGGGCCACCACGGCGGCGTGGCTGACCAGCCCGCCCCGTGACGTGAGGATGCCCTCGGCGGCCATCATCCCGTGGACGTCCTCGGGCGAGGTCTCGGTCCGCACCAGCACGACGTGCTCGCCCCGGCCGGCCGCGGCCACGGCGGCGTCGGCGGTGAAGCAGACCCGTCCGACAGCGGCACCCGGCGACGCCCCCAGGCCCTTGGTGAGCACGGCCACGTCGCCAGAGGCGAACCGGGGGTGGAGCACCTGGTCGAGGTGGTCGGCGTTGATACGGCCGACCGCTTCGGCCCGGGTCAGCTTGATCCGGCGGTCCTTGGTCAGGTCCACCGCCATCTTCAGCGCCGCGACCCCGGTGCGCTTGCCGACGCGGGTCTGGAGCATCCACAGCTTGCCCTGGTCGATGGTGAACTCGGTGTCGCACATGTCCCGGTAGTGCCGCTCGAGACGCTCGAAGATCGACAGCAGCTCCTTGTAGATCTTGGGGAAGCGGCCCTCGAGGGCGGCGAGCGGCTCGGTGTTGCGGATGCCGGCGACGACGTCCTCGCCCTGGGCGTTGACGAGAAAGTCGCCGTACGCGCCCTGAGCCCCGGTGGCCGGGTCGCGGGTGAAGCCGACACCGGTGCCGGAGTTGTCGTCGCGGTTGCCGAAGACCATGGCCTGCACGTTGACGGCGGTGCCCAGGTCGTGGGGGATGCGCTCGCGGTTCCGGTAGGTGACGGCCCGGGGTCCGTTCCAGGAGCCGAAGACGGCCTCGATGGCGCCCCGCAGCTGCTCGGTCGGGTCCTGAGGGAACGGCGCACCGGTGGCGCGCTCGACGATCTGCTTGAAGGAGGTCACCAGGTAGCGGAGCAGCTCGGGCGGGACGTCGGCGTCCGAGGTGGTGTTGGCCAGCTCCTTGGCCGCGTCGAACAGCCGGTCGAACTCCTCGCCGGGAAGCCCGAGCACGATGCGCCCGTACATCTGGACGAAGCGACGGTAGGAGTCGTAGGCGAAGCGCTCGTCGCTGGTCTGCTTGGCCAGCCCCTCGACCGACTCGTCGTTCAGACCGAGGTTGAGGACGGTGTCCATCATCCCCGGCATCGAGAACTTGGCCCCGGAGCGCACGCTCACGAGGAGGGGGTCCCCGGGGTCGCCGAGGTGCTTGCCCATGGCCTTCTCGAGCTTCACCAGGGCCCGGTCGACCTCCTTGGTGAGGCCGTCGGGCCAGCCGCCGGTCATGTACGAGCGGCAGGCGTCGGTGGAGATGGTGAACCCCGGCGGGACCGGCAGCTCCAGCACCGACGTCATCTCGGCCAGATTGGCGCCTTTGCCGCCCAGGAGGTCCTTCATCTCCATGGGCGGCTTGCGGTGCTTGTGGTCGAAATCGAAGACGTACGCCATCCGGCCCTCCTGCCGCGTTGTCGGCCCCGAGCCTACCCACCGGGGACGGCGCCGCCGCTGAGGCCCTCAAGTAAGCGGAAGCCTGGCTCTCAGCTCCTCGACGAGGCCGTCGATCGGCACTCGGACCTGGTCGGTGCTGTCCCGTTCCCGGATGGTCACGGCCATGTCGTCGAGAGTGGCGAAGTCGACCGTCACGCAGTAGGGCGTGCCGATCTCGTCCTGGCGGCGGTAGCGGCGGCCGATCGACTGCGTCTCGTCGTAGTCGCACATGAAGTGGGGTTGGCACAGGGCGAGCACCTTGCGGGCCACCGGGGTGAGCGTCTCCTTCTTCGACAGAGGTAGGACCGTGACCGCGTACGGGGAGATGCGACGGTTGAGGCGTAGCACCGTCCGGTGTTCGCCGCCGACTTCGTCCTCGTCGTAGGCAGCCAGGAGAAAAGCCATCATCGCCCTCGTGGCGCCGGCGGCTGGCTCGATCACATAGGGGACGTATCGCTCCCCTGTCGAGGGCTCGAAGTACTCCAGCCGCTCGCCCGATGCCGCGCTGTGCGCCTTGAGGTCGTAGTCCGTGCGGTTGCCGCTGCCCTCCAGCTCTCCCCAGCCCCACGGGAACGCCAACTCGACATCGGCGGTGCGCGCCGAGTAGTGGGACAGCTCCTCCTTGTCGTGCTCCCGGAGCCGGAGACGGTCCTCCGGGATGCCCAGGCTCTGGTACCAGGCCATGCGCTCGGCGCACCAGTACTCGAACCAGGTGTTTGCCTCCGCCGGAGGTACGAAGTACTCCATCTCCATCTGCTCGAACTCCCGGGTGCGGAAGACGAAGTTCCCGGGGGTGATCTCGTTGCGGAACGACTTGCCGATCTGTGCGATACCGAAGGGCGGTCGCTTCCGGGTCGTCTGGAGCACGCTGGCGAAGTCGAGAAACATCCCCTGGGCCGTCTCCGGGCGCAGGTACACCTCTGCTCCCTCGTCCTCGACCGGGCCAGCGTGGGTCTTGAACATCGTGTTGAACGGCCGTGGCTGGGTGAGGTCGGTCGAGCCACAGTTGGGGCACGCCTCGGCGACATCGTCCGCCCGCCAGCGCTCCTTGCAGTTGCGGCAGTCGACGAGCGGATCGGTGAAGTTCGTCAGGTGGCCCGAAGCCTCCAACACCTTGGGGCTGGTGAGGATGGCCGCATCGATGCCGACCACCTCGTCGCGAAGCTGGACCATTGAACGCCACCAGGCGTCCTTGACGTTCCGGAGGGCGAGCACACCGAGCGGGCCGTAGTCGTAGGTGGAGCGGAAGCCTCCGTAGATCTCGGCCGACGGGAACACGAAGCCCCTGCGCTTGCAGAGGTTGACCACTCGCTCCAGGAGGTCGTCGGGGGGCACAGGCCGAGAATACCGGAGGCCCCTGCCGTCCCCAACGGCCGCCAGTCATGCTCGAGAGCCCGAGGCGCCCGACGCGTCCTCGCGGGTGGCAGGGCCCGTAGTGGGTCAGTTCGGCGGCGGGGACGAACGCCTGCCCGAGGGCTCTCGATGCTCCACCAGGCCGAGCTCGACCAGCTTGGCCACCGTCGCAACCACATCGGAACGAACCCCGGCGACCCCGACGTCGGAGTCGTGGCTCTCCCCGTCACATCCCGACCAGATCGCTGCGGCCGCCGGATTGAGCACCATCATGGTGTGGAGCCGCTCGTCGTACACGAACGTCTTGTCCTCGACCTCGACCGTGGAGGCGTGTCCGCAGATCACCGGCACCGAGCTCCCTACGAGACCCGCGGAGGTGATGCTCGCGGCGGAGCCGCCGCTGCCGTCGGTCATGGACCCGGCGCCACAGCGAGGACCAGCCCGCAGGCATCGGCAAGACTCGATACATCCAGCCGGTAACACGAACACTGCCCGGCGAGCCCAGCCAGGTTCCTCAGGCCGCGGCCCCCGTGCTGATCGAGGTTGAACGCGTTCGTGGCCAGCTCCAGGACGGCGTCGGCCGTGCCGATGGGCTCCAGACGAGTGGGCGCCCCCGGCTGATAGCGCGGGAAGACCACCACGCTCGGCGGGCACGGCCGACCCACCGCTCTTGGGTCGATGTTCTCGGCCGGGACGTGCCACCAGCGCCGTGCATTCCCGTCTCCGCAGGCAGTTCCTTCGCAATCGCTGCCGGCCCACCAGGAGGGCGCAGCCGGATCGAGGTCGACCAGGGCACGTAACGACCCCGGCTCGAGCGTCATGGGCCGGGGAAACGGGAGGACGCAGTTCGTCGCCGGTGATATCGCCACCACCTCATCGGTCAGGTAGCGGAGACCTGCTCGCACCAGAGCCGCCGTCAACGTCGTCTTCCCGCCATTCGGCGGGGCAGGCAGGAGGACTGCGCCCGCCGCTGACTCCACCGCCGCTGCGTGGATCAGGAGGTGGTCGCTGGTGACCTCCACCGCCGCTCGACTGATGTGCCAGAGCAGCCACGCCACCGCATGGGGCCGGCTGTCCGCGTGGACGAGCATTCGGCCGTCGAGGGACACCTCGACACGACCGTCGTCGCAGACGACGAGCTCGTAGCGGTGATCGGCGGCACCGCCCACCCCGAGCGAAGACAGCAGCGATCCGAGTCGTTCGGCCAGCTCGAGCTCGTTGCAGCGAACCTCGAACCGCAGCGAGAGCGCACCCAACGGAGCCGTGCGCCACGGCAGGCCCGTCAGGCCTGACAGCGCCCCGGCGGTTTGACGCTCTCGTGTCGCCACCTGAACCATCTGAGGCAGCCCGCTAGGACGGTTGGGGCGGTTGCCCCGTCGGTTGGTCGTCGGCACCCGCGCCGTCCCGGCGGCCACTCCATCGGGTGAGAGCCCAGCCGCCGACGAGAAGTCCGGCTCCCAGCTCGACCGCTCGTTCGGCGTCGACACCCGTGAAGGCCAGCTGTCCGCCCCCTCCCTCTCCTGACGGCCCGGCGCCAGGCTGTCCGGTCGTGGGAGCCGCCACCCCGGAGCCCGAGCCCCCGGGTGACATCCCGGCGCGAGCCGGCTGGACCGGGCCGCCACCCGGCGGGGCAGAGGCCGCTCCGGCGGCCGTCGGCCTCCCGATGAGGATCTCCGGCGCGGCCCACACGGCTGCTCCGCCGGCGACGCCCAGGCCCAGGCGACGGAGCGCCTGGCGGCGGCTCAGCTGGTCTGCGCCTTCAGGCGGGGAGCTGCCAACTCGGGAGTCGTCTGTGTCCATCGTCAGACCTGCCTCTGGGCGCTCTGACCTCCTGCGAGCACGCTCTTCCAGTCATTCGACCCCGCTGGTCCACTTCCTCCCTGCTGGGGCCGGGGAACTGGCAGTTCACCCTGGCCAGAGGCTCCCGAGCCGCCGCCAGCGCCGGAGTCGGAGGCGACCGACGGCCCCTGGACCGGGGTCCGCGCTCCCTCTGTCGTGGTTCGTGCGCTCACACCATGTCCGGGAGCATGGCGCTCGCCGCCGCGAAGAACATGGCCAGCGTGGCAAGCAAGGCCGGCGCCAGGAGCACGTAGACCGGCCACCGACGGCGCATACGACCCGCGAGGAGCGAGGCGACACCGATGACCGCTGCCACTGCCAGCGCCCACGTACCCAGCGTCAACCAGGCGCCCGTCGAGGCTGACGGAGACGACGACGACGCCGGCTGCGCCCGTTGAGAGGTCAGACCCGCGGGCGCCGGAGACCCGACCAGAGAGGCCTGCACGATCAGCCGCCTACTGGCGCTGAAGCGGGGCGTGCAGGTCGTCAGCGTGAGTTGGTTGCTCGGGGTCGGGGCTATGACCGACAGGTCCGATGGGTTGACGACGAAGGAGTTGCGGACCTCGTACTGGGACGATCCCCACAGGGCGGTGATCATGATCGTGTCGCCCCGACGAAGCTTGTCCAGCTTGTCGAAGGGCGCACCGTAGGTCGTGCGGTGCCCTGCGATGGCGGCATTGCCAGGTTGTCCAGGCAATGGCGTACCTGGGTAATGCCCGGGCCCTCTGCGAAGATCGCCGGTGCCTGTGCCCTCGACGAACACCTGGTCGACTCCGATGGCGGGAATGCTGACGAGTCCTTCGGGACTGCCGTCGGATGGCGGCGAGGTTGGCGGGTGAGGGCGAGCGGCTGCGGTTGACGACGGCGCGCCAGCGGTGGTCGGTGCCTCCGGCGCTGACGCGGGGTGGCCTGCCTGTAGCCGGCCTGCCATCTGATGTCGGAGCGCGTCCTGGCTGCGGGACTCGGCGATTCCCGTCCCCCACAACTGGTAGGCGAGAAACAGCAGAACCAGTGCCCCGAGGGCAAGGAGTCCCCGTCCGGCCGCGGCCATGACTCGTCGTTGAGTCATGTGATCTTGCCCATGGCAGCCTCGTCGCGCCCCGTTCTGCAAGCCCCCGGCTCATCTATTCAGGTGATTATTCGCAGGTGCGCGTCCACATTCCTGCCGGGGCGCGCCCCAGAGCCGTGGTGCCTCGTTTAGGTCCGTTCGACCAGCCGCAGGGTACGCAGGCGGCGCTCGAGGTGGTGCTCGAGGGCCTGGGAAGCCAGCCGCTCGACCTCGTGGGTAGCAGGCCCGGCCGGCTCGTCGAGAGCGCCCGCGAGATCGCCACCGAGAATCCGGCGGACCAGATCGAGCGCCTGGGGGCTCACGGCCACGCCCCGCCGGCAGGACCGGCACAGCGTGCCACCCTCGGAGAGGTCGAAGGCGACCAGAGGCTCGCCGACCCCGCAGACGGCGCAGGCATCGAGGAGAGGTTGGTAGCCCTCGAGGGCCAACAGCTTCCAGAAGAAGGCGGGTACGACCAAGGGAGCATCGCGGGCCGCCAGGGCCCGCAGAGCGCCGACGAGCATCTCGTACAAGCGAGCGTTCGCCTGACGCTCCTGGGCCACCTGGTCCACCGCTTCGAGCATGGCCGTCGCCCGCGAGAGGCGGCTCAGGTCCTCTCGGAGGATGCGGAAGTGGTCGAGCACCTCGGCCTGGGTGACGACGTCGAGCTCGCGGCCCTGCCAGCACAGCAGGGCCACGTGGCTCAGGGGCTCGAGCCGGGCACCGAACCTGCTCTTGGTCTTGCGGACGCCCTTGACGACGGCGCGCACCTTGCCGTGGCCCGGCGTCACCAGCGTCACGATCCGGTCGGCCTCACCGAGACGCATGGTTCGCAGCACGACCCCCTGGTCCCGGTACAAGCTCATGGCAGCGGAGCCGCCCGAAGGGCGACCGCTCCAGGCTCCCGAGCCGGGTGGCAGGTGGGGAGGGACCCGCCGGCCGGAGGCCGGTGGGAGGGGCCTGCCTGACAGGACCCGGCGAGGCTCATCTGACTTGACCGCCCACGATGATGAAGGCCACCAACGCCAGCACGACCACCACGATCCCCACCGCCGCCGAGAAGCCCTCGGCCGCCAGGAAGGCGACGAGCACCACCGCCACGAACGCGAAGATCACCGCCAGGGGGATGACGAGACGGGCGTTCACGCCTCGACTCCGCCGTACCGCCGGTCGCGTCGCTGGAACTCCCGCACCGCTTCGAACAGGTGCTGCCGTCGGAAGTCGGGCCAGAGCACGTCGCTGAACACCAGCTCGCTGTAAGCCAGCTGCCACAACAAGAAGTTGGAGATCCTGAACTCCCCGGACGTACGGATGACGAGGTCGGGGTCGGGGGCGTCAGGGTAGTAGAGGTGGCTCCGGATGGCCCGCTCGTCGACCCGCGACGCCGCGACACCGGAGGCGGCGAGGGCGCGCACGGCGTCGACGATCTCGGCCCGGCCCCCGTAGTTGAAGGCCATCGTAAGAGTGAGGCGCCGGTTGTCCTCCGTCAGCGCTTCCGACTCCTGGATGCGACGGAGGAGACGCCGGGGGACGCGCCAATCGCGGCGTCCGGCGAAGCGGATCCGGACCCCTTTGCCGTTGAGCTCGTCGCGGCGACGGATCAGCAGATCCTGGTTGAAGTTCATCAGGAACCGGACCTCGTCGGGGGGCCGCCGCCAGTTCTCGGTGGAGAAGGCGTAGACGGTGAACCAACGGATGCCCAGCTCCAGCATCCCCTCCACGGCGTCGAAGAGGGCCTCCTCGCCGGCGCTGTGGCCCTCGGTCCGGGGTAGGCCCTGCTTCCGGGCCCACCGACCGTTGCCGTCCATCACGCACCCGACGTGGACCGGAAGGCGGCTGCCGTCGATGCTGTCGAGGTCCACCCTGGGAAGCTACCTCCGGGCCCACGTGACGTGGGCTACCCCTCGAGCCCGGGAACGACCTCCTCGGCGATGAGCCGCAGATGGTCGCGGTCGGAGAGGTCCAGCACCTGCAGGTAGACCGCGTCAGCGCCTGCCTCCCCGTAGGAGCGCAACCGCTCGGCCACCTCGCCGGGCGTGCCGCTGGCGCCGTTGCGACGCAGCTCGTCGACGTCACGGCCGACGGCCGTCGCCCGCCGGGCCACCTCGGCGTCGTCCGACCCGCAGCAGACCGTCACGGCCGCGGACAGCACGAGCCCCGCCGGATCCCGGTCGAGATCCTCGCAGGCGGCTCGCACGCGCTCGAACTGACGCTTGGTGTCGGCGGCCGAGTGGAAGGGCACGTTGAACTCGTCGGCGTACCCGGCCGCCAGCCGCGGCGTCCTCCTGGGACCGCCGCCACCGAGCACGATCGGGGGGTGGGGCTGCTGCACGGGCTTGGGGAGGGCAGGGCTGTCCTCGAAGGTGTAGTGGCGACCCCGGAACGTGAACCGCTCTCCCGCCTGGGTGGTCCACAGACCCGAGATGACGGCCAACTGCTCCTCCAGTCGCTCGAAGCGCTCGCCGAGGGGCGGGAAGGGGATGCCGTATGCGGTGTGCTCGCGGTCGTACCACCCCGCGCCCAGACCGAGCTCCACCCGCCCACCGCTCATGACGTCCACCTGGGCGACAGAGATGGCGAGCGGCCCGGGAAGGCGGAACGTCACCGGAGTGAGCAGTGTGCCCAGCCGAATGCGGCTGGTCTCGCGAGCCAGGCCGGCCAGGGTGATCCACGCGTCGGTCGATCCCGGTTCACTGGTGCCGCCTGTCACCCCGGGGATGTGCAGGTAGTGGTCCGACCGGAAGAAGGCGTCGAAGCCGCACGCCTCTGCCGTGCGGGCCAGGGCGAGCAGCTGATCGTAGGTGGCGCCTTGCTGCGGCTCGGTGAAGATCCTGACTCGCATGAACCAGTATCGCCGGTCGTGCGGGTCGTCGAGGAACGATGTCGGACTCAGGAATTTCAGTGCTATCAATGTCGTCCCTTAGTACCTCGCGCTAGAGTCAGGTGGTGCCCACTGCCGATGTGCCGCGCGCCCTCGAGCGCGTCGTGCGAGCCCTACCCCAGGGCGGAGAGGCGCGTCACGGGCAACGGGCGATGGCCGAGGCCGTTGGACGAGCAATCCACGATCATCGCCACCTCGTCGTCCAGGCCGGGACAGGCACCGGAAAGTCCTTGGCCTACCTTGTCCCTGCCATCCTCTCGGGCGACAGGGTCGTGGTAGCCACGGCGACCAAGGCGCTGCAAGACCAGCTGGCCACCAAGGACCTCCCGTTCCTCGCCCAGCACCTGGGACGGTCATTCCGGTTCGCCGTGCTCAAGGGCAGGTCGAACTATCTGTGTCGCCAGCGAGCTGCAGAGGTGGCGGGCGGCGGCGACCAGCTGGTCCTTGACGAGGTTCCGGGCTGGGAGAGCGAGTCGGGCTCCGGGTCCATCGGCAGCGTGGCCTCGCAGGCCCGCCGCCTCCTCAGCTGGGGAGCCAGGTCGGAGAGCGGTGATCGGGCCGAGCTGGACTTCGAGCCCAGCCCGCGGGCCTGGGCCATGGTGAGCGTCGGACCGCGGGAGTGTCCCGGGGCGCACCGGTGCCCCTCGGGAGAGGAGTGCTTCACCGAGGCGGCGCGGGACAAGGCGGCGGCGGCCGACATCGTGGTGGTCAACACCCATCTCTACGGGGCCCATCTCGCCAGCGAGGGCGCCGTACTCCCCGAGCATGACGTGGTGATCTTCGACGAGGCCCACGAGGTCGAGGACGTGATGATCGCGGCGTTCGGTGCCGAGGTGTCAGCCGGACGCTTTCGCGCTCTGGCCCGCTTGGTGCGCGCCGTGCTGCCCCGGGACGAGGCGGCGGTCGCCGACGAGCTGGCGGGGGCGGCCGACGGGATCGACGCCGCCCTGGCACCTCATGTCGGCCGCCGGCTCCCGCCTCGGTCCGATCGTCAGCTGACCGGCGCCCTGGAGGTGGCCGCGGGGCGGCTGTCGCGAGCCAGCTCCGCGCTCCGGTCAGCTGAACCGGGTGTCGGGGGGGAGGAGCCGAAACCGGGCGGACCGGCGACGACAAGGGCCCTGCTGGCGGCCGGCCACCTGGCCGGAGACGTGGCCACCGCGTCGGACGTCGGTCCGGATCAGGTCGCCTGGGCGGACGGCCTCCCACATGCGCCGGTGCTGAAGGTGGCGCCTCTCGACATCGGACCGATGCTGGCCGACGCCCTCTGGGCTCGGACGACCGTCGTTCTGACCAGCGCGACGATCCCGCCGGGCATCGAACGCCGGCTCGGCGTGGCCGCGGGGACCAGCGACCAGATGGACGCGGGCAGTCCCTTCCCGTACGCGACCAATGGGCTGCTGTATTGCGCTACCCACTTGCCGGATCGTCGGCGAGACGGTGCGGAAGGAGCCTTGCACGAGGAGCTGGCGGCGCTGATAGAGGCCGCCGGCGGCCGGACGCTCGCCCTGTTCACCAGCTGGCGCGCCATGGAGGGGGCCGCCGACGCCCTGCGAGGACGCGTCCCATTTCGCCTGATGACCCAGTCGGAGCTGCCCAAGCCGGCACTGGTCAAGGCCTTCTCCAGCGACGAGTCATCGTGTCTGTTCGCGACGATGGGGTTCTGGCAAGGGGTGGACGTACCAGGTCCAGCCCTGTCGCTCGTCGTCATCGACCGCATCCCGTTTCCCCGACCCGACGAGCCGCTCCTCCAGGCTCGCAGGGAACGGTTCGGCCCGGCGGCCTTCCGGGAGGTCGACCTGCCCCGGGCGGCGACGCTGCTCGCCCAGGGCGTAGGACGTCTGATTCGTTCCTCGACCGATCGAGGAGTCGTCGCCGTCCTCGACCCTCGCCTGGCAAAGGCGAGCTACCGCTGGGAGCTGGTCCGCGCCCTCCCGCCAATGACCCGCACCCGCGACCGCCACGATGTGGCGACGTTCCTGGCCGGCCCATCACGGTCGGGCGAGCCGACCGTCAGTAGCCGAGGCGCTCGAGGGCGCGCGGGCGACGCTGCCAGTCCTTGTCGACCTTGACGAAGAGCTCGAGGTAGGCGCCGGGCTCCAGCTGCGCCCGAACGGCCCGGCCGACCGACTCGAGAACCGCGCCACCCCGGCCGATGACGATCCCCTTCTGCGACTCTCGCTCGACGAGGATCTCGCAGCGGATGCGCGGCCACTCCCACTCGGTGACCTGGCAGGCGATGGAGTGGGGCAGCTCCTCGCGAGCGTGAACAAGGAGCTGCTCGCGCACGAGCTCGGCCACCCACACGGCCTCGGGGACGTCGGCCGCAACATCGGGTGGGTAGTAGGCAGGTCCCTCGGGCATGCGCGCCATGACGGTCGACACGAGGTCCTCGACGCCCTCGCCTGTCACCGCCGAGACCGGGTGGTACTCGGCGAGCTCGAGGCTGGCCGCAGCCTCGAGCTGCGCAAGAACCTGCCTGCGCGAGGCGATGTCGATCTTGTTCACCACTGCAATGGCGTCGGATGGCACCTGCCTGGCCACGAAGCGGTCCCCCGGACCGAGGGGAGCGGTGGCGTCGATGACGAGCAGGACGACATCGACGTCGCCGATCGAGCCCTCGGCCAGGTCGTTGAGGCGTTCGCCCAGCACGGTGCGCGGCTTGTGGATGCCCGGGGTGTCGACGACGACCACCTGGGCGCCCGGCCGGTTGAGGACCCCGCGAATCCGCAGCCTCGTCGTCTGCGGCTTGTCCGACGTGATGGACACCTTGGCCCCGAGCATCCGGTTGACGAGGGTGGACTTGCCGACGTTGGGCCTTCCGACCAGGCCCGCGAACCCCGTTCGCATGTTCGCCCGCTACGCCGGAGGAGCGTCCGCCGGCTCGACAGAGTCGGTCAGCTTGGCGATACGGACCCGGCCGATGCGCCGACCTTGAACCTTCTCGGCCATCAGCCGGTGCCCGTCGACGTCGACGCTCTCGCCCTCTGTGGGAACGTGCCCCAGGAGGTTGAAGACCAACCCTCCGACGGTGTCCCAGTCCCCCGCGGGCAGGTTGGCGTGGAGGAACTCGTTCACCTCGTCGACGGCCATGCGGGCGTTCACCCTGTACTCGCCATTCGCAAGCGGCTCTATTGGCGGGTCCTCGACGTCGTACTCGTCGACGATCTCGCCCACGAGCTCCTCGATCAGGTCCTCGAGGGTCACGAGGCCGGCCGTGCCGCCGTACTCGTCGATGACGATGGCCATGTGGAACTTCTCGTTCTGCATCTCCCGCATGAGCTCTGCCACCCGTTTGGTCTCGGGCACGAAGTGAGCCTCGCGTACCAGGCTACGAACCTGCGCGTCGCCGCGGCCGTCGAGGTCGGCCCGCACCAGGTCCTTGCCGTAGACCACGCCGGTGATGTTGTCGACGTTGCCCTCGTACACGGGGATGCGGCTGTACCCCGCCCTCATGCCAACCTCGATGACGTCTGACACACGGTCGGCCACGTCGACCGCCACGATGTCCGGCCTCGGGACCATGACCTCCCGAACGACCGTGTCCCCGAACTCGATGATCGAGTGGATGAGGGCCCGCTCCTCGGTCTCGATGACGTCCTCCTCCTCGGCGACGTCGGCCATGGGATGAGATGGGACAACCCGATGAGCGCGGCGGACAGCAGGCGTACCGGAGGAAAGCGGATCAGGGCCGTGACGAGCGGAGCCGCGAAGAGAGCAGCCCGCTCTGGGTGCTGCACGGCCCAGTTCTTTGGGACCGCCTCGGCCAGCACGAAGATGACGGTCACCTCGAAGACGGTGGCGAGCGCCACGCCCAGGGCGCCGAACAGGTGCTCGGAGACGACACCCACGAGGGTGGCGGCGACCAGCTGGCAGACCAGCACCAGGAGGAGCACGGGGTTGAGGAAGCCCTCTGGGTCTTGCACGAGGCGGGCCAGCCGGCGCGCTCCCCTGCGTCCCTCCTCTTCGAGGCTCACCGCTTTCACACGGCTGGTCCGAACCAGGCTCGTCTCGGCCAGGGCAAGCACCGCGGCGAAGGCGAGCAGGAGCACGATGGCGACCACGAGCACGGTGTCGGTGCTCTCCCACCCGGTCGCGGCGAGCAGCACGGTCAGCCCTCCGCCTGGGTGGCGTCCGACGGCCCGCGGCGGTGGTAACGCTCGAGGAGCTCGCGCTCACGGTGCTCCATGGCCGCCGCCTCCTCCTCGTCGACGTGGTCCATCCCGAGGAGGTGAAGGATGCCGTGCACGACCAGGAGGGCCAGCTCGTCCTCGTAGGTGCCGGCGTGATCAGGGGCGTTGCGCCACGCCACGGAGGGACAGATCACCACGTCGCCGAGGAGGGTCGGCATCTCGGTCGGCTCTGCAGGGACCCAGCCGGGACCGGTGCCGCCCGAGTCGGGCGAGCGGCCGCTCTCCACCGGCTCCTCGTCGATGGCGAACGCCAGCACGTCTGTCGGCCCGTCCTCTCCCAGGAACCGCTGGTTGAGCTGGGCCATGTCCTCCTCTTCGACGAAGAGCACCGACAGCTCGGCGTCACCACTCACGCCCTCGGCGGACAGGACCGCCTCGGCCAGACCCATCCACCGGGAGGGCTCGACAGGACGGGTCGACTGCTCGTCTGCGACGAACACGGCGATGGCCATCGTCGCCAGCTGCCTCTCTCAGCGAGGCCCGGCCGCAGCCGGGCCAGATGCCCACTCGGGCGCGGGCTCGGGCGACGGCCCATGGGTCGACCCGTCGTCGTGGGTCCCGCTCTCGGGCCGACCCGCCGGGCCGGCCGCGCTCTCGTGCCGGCCTCCCGGGCCGCCCGCACCCGTACCCCCCACCCGTTCGTAGGCGGAGACGATGTCAGCCACGATGCGGTGACGGACCACGTCGCGCTGGGTGAGCCACACGAAGGCCAGGTCGTCGATACCTCCGAGGATCCGGTCGAGGCCGACCATCCCCGAGCGCCCTCCGGCGAGGTCGACCTGGGTGACATCACCCGTCACCACGGCCTTGGAGCCGAACCCGATCCTGGTGAGGAACATCTTCATCTGCTCGGGCGTGGTGTTCTGGGCCTCGTCGAGGATGATGAAGCTCGAGTTGAGCGTTCGCCCCCGCATGAAGGCCAGTGGAGCCACCTCGATGGTCCCCCGGTCCATGAGCCGCTGCATCGCCTCCGGTTCGAGCATGTCGTACAGAGCGTCGTAGAGGGGGCGAAGGTAGGGATCCACCTTGGCCATCAGATCGCCGGGCAGAAAGCCGAGCCGCTCCCCCGCCTCCACCGCCGGACGGGTGAGGATGATCCGGTTCACCTGCTTGGCCTGGAGGGCCTGCACGGCGAGGGCCACTGCCAGGTACGACTTCCCGGTGCCGGCGGGGCCGATGCAGAAGGTGATGACGTTGTCACGGATGGCGTCGGTGTAGCGCTTCTGGCCGGCCGTCTTGGGGCGGACTGTCCGGCCTCTGGCGGACCGGAGCACTTCTGCGCTCAGCACCTCAGAGGGCCGCTCGTTGGCCTTCACCATGTCGATGGTCCGGCCCACGTTGACGGCGTCGAGCCCGTGACCCTGCTCCAGCAGGAGGACCAGCTCCTCGAAGAGGCGACCCACCCGCTCGGCGTCCTCGCCTTCCACGGTGATCTCGTTTCCCCGGACGAGGATCCGGGCTCCTCCGAAGGCCCCTTCCACCAGGCGCAACAACTCGTCGCGCTGGCCCAGGAGGCCGACCATCAAGTGGTTGCCGGGAACGAGGATCTTGACTTGGGTGGAGGACACAGGTATCCGCCTACGAGGCTACCGCGGGGCGGCGGAGGCGTGTCCCCCTGGTCAGATGTCTCGCATGGAGGAGATCGGCTCAGTCGCCGTCCGAGCCGACGCGGCTGAGCAGCGCTTCGACGCGGTGAGGCTCGTGGTCGACGAACAGCAGCCGGTTCAGGATGATGAACTTGCCCACCCAGATCACGCCCCAGGCGGCCAGGGAAGCGGCGTTGACGATGAGCGCTGTACCCAGGTGGGACGAGGTGATCCTGTGGGCCTCGCTCTCGGCGACATCGACGGCGAAGATGGACAGGGCCAGGCCGAGGAAGGCCAGGGCCCAGAAGGGCACGATCTCCTTCCACAGGTGGGATCGCCCCGTCCTGCCCCACGCCCACCACCGGTTGAGGTAGTACGACGGCACCGTCGCCACCGCCGTTGCGATGATGTTGCAGGTGACGGCCGAGCCCAGCCGCATGATGCCGAAGGTCAGGAAGAGCACCGCCTGGCCGACAGCCACGGAGATCGCCGAGACCATGCAGTAGCGGACGGCCTTCTTGCCCGTCGGTGTGGACAACCAGGCCCACAGGTCGCTGGGGGCGAGGCTCACTTCGCCCCCGGCGGCACCGGCGTCCCGGGGGGAAGGCGAACGACCAGTGGTTCACCCGGTTCGCAGGTGGGTGTCTGTGCGCTGGTCAGCCGGTAGATCTGCGTGGACGTGTCCGAGGCGACGCGGACTGCAGCCGGGTCGGTAGCCATCCAGTACTGCTCGGGCGCTGTCGCGGTGAACCATTTTTCGGTCCCTGCGACGAGGTAACCGTAATGCCCGGCGTCGAGCAGCCGCCGGAAGTCCTCACAGGTCGCCGCCGGCCTGAAGCCCCCGTCGGGACCGCGGTACCCGACGTAGTCGACCGTGTTCGTCAGGTCGGCTCCGTACAGAGGGTACTGGGCCGCGAGACCGACCACCGCGATGCGTGCATGGTGCACACCGCGCGCCCACGAACCGAGAGCCGTTGCGCGGTAACGCGTTGCGAGGTAATGGTCGACCTCGCGGTACCCCGCCCCCGTCAACACCAGCACCACCACGATGCCGGCGATTGCCAGCGCCCTCCTGGACAGCCGATGTGCAACCACGACGAACACTGCTATGAGGGCAGCGAGGAGGACGGTCACGGCGAGTCCCTGCCCGCGATGGCTCGACGGCAAGCCGTCAATATGGCCATGGACCGGGATCAGGCACGCAACCAGCACGGCACCGTACGTAACGCCTAGTACCTCGAGAAGCCTGCGTTTGTCGAAAGGCACTGTGGTGGCTAACAGGATGAGTCCGATCAGAACCGAGAAGTCCGCGTACCGAAAGTTGCCGGCCAGGTTGAAGTAGCCAAAATAGGGCTCGCCAGCGCTACCGGGGCTTGCGAGATATACAGCGAAGTTCACCAGCGCTGCAATTGCGAACAGCCGCTGAACAGGCGTCACCGGCCGGACGAGGCCGAGGAGCACTCCTGTAATCGCCATCGCCAGGACCAGCGGCCATAGCGGGCCCATTGCGTCGAACAGCGCGCTCGGCACGGCGTGCCAGAAGGAGCCGTGCGTGAAGACGGCCAGGATGGGCTTCTGGCGGCTGACGACGGGGAAGACGTGTGTCGGGAGACCCGGAAGGTTGATCTCCGTGACGGGATTGTGAGTCCGTACGAGGTCACGCAGATACCAGAATCCGCCACTCAGGGTGAGGGGTACGAGCCATGCCAGCAAAGACCGGACTCGCTGTCGCCGAGCAGACAACGCGACGACTCCAATTGTCAGAGCCGCCACTGCCCCAAGGACGTTGAGCTTCGTTCCGACCGCGAGCCCAGCAGCGGTGCCGGCCAGCACCAGCTCTCCGATCCCCCGTCCGTTGGCCAGAACTGCGACCGCCGTGAGCAAGAGAGCGAGCACCGCAATGTCGACGGTTGCATTGGCGGGCGCGCTCACCCCGACCAATGTGGTCCCAGCTATCGCGGCACCGGCCACAACCGTGACCGCTTGCGCCCGCCACGGCACGCCGATGTACCAAGCGGCGGCCAAGGCCCAAATGAGCCACCCCAGATTGAGGATCAGGGAGAGCGCGTCGTTGCCGAAGACGACCATTCCGATCGAATGGAGCAGTTCGGAGCCGTACGGGTAATACGTCCAAACGGGGTCCAGCCACGCGAAATGAAACCGGCTGACCCAACCGGTCTGGGCAAACGTGGCAGCGAAAGGGAGGTGGTATTGCAGGCTGTCGGCCTGGGATATGCCTGCACCAACGGTCATCAGGATTCGAGTCACCCACGAGACGAACACGAGCAGCACAGAGCCAGCGGCAACAACTAGCGTCAGCGCTGTCGGGCGCACTGGACGCGGCGGGCTTGTTGATGAGGTGATGCGTCTCGTAAAGCGCTTGCGGATGCTCCATACGGTGATCCCGACGACGACAGTGGAGACGGCGAGCGGAACCCGGCGGAACTGGCCGAACGAGCCGAGCACCTCGCTGATGATCTCTGCAAGGGCCACGCCGAGCGTTACTTCAGCAAGCCTTGCCCGTCCACCATTCCACGCGGGGAGCAGGATGCGTCGGATCCCCCACGCGGCGACAGCGAGGGGCAGAACTACGAGCGCGAAAAGGAAAACATCAACCAGGAAGCTCAGGAATGACAAGGCGATCCCCCGAGCGAGCAACGAAGTGTCATCGGGAAGCGATGACCTGCATGCGGTCGAACAGGTCAGGAGCAACAAGGCGCGACCCCAAGCCAGACGCCTCCACGACCTTGACGGTCAACCGGCCGAGCAGGGGGCTGTAGCCGTGGAGTCGCTCTGCGTAATAGCGGGCGCTGAAGACCTTGGCGTGTGAGCGGATCTCGTGTACGACAAAGCCGCGCTCCTCGAGCAGTCGACGGATCGACGACCGAGTGAAGTACTGGAGGTGCATCGGGAGGATCGACCACCATCGACGTCCGAGGAGGCGGGCGACGACACTTCCCGCGTCGGGCACCGTGAGGTAGAGCAGACCTCCGGGCTCGACAAGTCCCCTGAGGTGCTCAATGGCATCTCCAGGGTCTCGAAGATGCTCGAGCACGTCACACATGGCGATCGCCCGATACGTCCGGCTACCGAGGCAGGGGTCACGGAAGTCGCCCGCCCACACGTGAAGGCCGCGTTCCTGGGCTCGCGTCACCGCCCACTGAGATGGGTCTACCCCACAGGCATCCCATCCTGACTCGGAAGCTGCGACCAGAAGCGATCCAGTCCAGCACCCGACGTCTGCCAAACTCGACGGTCGAACGATGCGCTCGATGAGACGAAGAGCTCGCCTGGCAGTCTCGATCTGACCCGCTTCCTCGCTGAGCGATATCGGGTCCGCGGCATCGACATACGCTTCGCCCATCGCGTTGGCGTCCGGAAGCCGTGCAAGGGATCCGTGCCCGCAGCCGAGACAGCGCACGACACTACCGACGGTGCGCCCGTAGCGATCGGAGCTTGGACGGAACGCGGCCGGAGCGACCCCTCCTTCGACAGCCTCCTCGGGGACCGGCCATCGCACGACCCCCCGCCCCCCCTCGCAGACCGGACACGTCCACGACACCGGGGCGACGTCCCGCGTGCGCTCAGACGAGAGCACGAGGCCGAGCCAAGACGGTGTCGCGAACCACCTCCGCCGTCCGATAGCCCGCCTTGATGCCCTCGTCCATTCCTCGATCCTGCGGATAGATCTGGGCGGTGGTCGTGACGTAGAGCCCCGAGACTGGGCCCTCGAGAGGCGGGAGACGGTCGAGGTAGCCGAGGCTTACGAGCGGGGCGGCAAATGGTGTCCTGAAGGCGTTGACCTCGAGCACATCCTCCCGGGCCAGTCCGAAGTGATCTACGAGCAGCCCGACCCATCGCTCGGCCTCGGAGGAAGGGTCGGCCTGCGCGATTGGCTCGTCGCTGGTGTAGTACCGGCTCAGGTAGACGACGTGACGATCTCCGTAGTCGGACGGTGGCAGGAGGTTCGTGTGTTCGATCATGCCGCCGAAGGGGAGGGTCGGGTCGCAGACATTGGTCCAATAGATGTCGGAGACCTTGCGTCGAAGTTGCAGGACAACACACAGGACGCCCAGGCTCCCGATTTGGCCCCAGCGGGGATCGCTCACTCCATCCGGGAGCAACTTCGCCAAAGTGCTGTGCGCACCGGCGTATACGACCGCATCAGCCTCGACGACCCCCTGGGACGTCTCCAAGCCTCGTACTTCGCCGTCCTCGACGACTATCCGATCGACGCCGGTGCTCGTCTGCACCGTGACGCCCAGACGGCGGAGCTCGGTGTCCAGAGCGTCGAACATCGCCTTGAACCCGCCGCGGAGGTATCCCAGCTTCTCTCCCATGCCCTGTCGCGCGGCGTTTCGCTGATGCACCCGCCCC
Organism: Actinomycetota bacterium; assembly: GCA_005888295.1. Classification (GTDB taxonomy): domain Bacteria; phylum Actinomycetota; class Acidimicrobiia; order Acidimicrobiales; family AC-9; genus AC-9. The sequence goes on from VAWP01000102.1 coordinate 18,916, forward strand.
CACATCCATGCCGCGGGCACCTCGCTCCACGATGGGCCGAACTTTGCCTCGAGTAGTGGCTCCCACAACACCCGGCAAGCCGCTTCGCCGCAAAACGAACGGAGCCAGTCAGCCGCGGCAACCTTGTCCAAGGAGCGCCACTCCATCACACGACGCATCCTGAGAGCGCCAACTCCCGCCTTGATCCTGTCCAGTATCGGCAGAGGCGAGAAGGTAAGAAGGTCCCGAGGTGACGTGAAGGGCCAGATCCTCCCGCTGGTCAGCACACCTGTGGTGCTGGCATGCCATTCGAGCCGGTCGGCCAACCCCAGTGAGGTGATCAGGTCGATGATGTCATTCTCATGGGGAAAGATGTGGTGGTAGAAGCACTCGATCGGAGTCCCACCGACGGAGAAGCTCACGAGGAGCCCGCCAAGCCGTTGAGAGCGCTCGACGAGCGTGACTGCGTGGCCCTCCTCTGCGAGCCTGAGAGCTGTGGCGCATCCCGCGATACCGCCGCCGATCACGGCCACCTTCGCCGGAGTTGCGCCAGCCGGGACTCGGAGCTCAGGCGGCCGATCTCTTCTCGTTTGGACAGGCATTTGCCCGGCGCTGATCCGTTGCAACCGCCTTGATATTCGGGCCAGCTCGAGCAGGGCCCGGAGGATGACCTTGGGGTGCGCTCCCCGAGGTGCGCCAGCTGTCCGCGGGTAGTGCGTCACGCCGACCTCCACGACTCCGGCACCAGAGCGGCCGATCTTCACCATGAGCTCGGTGTTGACCATCGCACCGACGCTCTCGAGGTCCAAGCTGTCGAACAGATGCCGACGGAACAGCTTGAAGGCGCAATCGATATCGCGCACTGGAACGTAGAACAGGCTCCGCACGAGCAGGTTCCAGGAGCGGGCAAAGAACCGTCGTATCAGCCGGTCCTTCCGGTTCATGCGGTAACCGGCGACGACGTCGACCTTGTCGATCCAGGGAAGGAAGCCGGCCAGCTCGTTGAGGTCGAACTGGTTGTCGGCGTCGGTGAAGAAGACGAGGTCGAGCCGGGCAGCCCGAAAGCCTGTTCGAAGGGCCTCGCCGTAACCGAGGTTGTCGTCGTGGGTCACGAGCTGAACGCGCTCGTCCCGGGCGGCCTCGGACCGGACCAGCTCCGCCGTCCGGTCGCGGGAACCATCGTCGACCACGATGATCTCGTAGTCCTCGCACAGCCTCGAGGCGACGCTTCGGGACCGCCGGATGGCCTCGATGATGTTCGCCTCCTCGTTGTAGGCCGGGAGGACAATGGAGAGGTGCCACGCTCGGCGTCGAGGAGGGCCATCAGTGGGCGTCGTCGAGGCAGCATCGTCGGCTGGCCGATCTGCAAGCTCAGAAGTCCCCATGACCAACCTCCGGTGCCAGGTGTCGCACGGTGCCGGGCGATCCCGAGCCTTCTCCCTGACCGGTCATCCCCAGCTCTCTCTGCTCAGCTGACCTACGACGGCGGCATAGTTCGCCGTCCGCTGATCCTCATCCTCCATTGATGCCCAGTGGGATCCGAGCGCGATGCGGTGACGGTTGCCGCCGCCCCTGGGAAGCGACATGAGAAAACAATGCGACGCCGCCTCTCGGGCAGGAGTGAGGCAGCGGTGAACCCGCTCCCCCGACTGGGTGCACGGGCTAGCGCCAAGGGGTGAGTCGGTGATGGAGGAGGGCTCGGCGAGCCCATGCTTTGTCCTTCCGTTTTCCGGATCGGCGGGCATGATGTTGTGATGGGTGGCCCTCCCCTCCCTGTCCCGGTCGTGACCGCGAACCGCCGGCTCGATCGGGCCGGCCGGCTCCTCGCTGCCGCTCTGGCGGCCGGCCCGCCCCCGGCAGTGGAGGACCTCCGGACCGCTTCCGACGCGCTGGTCGAATGGGCGATCCACCAAGGGGTGACAGGACTGCTCCACCAGGCAGCAGCCGGCAGGCTTGCCGAGCCGGCGGAAACCCTTCTCGCCGATATCGCCCTCCTGGATGTTGGGAACCACCTCCGTGCCCTTCTGGCTCTGGAGCGTCTGGCCGGCGCGCTCGACGCCGGTGGGCACTCCTGGGTGGTTTTGAAAGGCCCCGTCCTCGTCGAGACCGCCTTCGCCGGGGTCTCCCGCCCGTATTTCGACCTGGACCTCTTGGTCTCTCCGGCCGAGTTCCGATCCGCCCTCGAGGCGCTGGAGGAGGCCGGGGCCGTGCTGATCGACCGGAACTGGGAGCTCCTGATGCGGGAGGGGCGGGCTCAGGTGAGCCTGCAGGACCGCGCGACCGGTCTGGCCGTCGATCTCCACTGGCACCTGGTGAACCTGGCCCGGCTGCGCCGCACGTTCGCCCTGCCCACCGACGAGCTTCTCGACCGGCGGGTGACGCTCGAGCTCGGGTCCGTCAGCGCGCCGGCGCTGGAACGCACGGACCGTTTCATTCACTACGCGTTGCACGCCGCCAATTCGGGGGGTCACCGGCTGATCTGGTTGGCCGACCTGTCGCAGGTCATGAGGAGCGACCCGCCCGACTGGGACGAGCTCCTCCGCCGCTGCAATCGGTGGAAAGTGGAGCTTCCCGTGGCGGTGATGCTCGCGCGGGTAGACGCGACCCTCGGCTGTCCGGCCCCGGCCGGCGTGGTGGCGTCGCTCGCGGGCGGCCGGTTGGGGCAGGCGCTGACCGACTGGTTGGCAGTGTGGGAGCCCGGTGGCCGCCTTCCCGGGGGAGGCAGCGTCCGCCACGGCGTGACCGAGTCGCTGAGCGGATCGCTGTCGGCAACCACGAAGTTGACGGCCGTGAACGCCGGAGCCATGGTTCGACGGTTGTGGGACCGCTACCCCCACTGGCTCGACCCGGACGATCCGGGCCACGTCAGGTACGACGCAGGGGGAGCATCCGGGCGGCGGCGTTACCTCGCCGGGGTTGGTAGGGGGGCGGCCTGACCGTGCGGGTTGGTTACGTGGTCCACACCTACCCCGCTCTGTCCCACGCTTTCATCGGCCGGGAGGTCGCCGGCTTGCGCCGGGCGGGGGTGGAAGTTCGGACCCTCTCCATCCATCGGGCCGACGACGAGCACGTCCTGTCGCGCGAGGACAGGGAGGAGGCGGCGGCGACGGAATCCGTCCTGCCCGCCTCCCCGTTCAGGTTGACGGCGGCCCATCTACGCGCTGTGTCCCACCCCGTCGCGTACTTCAAGACCCTCCGGTTCGCCCTCGGCCGGGCGCCGGCCGGCGTGCCAGCCCGCCTACGGCAGCTCTTCTACTTCGGCGAGGCGGTCTATGTGTGGGCCTGGGCCAGGCGCCACAGGGTGGAGCACCTGCACGCCCACCTCGCCAACGTGGCGACGGACGACGTGTGGCTGGCCAGCGTCTTCGACCGCTTCACCGACCGCCCAGGCCACTGGGGGTGGAGCTTCACCATGCATGGTCCAACCGAGTTCTTCGCGGTTGAGCGCTTCAACCTGGCGGCGAAGGTGGCCGCCGCCGACCGGGTCGTGTGCATCAGCGACTTCTGCCGCAGCCAGCTCATGCTCCTTTGTCCCCCCTCTTCCTGGGACAAGCTCACCGTGGTGCGCTGCGGTGCCGACCTCGACCGTTACCGGTTCCGGCCGCCCCGACCGTCCAGCAGCCGCATGGCGGTGCTCTGCGTGGGGCGGCTCGTCCAGCGCAAGGGTCAGGCGATCCTGCTCGAAGCCCTCGCATCGTTGCGGGGCCGCGTGGATGCCACCGTCACGCTGGCCGGCTCGGGACCGGCCGAGGATTCGTTGAGGCAGCTGGCGGAGCGGCTCGGCGTCGCCGACTCGGTCACCTTCGCCGGCCCCGTCGGCCAGGACGAGCTCCCCTCGCTCCTGGCCCGGCACGACGTGTTCTGCCTTCCGAGCTTCGCCGAAGGCGTGCCCGTGGTGCTGATGGAAGCCATGGCAGTCGGCCTGCCGGTCGTTTCCACGCAGATCGCCGGAGTGCCGGAGCTGGTGACCGACGGGTCGACCGGGCTGCTGGTCTCTCCGGGCCGGGCTGATGCGCTCGCCGGCGCGCTGGCGGCACTGGCGGCCGACGATGCGCTCGTTCAGAAGCTGGCGGCGGCTGGGCGGCTCGTCGTGGAACAACGGTTCGACAGTGCCCAATGCGCGGCCCAGTTGGCCGGCGAGTTCGACCGGCGTCCCCGGGCGCCTTCGACGCCGGGCTCAGCCGAGCAGGACCTGCTTCACGACCTCTGAACCCTCCCTGAACCGTTCCCTGCTTCGGGCGGTCAAGCGCGCCAGCTCGTCCCGGTGCGCCAGTGCGTACCTGATGGCCCGTGCGACCTCGCCGGGCTCGGCGGAGGCGAAGACGGCCCCGCCGCCATCCATCGTCTCTCTGAGAACCCGGCGGTCGAGGGCGACCACTGGAACTGCGGCCTCGATGGCCTCGTAGGCGGAACGTTGCATCGTCGCCTCCCACTCGGTGAGAGAGAGCACCACAGAGGCGTCGGCCAGCAGGTCCTCGTAGTCCGTTCTGGGGAGGTACCCGACGTATTCGACCCCGGCGGAGTCTGGTCGGTGCACCTGACCGCTGACCTTGATCAGCGGATTGCCGTCCAGCCGGCGGCCCACTTCCTCCACCAGGTCGAGCGGCTCGTCGGGGTTGTCGCTGGCCGGGAAGAGCACGTAGGGATCGGTGCGGGTTCCCTTGCCTCCGGGGCCAGAGCGGGGTCGCGCCCAGACCGGGTCGTGCAGCACGTAAGACGGCGTGCCGGCGAGGTCCAGGCCCTGCAGCGTCTCCCGATTGGTGGCGATCACGCCGTCCACCCGCCGGGCGACGAAGCCGAGCAGCGGCCGGGCCCATGCCCAGTTGGGTGCTATGAGCACTCCTGAGTGCAGGTCGAGGAACAGACGGCTACCGGGCCGGCGGGCCGCCCAGCCGCAGAGAGGGGCGAACACCGGCGGCTCGACGACCACGATGGTGGCTCGGCGCCGGCGGCGAACGGCTCTTACCGTCGCCACGCCGCTGCGCAACCAGCTGACGAGCCGCCGGGGAAGGGGCAGGCCGGGCCAGGCCCACGGCATGAAGAGGACGTCCGCCCCCAACCAGGAGCCGAGATCCTCGGTCCGGGCGTTGCCCCTGATCCAGGCGATTATCAGGACGTCGCGAGGCCCCATCGAGGCGGGCAGGCTAGCCGTACCCGTCCGACCGCTCGCCCTTCTGCCAGACTGACGGCATGAAGGCTGGGTCGCTGGTCAAACCGCTGGTAAGGCGGGCCGCCTCTCAGGCCAGCATCGTGAACCGACGCAGGAAGGCTGCCTTTATGACCGCCTACGCCACTGAGCACGCAGTGCGCTCGGTCCTGTTCGTTGGAGTCGGGGGTGAATGGCTCCCCGAAACGCACATCGTCGAGTTGGGGGCCGCCAAAGTGGCCATATTCTGCGTTGGCGCGGACCTGCATCCGGTCGACTCGCCCTGGGCCTATGTCCAAGCCGACGGCCTGAGGCTGCCCTTCCGGAACAACGCCTTTGACCTCGTCCTTTCCAATGCCGTGATCGAACA
>VAWP01000102.1:24444-26691 GCA_005888295.1 Actinomycetota bacterium
CCCCGAACCGGTGGTTCCCGCTGGAGTCGCACACGCGTACGGCGTTCAAGCATTGGAGTCCCGTCTGGCGGGCGAACCGGACTCATGCCTTCACTCGGCTGATGAGTAGACGGGAGTTCGCCGACTTGCTTCCGGGCGAATCCCGGATCAGGGGATCGAACCTCCACCCGACCTTCACGGCCTACGGCCCAGATGGTGGGGTCGCTGGTTCCACGAGACCGACTATCTCGCCGGGAACGTCGTAGGGTCCATCCGCTCGAGGACCCTCTACCTTTCGAGCCTGATCGCGGCCCGATCCCGGCCGGAGGAGAGAAGGATTAGCGCCTCTCGAGGTGGAACTTCCAGTCCGGAGGTAATCGAGTGGCGATGTACATGGGGGCGGTGGTCGAGGACCCCCGCCGGGCCCGCTTGTCGTGGTCTGGCCGACAGGGGGTAATCGCCGACCTCCGGAGCCCGTCCTGGCCGTCCGAAGCTTCGAACCCGCAGCTGAGGACCGCTCGAGATGTCGGTTCGGGTTCGTCGTCGTGCCGCAGACGATGAAGGCCGTGAGCCGCCAACTCGGCACAGGCTCCGGTCGGTGGTGACCGGGCTCTCGACCAGGGCTCCATCAGCGAGCCGAAGTTCACCGGACGGCGACGGCCGGTCGACAACTCGCGTCATCGTCGGAGGTACGGCCTGGTACACCCTTGCCCAGCTCGTTCCCCTCCCCATCACTGTTGTGATGACGCCCTACCTCATCCATCACCTGGGGGTGGACCGTTGGGGTCTCATCGCCTTGGTTACCACCCTGCAGACCATCATCAGCGCGTTCGACGGCGGGCTCATCGCCACGCTCTACAGGTACTACGCCGTCTACGCCGGTGCTGACGACCGCTCCTCCACGACGAAAATGCTGACTACGGTGCTGGTCTTCGTCCTTGGCGTAGGGATGGTCCTCGGAATCCTGGGTTGGTTCATCGCCCCCACGTTGGTCGACCATTTCGCCATGCCAAAAGGGCTCCGCCCAGAGACGACCTTCTACATGCGCACGGTTGCCAGTCTGCTCGCCTTGGGCTTCGCCAGGAGCGCCATCGCGGGGGTAATTATCGCTCGGCAACGTTACGCCCTCAACACCTTCCTCTCCGTCTCGACGTACGCGGTATGGGTCGCCGGGCTCGTTGTCACGGTCAAGGGCGGCTGGGGCCTTCGAGGTGTCGCGGTCACTTCCGTTGCTCAACTGTTCCTGTCAGCCCTCATCGTCGTCCCATCGGCGCTCCCTTACCTCGATCGTCGGTCGGTACGCTTTCTCCCTCGAGCGGAGGCCCGGCAGCTCTTTTCCTATTCGGCCAAAGTGCAGGTCGGCGGATTGTCACGTCTGGCGAACGCCGAGTTCGACAACCTCGTCATCGGGACGCTCCTGTCGGTCCACTCCGTTGCTCTGTACAACGCCGGAACGGGATTCGCCACACAGGTGAGCGGCATCCTCGGTAACGCGCTCAGACCTGCCGCCAACTTCATGGCCCGTACCTACGGGGCCGAGGGTGAGCAAAGTGCCTGGAACACCTACGTACGGCTGCAACGGGTGTGGGCGGTTCTATGCAGCGGATGCGTTGCCGCCGCACTCGGGGCGTCCTACTACGCGATCGTGAACTGGCTGGGCCCCGGCTTTCGGATCGGCGGCGTCATCGCCATGATCATCGTCGCCGGCCAGGGCGTCTTGACCATGGCGATGATGCTGAACTTCTACTGCATCATTCTCAGGTGGGCAGACATAGAGGTCCGGTTCGGCATCATCAATGTGGTGGTCAACGTCGCCCTGACCGGCGCGTTGATTTGGATCGGAGTGCTCGGCGTGGTCGTCGCCACAGCCGTCGCATGGGTGGTGTCGAGCTGGTCGCTGCTGCGGGCCGCCCGGCGAAGAACCTCGCCGACGGCACCCAACTTCATCGACGGTCCATCGTTGCCTGCTTCGATCGTCACCGCGGCGGCCGTGTTCGCAATGGAGTACGTGCTGCATCCCGCCGTTCCAACCGGACCACTCGGCCTGGTTGCCGCGGCAGGACCCGCACTGGTCGGCCTGGGCATCTTCGTCGTTGTCCGTTTCGGCCCTCGTTACATCTTGACTCTCCTCCGGGGAGTCCTTGGGGCCCGATCAGGTGGAGTCCAAGCCATGTCAAGTCATCTCATCACGGCGATGATGGACGGCATCGCATAACCATGAACGCTACAAGTTGGGCCGTAAGCCTCGTTGTCTGGCCTCTCGACAGG
>VAWP01000122.1:0-4302 GCA_005888295.1 Actinomycetota bacterium
GTTCCGTTGGACTCAGGCGACTGCACGAGGGCATCCATGACCACAAGGGACTACACGATCGTCGTACGAGGCGAGTTCGGTCGTCGGTACAGCGTCGCCTTCGAGGACCTGAACGTCTCGGTCTCCGGTGGTCACACACTGCTGACCGGCAGGCTCCCGGACCAGGCGGCCCTGTACGGAGTGCTTCGCCGCCTCGAGGATCTCGGGCTCGAGATCGTGGACATCCACTCCGCCGTCGCCACGGGTGGTCCCGGTCCGTCCACGTGACGGGAATCTACCCAACTCTCCCCGCGCCGTGGGGTAGCGTCTAACCGTAAGGGGGAGCAGCTACCCCGTGGCACGACGGGGGGAGAACGGACTTGGGCGCCGTCCGGCGAGAGACCGAGGCACGCTCCGAGAGGGCGACAGACGACTCGGGGCGCCATCGCCATGCACGGTTGCTGGCCGCCAAGCTCCAGCCGCCGGCGCTACCTCCCGCCCATGTCCCACGGCCCGATCTGTGCGCGACCCTCGCTCAGGAGGGCGCCCGCCTGACCCTCCTGTCGGGTCCGCCGGGCGCGGGCAAGACCACGCTCCTCAGTGAGTGGCTCGCCACCCAGCACGATCGGCGAGTTGCCTGGCTCTCGGTCGACTCGCTGGACGCCGACCCCGTCCACTTCTGGACATACCTCGTTGCCTCGCTCCAGAGCCACGAGCCCAGCGTCGGCGTCGAGGCGCTCGACGTGGTGATGGACCCCGACGACGACGAGTCCATGGCGTCCGTGGAGTCGCTAGCGGCCGACCTGGCCGACCTCGACCGGCCCATCACGCTGATCCTCGACGATCTGCATCGCGTTCAGGCCCGCCACGTGTTCCAAGCACTGGACTACCTCATGGAGAACGTGCCGATCTGCCTGAGGGTGATCCTCAGCACCCGGGTCGACCCCCCGCTGGCACTCCACCGACTCCGGGCTCGCGGTGAGCTCCTCGAGCTGCGCCAAGCGGACCTGCAGTTCGCCGAGCAGGACGCAGTGGCCTTCTTCGAGCGCTTCGGAGATCTGCGACTGGGGCCAGCCGACGTCCAACTGCTAACTGAGCGAACCGAGGGCTGGATCGCCGGCCTGCAACTGGCGGCGCTTTCCCTCCGGGGCGAGGAAGACCCCGAAGCGTTCGTCCGCCGCTTCGCGGGCCCGCACCCGACCGTGTCCGACTACCTGCTCGGCGAGGTCCTGGAGCGCCAGCCGGCGGACGTTCAGGACTTCCTCCTCCAGACGTCCATCCTCGGCGAGCTCGACCCGCCATTGTGCGACGCCGTCACCGACAGAACCGACAGTCATAGGCTGCTTCGGAGCCTCGCAGCCCAGAACCTGTTCGTAGTCCCCGTCGACACCACGAGACGCTCCTTCCGCTACCACCACCTCTTCGCCGAGTTGCTGCAGAGCGAGTTGCAGGCAAGAGATCGAGCCGCCTGGCCCGAGGCCCACAGGCGCGCCGCGTCCTGGTACGCGGGTGCAGGGCGACCCTCCGACGCCCTCGACTGCCTGTTCGCAGCCGGCTTCCACGATGAGGCCCTGGAGCTGCTCATCGACAACGCCCCCGGCTTCTACGACCGCACCCAGTCGGCGAAGATGCTCCAATACCTCGAGCGATTTCCCGAGGGGTACTTCGACACTCGCCCCAAGCGGATGCTCGACCTGGCGATGGTGCTCGGCCTTGGCGGCCGTTATGCGGAAGCCGCTCGCTGCCTCGAGCATGTCGAGATTACGTTGTCATCAGCGAAGCAGCCTGACGAGGTCCAACAGGCGCGATTGGCTGGTCACTGGACCATGTGGTCGCACCTCGTCGCAGATGCACCACGTACCATCAGCTGGGCGAACGATGCGATCGATCGGTACCGTCCCGATGCCGACGACGGCTACTTCGATCGCTTTCCCGACGGCCTTGTTCGCTCGTGGGGGTGGTTGGACGACACCGAGGCGGCGTGGAGAGCGCGTCGGCGTCTCTACCCGTTCCCGCAGGTGCCAGAGTCCGTCAACCGGTTCCTGACACCCGCCACCCTGTCGCAGATCCATCTCATCGAAGGACATCTGCACGAGGCCGAGCGACTGGCCGACGAGGCGTTGATGTACGTGAACCTCGACGGACCCGACCATCCCGCCCTCGCCGAGGCCCGGTTGACACGGGCCGGCGTGCAATGGGAGCGGGACGAGCTCGACGAGTCCGAGCGCGAGTTCGAAACCGCTCTCCGCGAAGCCGAGACGCACAGTCGCATCGGATTCGCCGTCATCGCCTCGCTCGGGCTCGCTCGCATCTGGGCGGTGTCCGGCCGGCGAGACCAGGCCTTCGACCTCCTCTCGAGGTGCCGCCACACCAACCGCCCGCTGGCATTACCCGAGCCGTTTGCCACCCGGGTGGACAGCACCGAGGCCCGACTGCTCGTCGACAGCTCGACGTCGGAGGCCGGTCGCCTGATAGGCCACATGCCCGAGTCCCTCGAGACGTGCTTCCTCCGCGTGCGGCTGGCTCTGGCCCGGGGTGACCGGAGGCAGGCATCGGAGCTTCTGGCCCAGGTGACGGCCGGCCTGACGACGCCGAGGCGACGGCTGCAGTGGCAGCTGCTCGACGCCCGTGCCAGATCGGCCTCGAGCGAGGAGTCCCTCGGCGCCGCCGTCGATTTTGCAGCGCGCGAGGGGTTCATCCGCTGCTTCGTCGATGAGCGTGACGGGCTGCTGCCTCTCCTGCACGAGCAGTCGGGCGCCGGCCCCGCCTGGTTCGTCCGGGACGTGCTCGCCGCCTTCGAGGCGGCCGCCAAGACGACCAAGGCCGACACCGAGGCGATCGTCGACCCCCTCAGCGAGCGCGAGCAGGTCGTGCTCAGCTACCTCCCGAGCTGGGTGTCGAGCAGCGAGATCGCGGCCGAGCTCTACATATCGCTCAACACGCTCAAATCGCACCTCAGGAGCATCTACCGCAAGCTCGGGGTCAGCTCACGCCGGGAGGCGGTCGTCCAGGCTCGATCTCGTGGCTTGCTCTGACCCCCCGGCATCGATGCCGCTGCTGGCAGGCCGAGATCACCCTGCCCGGGTGAGGACACACGCCGCCGAACCGGGCAGCATCACAGGCGTCGTAACGAAATGGAGCTCTCCATGAAGACAATCGGCAACATTCTGTGGCTCATCCTGGTGGGCTGGCACACCGCGATCGGGTGGCTCGTCCTCGGTCTCGTGCTCTGCCTCCCGATCATCACGATCCCGTTCGCGGTGCAGTGCTTCAAGTTCGCTGCGTTCACGCTCTGGCCCTTCGGTCGCGAAGCGGTGAAGACCACGGATTCTCCAGGCGCCAGCCTGCTCGGCAACATTCTGTGGTTCATTCCCGGCCTCATCCTCGCCTTCGGCTACTTCGTCGGCGGCGTGATCCTGTGCATCACGATCATCGGGATCCCGTTCGGCATACAAGCCTTCAAGTTCGCCGGCTTGGCGCTGGCGCCGTTCGGCCGGACGATTCTCACCGAGGACGAGGCAGCGTCGGTCCGAGCCTCCACGGCCTTGGCGACCTGAGACGAAGGCCCGGACGATCATCCTCGCGGGGTGATGCCCGATCGAGGACGCCGCCGTACCGTTTCCTCTGGAGCTACCCGCCCATAGCGCAGCCAGCTGCGCCTCGATCTGCAGGCGGCGCCATCGGGTGGCGGAGTCGAGACAGCCAGCATGACAGGAGGTTCGCCAGATGGTGATGAGGAGACGACGTCCTCTGATGCGAGCGGCCGTGGTGGGCGGCGTCGCCTATCACGCAGGCAAGAAGGGCGCCATGCGCCAGGAGGGCGCGAGCGACCAGGCGCCCCAGCCGCAGTCCCCGCAGCCTGCCGGCCCCGCACCGCCGCCGCCGGCCTCGGGCGAGGACACCGTCACCCAGCTGACCAAGCTCAAGGAGCTGCTGGATGCGGGGGTGCTGACCCAGGCCGAGTTCGACGCCCAGAAGCAGAAGATCCTGGCCAGCTGAGTGCCCAGCCGAGAGGAAAGGGAGGAGACCATGGAATTCGGTCCCGTGCAGATGCTGGTGCTCGAGTTCGACCCGGATCGCTTGAGCGGAGAGATCCTCCCCGAGCTCCAGCGCCTTCGCGAGAAGGACGTCATCCGTCTCATCGACCTCGTCGTCGTCAAGAAGGACGAGGATGGCCGGGTGTCGGCCCTCGAGACCAGTGACCTGACCGCCGACGAGGCGACGGAGTACGGCGCCATGGTCGGCGCCCTCATCGGTTTCGGCGCCGCTGGCGAGGAGGGTGCCGAGGCTGGAGCGGCAGCGGGCGCCGAGGCGGCTCAGGAC
>VAWP01000122.1:4363-6888 GCA_005888295.1 Actinomycetota bacterium
ATCCCGCTGCGAGACGCAGTCGGCCGCGCGGGTGGGGTCGCTCTGGCGGACGAATGGGTCCATCCAGAGGACCTCGTGGCCCTCGGCGCAGCCGCGGCGACCGGGGCCTGAGCGATGGCGACAACCACGACGCAACGACGGAGCGGGCGGTCCTCGCATCCCACCCCTGAGGATCGGATCGCCCGGGGCAAGGACGCCCGGGTGCAGACTCCCCGCGAGAGCCACGCCGAGTTCCATCCTGGCCGGCGAGATCCCGTGGAGCTCCTCGAGCAGCAGGCCGCGAACCGTGTGCCGGACCTGGTGCCGATCCGCTACGGACGCATGCTGGCCTCGCCCTTCACCTTCTATCGGGGCGCCGCACTGGTCATGGCATACGATCTGTCCACCACGCCGGTGTCGGGCCTCACGGTGCAGGCCTGTGGCGACGCCCATCTCTCCAATTTCGGGGGCTTCGCGTCGCCCGAGCGGGAGCTCGTCTTCGACGTGAACGACTTCGACGAGACGCTCCCAGGACCGTGGGAATGGGACGTCAAGCGGCTCGCGGTCAGCTTCGCCGTCGCCGCCCGGGACCGTGGCTTCGACGACCGGCGGTGTCGGACGGCTGTGCTCGCTTCGGTGCGGTCGTACCGCGAGGCCATGCGGAGCTTCGCCCAGATGGGCAACCTGGCGATCTGGTACTCCCATATCGATCTCGACATGCTCCAGCGCTGGCGGGCGGCAGCGAGTCCCAAGGCGCAGAAGCGCTTCGAGGCGGGACTCGCCAAGGCCAGGACGAAGGACAGTCTCCGCGCCTTCGACAAGCTCACCACCCGGGTCGACGGCAGGGTGCGGCTCGTCAGCGACCCGCCGCTCATCGTGCCTCTGGAGGACCTGCTCCCGGGAGCCGAGGGGGATGGGGTGCGAGCCACGCTCCGATCACTCCTGAGCCAGTACGGCAGGACCCTTCCGCACGACCGGGTGCGATTGCTCGACCGGTTCGAGCTCGTCGACTTCGGCCGCAAGGTGGTCGGCGTCGGCAGCGTCGGCACCCGGGCCTGGATCCTCCTCCTCACTGGCCGCGATGGCCAGGACCCGTTGTTCCTCCAGGCCAAGGAGGCCGAGCCGTCAGTCCTGGAGGCGTTTGTCGGGAAGAGCAAGTTCGACAACCACGGTCGAAGGGTCGTGGAGGGCCAGCGACTGATGCAGTCGGCCAGCGACATCTTCCTCGGCTGGGTACGGGCCGAAGGGATCGACGGTAAGACCCGGGACTTCTACATCCGACAGCTCTGGGACTCCAAGGCCTCCGCCAACATCGACGTGATGAGCCCGTCGACGCTGGAGATCTACGCGGAGATATGTGGATGGACGCTGGCCCGGGCGCACGCTCGCTCGGGTGACAGCATCGCCATCGCCGCCTACCTCGGCAAGGGTGCGGCCTTCGACCAGGCGATCGGAGAGTTCGCCGAGCTCTACGCCGACCAGAACGAGAAGGACCATCAGGCCCTCGCCGAGGCGGCGAAGACGGGCCGCGTCACCGCCACCACCGGTATCTAGGCTCTACTGCTCCTGCGGCCGAGGGCCTCCAGGCCTGGCCATGAGCGAGACGAGCCTGGCCACCAGGGTCACCAGGAAGATCTGGCCGATGAGGGCCTCGATCACGACGATCGACCGCCCGACGTCGGTGGCCGCCGTCAGATCACCGTACCCGACCGTCGTCAGGGTGGCGAAGCTGAAGTACAGGAACTGGTTCGGGCTGGCGTGGTTGGTCTGCACGAAGAACGGGATGCCGGCGATGGAGGCGATCGACCGGTACAGCGAGGAGAAGATCAGGCCGAGGATCACGTAGACATCGATCGCTCCCGCGATGGTCTCGATGTTGACGTTCGGATGGCGCAGGATCCGGTTGAGGATCACGAACGGGGCCACCAGCAGCAGCAGAAAGAACACCAGGTGGACGAGGGCGAGAGTGCTCCCGACGACCGAGCCGATCAGCGTCAGCACCAGGCCGGCGACGACCCCCACACGGGCCACCCGCTGTAGCCGGGGCCGGGCGTGCGACGTGCGCAGGGTGATCAGCAGCACGAACCCGACCGCCGCCTCCTGGATCACACGGCTCCATGTTGCATCGGGCAGGAGCGAGACCAGGAAGTAGGTCACCACCAGCAGCACGAGCACGGCGACGTAGGTGTCGCCGCGCTCGAGCCGTCTGGCGACCTCCCGCCAGGCTCGGCCCGCCCGCCGGTCCCCGCCCGGCCCTTGGGGCTCCGGAGTGTCCCTGTCAGCGATTGGAGCAGCTTAAGGCTGGAGGGTGGAGGTGGGACGGATCCGAGACGGCATCGGGATCACCCGATCCGGGTGATGTGTCGGCCCACGCCTCGCGACCTAATGGGAGATCGGGAGCCCTACCGAGAGGAGCGCTGATGGCGCTGCACCAGAAGTCGAGCGAGACGGAGACAGAGCTGCTTGCCGGCGACGCGCTGTTCCTGCTCGACACGGACTGCGATCAGGTCCCTCGCCTTCGGCTCCCCGATGCGCCGATGCCGGCC
>VAWP01000103.1 GCA_005888295.1 Actinomycetota bacterium
ACAGCCGGCGGCCACGGTTGGGGCGCAGCAATGTCTACCGACACGGCATTCGCCCTTGGGGCACTGGCGTTGATCACGCCCCGCTCCGCCACTCGCCTCCGGGTGTTCCTGCTCACCCTGGCCATCGCCGATGACCTCGGTGCGCTGGTGGTGATCGCCGTGGTCTATTCCACGGAGGTCTCGTTCGTCGCCCTCTTCATCGCGGTCGGGCTGTTCCTCGCGCTAGTGGCTCTCCGGTACGCCCCGGCGTGGCGGACGCCGCTCATCCTCGCCGTCGCGATCGGCCTATGGGTCGCCATGTTCGAGTCCGGGATCGATCCGGTCATCGCCGGTCTGGCCGTAGGCCTGGTGACGAGGGCATATCCGCCAGGGCGTGAGAACCTCGAGCAGGCGACGGCCCTCGCACGGTCATTCCGCGAGCAGCCGACGCCGGAGCTGGCCCGGTCGGCCCAGCTGAGCGTGCTCTCGGCCGTCTCGGCGAACGAGCGGCTCCAGTACCGCCTTCATCCCTGGACGAGCTACGTGATCGTTCCGGTATTCGCTCTGGCCAACGCTGGGATCCATGTGACCGGTGGACTGCTTGGGACCGCGGCCACCTCGCCGATCACGCTCGGGATCCTGATCGGCTACGTCGCAGGTAAGCCGCTGGGAATCCTCGGCGCCTCGTGGGTGGCCTCGCGCCGGGTCGTCCATGGCCCCCGTCCATTCGTGAGTTGGCCGGTGCTCGCCGGCGGGGGAGCGGTCGCCGGCATCGGCTTCACCGTAGCGCTCCTCATCTGCAGTCTCGCATTCGCCGGCCGGCTCCTCGATGAGGCGAGGCTCGGCGTGCTGGCCACGGCGATCGTGGCGCCGCTCATGGCTTCGGGCGTGTTCGCCGTAGTCAAGCGCCTGCCCCCGAGGGTCCGGGCACGACAGGTCATTGCCACCGGCGAGGACATCCTGGACCTTTCAGATGACATTGACCCGGATCGGGACCATGTTCGGGGCCCTGAAGACGCACCCGTGACACTCGTCGAGTACGGGGACCTGGAGTGCCCGTACTGTGGACGGGCAGAGCCAGTCATCCGCGAGTTGCTGTCCTCGTTCGGTGACGACCTGCGCTACGTCTGGCGCCATCTTCCCCTCAATGATGTGCACCCACGGGCACAGCTGGCTGCGGAGGCAGCGGAGGCCTCGGGAGCCAAGGGCAAATTCTGGGAGATGCACGACACCCTTCTCGCCCACCAGGACCACCTCACTCCGCTGGACCTCCGACGCTATGCCGAGGAGCTGGGCCTCGACGTGGGCCCATTCTGGGACGAGCTGGTCCGGCACGAGCACTCGCCCCGAGTTGCCGAGGATGTGGCCAGCGCCGACGCCAGTGGGGTGTCAGGGACGCCGACGTTCTTCATCAATGGGCGTCGCCACCACGGTGCCTACGACGTCGACACACTCGCCGCTGCTGTTCGCGCCGCCCGTCAGCGAGCGCGTCTAACGGCTACGCACTCAGGATCGTGAGGCTACCCAATAGGTCGCGGCCGCGACGCAGGTTGGCTGGACGCGCGAGCTAACCACCTGCAAGGTTCAGAAAGTCGGTTCGGCAGCTGAGCAGGGACGATCGACAGCGTTATGGCTGTCGCGCGCATGGAGCTGATCTTATGTCAACAGCAATCGAGGAGTCGATGCACGAACCCCGAGGTCGCGCCTAAGTCGGTTCGCGCTTGGCAGGGCATCGAGCCTCTCCGAAACATCCTGATCGCCTCCTCTGTGCCATACGCCGCCGGCGCTGAAGAAGCAGCACCACGACGAGATCACGGCCCTCAACGCGGCGCTACCGCCGCCTACGGCGAGATCCTCGCCCTGCGCCGGCAGCTTGGCGCCCGCAAACGCGCGCTGAAACGGGCGCCGCAACAACATGCGGGCCATGCAGCGGGCGACGAGCGCCGAACCCCGCCAGGGCACGATCCATATTCGGGGCGCTCACCAGCAGAACGCGCGAGAGCGTCGGGTAGATCGAGGGCACTGAGGACGACCTCGCCGGCCGTCGGCGTCTCGCACCCCGGCGCTCCTGTACCCGTCTTGGCGCATCACGAAGGCAGGAGACCAGGAGGTCGGCGTCGAATGGGCTCGCCGAACGCCGAAATGGTGAACGGTACCCACGAGGAGGGACCGTGTCCGGGTCGAAACGTCGGCTGGCTTGCTTCGTCGCCTCAGCTTCTCTTGCCCTCCTGGCTCTCGGCACCGCCTCTTGGCCAGCAAGGGCAGCCTCACCTCCGCCCAACTCCTCCATCAACCACATCGTGGTTCTGATGCAGGAGAACCGCTCGTTCGACTCCTACTTCGGACAACTCCACGTCGAGGGTCAGAAGGGTGTCGAGGCCGAGCCCACCACCGGGAACCCCAACCCGCTGAATCCCGCCGGTCCGCCGATCAAGCCGTTCCACAAGACGAACTACTGCGAGACCGCCGACCTCAACCACTCGTGGCAGGGCACCCACCTGGAGTGGGACAACGGCCTCATGGACGGCTTCACGGCGCAGAACGACATCAACAGCGACAACAGCGACTCGGCCGACCCGACCGGCAGTCGGACGATGGGGTACTACGACCAGAGCGACCTGCCCTTCTACTATGCCCTGGCCAACACGTTCGGAGTGGGTGATCGGTACTTCGCCTCGGTCCTCGGGCCCACGTTCCCCAACCGCTTCTACCTCTACGCGGGCACCTCCTTCGGCCACATCGCCAACGACATTCCCGGTCCCAGTGGATTCGAAGATCTACTACTCGGAGGTTCCCTTCGCCGGGGTGTTCAGCGACTTCCAGCAGCACGCCGACCACGGCGCCACCATCGACCAGTACTACGCCGACGCCAAGGCCGGGACCCTTCCTCAGGTCGCCTTCGTTGACCCGATCTTCATCGGGTCTTCCAACACCGAGACCGACGAGCACCCGCCTTCCAACATCCAGGTCGGTGAGCAGTTCAGCGCATCGGTGATCAACTCACTGATGGCGAGCCCGAACTGGCACGACTCGGCGCTGTTCTTCACCTACGACGAGCACGGTGGCTTCTACGATCACGTGCCGTCGCCGGCCGCCCCCGCCCCCGACAGCATCCCGCCACCGTCGGGCAGCGGCCCTTGGACGTTCAACAACTACGGCATTCGGGTCCCGGCGATCGTGGTCTCCCCCTATGCCAAACCCCACTTCGTGTCGAAGGTCGTGAACGACCACACCTCGATTCTGCGGTTCATCGAGCTGCGATTCGGCCTGTCAACGCTCACCAACCGTGACGCCCACGCCAACCCGATGCTCGAGTTCTTCAACTTCTCGCACCCAGCATTTGCGAGCCCTCCAACTTTGCCGCCCGCGCCAATCGACCCGGCCCACGCCGTCCAGTGCCAGACGCAAGGTGGTGCCCAGACGAGCCTGTGACGACGCGGCGGTGGCCAGACGACGCTCACCGCACGTCGCCGTTCCTTGTGCTTGGCCCGTAACGAGCGGGGCGAAGCCGACACTCTCCGGATTCCTCGGGCGGACCGATCGCCCGTCACAAACTCCAGAATCTCGGCCAACATCACGTGTTTCCGCCGGGTAGTGTCCTCATCGGGTCCCTGATCAGAGCTGTGGGTAAATGATCGACGGTACACCTGAGCTGGTGCTTCGCCTTCATCTTGTCCTCCAATGTGGTGCCACCATCAACCAAGGTGATAACTCGGCGTGTGCCGCGGACATCCACCGCACCTCTTTGAGGAGGCATACGCGCTCGCGATCGTCAGCCACAGCGAGAGCGATGTCGAGGACCGTCCCGATGTAAACCTCGCCCACGATGTCGCAATCAGAGACGGCACAGAACCTTCATGAGCGGATGCTTCACTTCGTGCAAATGAAGATCGGGTCTGTCTAGCGCCGGTAGTGAAGAGCAAGCTCATTGTCTGCGTCAGTTATCTCCAAGCAGAGGACGAGGCTCGTGACGTCGCGCTCGGCCGCCTGGTCGGAGGCCACGACGACGGGGAGGCGGTCTTCTCCAGTCACAGCACCGGTAGGCCCAGGGGCCCGAGCCCGATGGCCCGCAGGCGCCGGGCGTGGCCGGCGACGAGGGCACCGAGCAGATCACGAGGTCGACCCAGGCGCACGAAGGCGGCCATCGGCCCAGCGTTCGTCCGGCCGCTCCAGAGCATGTTCAGCAGCATCCGCCTCGTTGCCCGCGCAGCCCGCACCCGAGCTCCGGGTGCTGTGTCGAGCAGCGCCCGCAGGTCGGACGCCGCAGCCGCCTCGTGCTCGACCTCGTCCGCGATGACGGTATCGATAAAGGCGGCGGTGTCGGCGTCGACCACCTGGCGTAGCCACCTCAACAGGTCATCTGCGACGCCCTCGCCCAGGTAACCGAACACGGCCTCGGACACGGCGTCGGAGGGGGCGCGCCCGTGGTAGCGGTCGAGGGCGGTTCGGTACGGACGCATGGCCCGCTCGGGATCGGCGCCCATGGCCTCGATCCGGGCTACGAAGCCCTTGTAGTGGCGCAGCTCCTCGGCTGCCACCTTGCGGAAGCGACGGCGCGATTCCTCGTCTTCAGCGCTCTCGGCATCAGCCTTGGCGATCTCGTAGGCCTTCCGCTCACCGTAGGCGACGGCCCCGAGGACCTGGACCAGTGTGGTGTTCACCGCTTCTCCTTTCGGGGCCGGAGGCCTTCGAGCAAAAGGGCCACGACGAAGTCGGCAACCACCGAGGCCGGGACCCCGTCGTCGGTCGCCAGCCGGCGCAGAGCCAGCTGGCCGATGAGGGCGGCGACGGAGAAGGCCACCATCCTTGACGGGGCCTCGACGACCTCACCCGCGGCCTGAGCCGCCTCGATCGTCTCCTCGATCTCGCCGATGAACCCCTCGTAGATGCCGGCCAGGTGGCGGTCGAACCGCTCGCCCAGAGCGAGAGAGTCGCGGAACGCCAGCTTGACCATGTCACGGTCGGACTCGAAGAACTCGAAGGTAGCCCGCACCGAGGCCCGGAACGCCTCCTCACCCCCCTGGGGTAGTCCAACGCCTCGACCGCTGTCTCGATGTGGTGGCGAAGGGCCAGCTCCTCGCTGTCCATGAGGGCGTGGAAGAGGGCTTCCTTCGAGTCGAAGTACCAGTACACGGACCCGTATGAGATCCGTGCCGACTTGGCCACATGGCCCATGGTGGTGGCGTGGTAGCCCTTCTTGGCAAAGACGCGCTTGGCCGCGGCCAGGATGGCCTCCCGGCGGCGATCCTTGGCCTCATCGGTGACGGCTCTGGCTCGCGCCGCGCTCACGCCGGACCTCGGCCGTCGGGTGGCCAGGATCTGACGCCGTCTTCGAGGGGGAGCAGGTCCACGCCGAACAGCTTGTCTGTCGCTCGCCTGACCGGGCGCATCTGCTCGACCATCTCGTCGGTGCTCATCACCGACGCACCGAGGCATCCGAAGCCGCCGGCCTCGGAGACGTCGCCGACCAGGCGGTCGGCGACGCCGCCCATGCCGGCCAGCATCACCGGGTGCTCGGCCCCGAGGGCCTCAGTGCACCGGGTGCCAGAGCCGGTGTGGGGTCGACAAATGACTGATGCATCAGTCAATAATATTCTGGTCCGACCGACAAGCGAACCCGAGCGGGGCCGACCTGTTCGGCTCGTGGGGCCTGGTGACCGACAGCGGTGTCCGCAAGCCAGCGTGGTGGTCCTTCTGGCTGTTCGGCCGAATGAGCCGCGAGCTCGTGGCAACCGACACACCGGACAGGATGCCGGCGACCGCGGGAGTGTGGGCGCTCGCCGGTCGCGGTCTCGGACGAGACGGCCAGCCGTCCCGGATCACCGTCCTAATCTCATCGTGGATGGCCGACGGCGGTCACGACCGCGATCTGAGACTGACCGTGGACGGGCTTCCATCGGGCCGTAGTGACTGGGAGGCGGCCGTCTACCGACTCGATGGGGGACACCCAGCTGCGGGCTCGCCAGTCTCCACTGCCTCGTTCACCGGGACAAGTCGCTTCATTCTTCCAGCCCAGTCCGTCGTTCTCGTCGAGCTGACACGGACTGAGGAGGCCTCGCCTGGTGTCGGTGGCCGGAGGTTTTAGACTCATGCATCAGTCAGTATCTGGGAGGAGCAGCGAGGATGCCGTGACGGAGTTCTTCTCCTTCCACCTCATGCCCTGGACGAGCTGGGAGCTGACCGAACGGGTCGGCGACAGGGTCGGCTACACGTGATTGAGACTTTCGCGGTAGGCGAGCGAATCGCCAGCTTCAACGTCGGCGGAGCACGCCAATGACCATGGTGCGGGCCCTCGTGCTCGAGGCACCGTGGCGATTGATGTCCCGGCGACTTGCGTTGCCTGATGTGGGTGACAATGACGGGATCTTGCGGGTAGAGGCGTGCGGGCTGTGCGGCACCGATCACGAGCAATACACCGGCGCCCTCCCCGCCGGGTTCGCCTTCGTGCCCGGCCACGAGTCGGTGGGTGTTCTCGAGGCCGTCGGCCCGCGGGCCGCGGAGCGTTGGGGCGTGAAGGTCGGCGATCGGGTCGCGGTGGAGGTGTTCCAATCGTGCGGTCACTGTGAGCCCTGCTTGGCCGGCGTCTACCGTCGGTGCCAGCGCCACGGCATGGCCGACATGTACGGCTTCGTCCCCGTAGAGAGACCACCCGGTCTGTGGGGCGGCTACGCCGAGTACCAGTACCTGGCGCCTGACAGCATGTTGGTGCCGGTGCCCGACGGGCTCGACTCCGTCGTGGCCACGCTGTTCAACCCTCTGGGCGCGGGGATCCGCTGGGGCGTGACCGTGCCCGGCACGGTCCCAGGCGACGTGGTGGCTGTGCTCGGTCCCGGCGTGCGCGGCCTGTCGACCTGCGCAGCCGCCAAGGAGGCGGGCGCCGCTCTCGTCATGGTCACCGGCATTGGTCCCCGAGACAACGAACGCCTGGCACTGGCGAAGGCGTTCGGCGCCGATCTCGTGGTCGATGCTGCCAGTAACGATCCCGTTGCGGCGCTGCGGGACGCGGCCGGGCGCCTCGCCGATGTCGTCGTCGACGTGACCGCCAAGGCTCCCGGCGCTCTCGCCCAGGCCATCGCGCTCGCTCGGGTGGGGGGAACCGTCGTCGTGGCCGGTACTCGGGCGTCAGGCGAGACGCCAGGCTTCTGGCCGGACCACATCGTCTACAAGGAGCTGCGGCTCCTCGGTGCGCTCGGGGTCGACACGGCTGCCTACCGTGCCGCCCTGGACCTCCTCTCGTCCGGCCGCCTGCCCCTCGACGACTTCCCCCGACGGTGCGTGCCGCTGTCCGAGGCTGAGGCCCTGCTGCGCTGCATGGCCGGCGAGGACGATTCGACCCCGCCCCTCCACGGTGTGCTCAGGCCGTGACAGCCCAGGCTCTTCATCGCGGTAGGCCTAGCCGACCGCTGCGCCAGAGACCGTGCCTGTTGGGGTGAGTGGTCACGGTCTCAACAATCATCTGGCGCGCCGAAGCACATCGGGAGGGTTGAACGCACCGGCAGCGCCTCGTACGCTCCGGCGCACATGACTGGGACGACATCGCCCGCTTGGAAGCAGGACCGCAAGTGACGACGGTCGACGAATGGGTCTCGCCGCTTCTGGAGGTCGAGCGAGCGGTCCAGGAGCGGGCCAAGACCACCTCCCTCGACCTGGCCGCCGACGCTGGGGCCAAGCAGCTCCGCGCCCTGATCGAGGAAGAGGTCGCCCGCTGGTCGCAGGACTACAAGCGCGGCATGCGGGACTTCGACCTGGCCGATCCGGACATGGTGACCGAGCGAGCCTTTCGCAACCTCGCCGGCTACGGACCCTTGGAGCCACTGCTCGCCGACGACGACGTGTGGGAGATCATGGTGAACGGGCCTGACGCCATCTTCGTGCGCCGTCACCACGGGCAGTCGGGGTACCACGACGAGGTCTTTCACGACGACGAGCACGTTGTCCGGACCTTGACGAGGATCCTGGACGGCGCGTGGGGTTCACACCGCAAGCTCGATGCCGCCGAGGGCCTGCAGGACGCGCAGCTCGAGAGCGGCGCCCGGCTGCACATCGTCCACGGTGACGTGGCCAGGGACGGCCACGTGCTGGTCAACATCCGGAAGTTCACCGGCCTGCCGCTGCGCTCGCTCGACGAGCTGGTCCTGCGGGAGATGTTGACTCCTGATGCCGCGGAGTTCCTGCGCGCCTGCGTCCGGGCCCGATTGTCCATCGTCTTCGCCGGACCTCCCGGCTCTGGGAAGACCACGCTGCTCTCGTGCTGCGCTGCTGAGCTCGACCCCGGTCTTCGTGTGGTCGTCGCCGAGGAGGTCTTCGAGACGGACATTGCCTTGCCGAACGTCGCCCATATGCAGACGCGCCCCGCGCGCGCGGACCGTCGGGAGGTCGACCTCCGCCGCCTCGTCGCCGGGTTCCTGCGCATGGCGCCCGACGTCGCCATCGTCGGCGAAGTCCGTGACCGGGAGGCCCTGCCCCTCCTGCTCACACTCTCCTCGGGTGTGAACGGCTTCACGACGATTCACGCTGGGTCGGCGCGGCAGGCGCTGAGCCGGCTGCGCTTCATCTGCCAGCTGGCCGACGCAGCCCGCGAGCTGCCGCTCTCCGCCCTCAACACGCTGGTGAGTGAGGCCGTGGACATCGTCGTCTACTGCACGCGAGGACGCGAGCGGGTGGAGGTGACGGAAATAGTGGCGGTCGAGGACCTCCAGACGGCTGTCGACTCGGCCTCGTTCACGGTCACCGAGCTCTTCGGGCGGAGTCGGCCCGAGACGGAGCTGCGCTGGACCGGCAACCTCCCCACGAGGGCCACGCGCGCGCTCGAGGCCACGGGATACGACGCGCTTGCACTGCTGGATGCGGGACGGCGAGGGGGCTGGGAGTAGGCGGTCGGCGCTGGGGTGATAGACGGGTGGTTGTCGAGACCCGAGGTGGTGGGCGGGGCCCGCGCCCTCGCTGACGTGCGATTTTGCCCCGACTGGCCAGGAGGCAAACTCGAGGGCATGACCGAGCTCCTCTATCTGCGGGATGCCTACCTCCGTCGGTTCACGGCGACGGTGGCCAGGGTGCGCCCCGGTGCAGTAGCCCTCGACCGGACCGCCTTCTACCCGACCGGCGGGGGGCAGCCATCTGACACCGGACGCCTCGATGGAGTCGCCGTCGTCGGCGTGACGCACGGGAGGGGACCTGGTGAGGAGGGCGTCGTGTGGCACGCCCTCGAACGCGACGAGCTGAGATCGGGGCAGGTGGTGGAGGGGGAGATCGACTGGGACCGTCGCCACCAGCTGATGCGCACCCACACCGCGCTCCATGTGCTGTGCGGGGTGATCTGGCATCGATGGGGGAAGGCGGTCACGGGCGGCAACATGGAGCCGCTGGCGGCCAGGATGGACTTCGAGTTCGATCCCCTGCCCGACGACTTCGGCGCCACCGTGGAGGAGCTCGTCAACGCCGAGCTCGCCGAGGCACGAGCAGTCAAGATCGAGTTCCTGTCGCGGTCGGTGGCGCTCGCCGACGCCGACCTGATCCGCACGAAGGTCAACCTCATTCCCGAGACGGTCGCCGAGATACGCGTCGTGGACATCGACGGCCTGGACCGTCAGGCAGACGGGGGCACCCACGTGCGGTCCACCGACGAGGTGGGGCTGGTGCGAGTGGTCAAGACGGAGTCGAAGGGCAAGGCCAACAAGCGGATCCGCCTCGAGGTGCTCTAGCGTCTGCTTCAGTGTGACCGGTCGCCGAGGCGAACAACGGCGGTGCGGTACCGGCCCTGCTCGTCGACCCAGCTGATGTCAGCGGTGTCGCTGTCATGGCCTTCGAGGGCGGAGCTCAAGCTCGCGGGCGAGTCGACCGTCGTCCCATCGATGGACACGATGACGTCCCCTTCGCCCAGCCCGGCGTTGTGTGCGGGACTGTCCTGCTCGACGCCGACGACGAGGGCGCCGCGCCGCGCCCTCGGAGGCTGATCGGAGCCGTCGTCGACCGGGCCTGGTAACGATTCGGCGGGACCAGTATCGGCGTGGGCGTCGAGACTGGTCACGTCGGCGCCCAGGACGGGTCGACGACGGGCGGCACCCCCGGCGCGGTCGCGCGGCGTCAGCGGTCTGGGACCGGACGGTCGGTCCTCCACGGCGCCCGCCGACCTGGCGCCCATGAGCCCCTCGTCGAGCTCCGTCTCCGTGACGGTCATCTTGATTCCCCCGCCGAGGTCGCTGGCGAGGTTGAACACGACGACGGCGAGCACGGCGACGAGGGCGCCGCCGACGACGAAACACAGCCCGAGCACGAGGGCCACCAGCAGGCCCTGAAAGCCCAGCACGCTGAGCGACGGGTAACCGCTCAGCTCCTGGATGAAGTTGTCGATGCTGCCAGCCGTGCCGGTCACGTAGGCGCCGACCCAGAACAGCAGGCCCAGCCCGACCCCGATGACCACCATCCTCCAGAGAAACCCCAGCGAGAGGCTGAGCACGCTCCTCGGGTCGACCCGCACGATGGCCTGCTCCATCCGGCGGGTGCCGGCCGGGGTCTCTCCGTGGTCGGCGCCGGTCGCCTGATCAATGTGGGTCCGCAGCGTCGGGGGTGTCGGCGGCGGGCCGGGCGGACGGCTGTGCTCGGAAGGGCCGAGGTGCTCTACCTGGGCCATGGCGCCTCACGAGCCCTGTCGCAGGCTGCGTCAGGGCGTGTCAGGTTGCCGCCCCCAACGGAGCCGGGCACCTGGTCGCGTAACCACAGTTGTGGCTCCCTGGCGCCAGCGCCGCGAGGGGCAGAGCCAGAGCTGAGACGAACACGAGCGCTGCGCCACGGCGCACAGTAGAGGTTTCGCCGTCCGGGACGATCTCTCCTGCCTGTCGAGGGCTCGCCGGCGGGTGATCAGGCGGCCAGCAGGCTGTCCAACTGGGCCAGGGCGTCGGCCCGGTCCTCGCCCACCAGAATCCCGTGCATCCCGATCCGGCGAGCCCCGGCCACGTGGGCCTCGAAGTCGTCGAGGAACACAGCCTGCTCGGGCCGAACGCCGTTCAGCTGGTCGAGGGCGAGGCGAAAGATCCGGGGATCGGGCTTGCGCATCCCGACCTGGCACGAGTCAACGACGACCTCGAACAGCTCGTCCACAGGGATGAGCTGCCGCCAGCCGTCACCGAACTCGGAGATGTTGTTCGTCACCATGGCCGTCCGGTAACCGGCCCGGCGGAGTGCCCGCACCCGCTCGACGACGACGACCCGGTCGTCGTCCTCCCGGCCGAGCTTGGCCAGGACCTCGAAGACGTCGAGCTGGACGCCGGCGGCGCTGGCGAGGGCGAGGAGCTCCTGGTGGGCGACATCGAGCGTCACCTCGCCGCGCTCGAGCCGGTGCCACGGGTGGTCGCCATCCTCGGCGTAGGGTCCGAAGCACAGCTCGACGGCCACTTGCTCGCTGACGCCGAGGTCGATCGCGGCGGCGCGCACCACAGCGAACGGTGAGGGCGTGAAGACGCCGCCGAAGTCGAACAGCACCGCCTTGATCGTGTCTGGCAGGGGTGGGAACACGGGCATCGAAGAGACGCTACGTGTTGGCGACCGAGCTGCGCGCCGCGGTCGCAGGCTGGTGGCGCACGTCGGCCTCGGTGAGCTGGCGTGTCCAAGCGGCGAACTCGAGAAGGATGCCATCGGGATCCATGAAGTAGATCGACCGGACGAACGTCGCCTCGTGGACCTGCTTGCTCACGCCGAGCTCGCTGTCGTCGTGGTTCATGATGTCGGCGGCCTCGATCCCCTTGGCCCTGAGCCGCACGAGGTACTCGTCGATCTTCTCCGGCGGGACATCGAAGGCCACGTGGTTCATGGAGCCGATGGCGCTCGTCAGCTCGCCCTTTGCGGGCACGGTCCTCGGGGCGGACACGCCTGGCGCTGGCTCTGGCGCGGTGGGGAACCAGAAGAACGCAAGTGCGTCCCCGTTGCCGACGTCGAAGAAGAAGTGCTGGCCCATGTCGAAGGGAAGCTCGATCGTCTTGATGAGCGGCATGCCCAGGACGTTCGTGTAGAAGTCGACCGTCCGGCCCATGTCGCGGCACACCAGAGCGAGGTGGTTGATCCCTCGCAGCTCGAACTCGCTGTTCGTCATCGATGACCCTCCTGCCACCTCGGTCCCACCTCTCGAGGGCTCACACGCCTGGCGCCAAGGTACCGGCTGCAGGGCGCACCCATCTGGAAGCTCACCGCCATCTCGCCAGCC
Organism: Actinomycetota bacterium; assembly: GCA_005888295.1. Taxonomy (GTDB): domain Bacteria; phylum Actinomycetota; class Acidimicrobiia; order Acidimicrobiales; family AC-9; genus AC-9. The sequence continues at coordinate 12,176 of VAWP01000103.1, forward strand.
AGTCGGCGACGAGGTCGGCGACCTCGTACCGGGCCTCGGGCGGATGGATGAGGTAGTGGTCCCCGGCCACCATCTCGAGGCGCTTGTCCTCGCCCCTGAGAGCGCCGAATATCGCCCTGGCGTCGCTCGGGTAGCAGCCCTGATCGGCGGTCGCCTGCACGACGAGGGAGGGTTGGGAGATCCGCGCGAGGTGCGGGGCGGCGCGGCACTCCGACTGGGCGAGGCTCCACATCGACAGCCACGACCGGAGCGTGCTCGTGCAGGCCAGGCCGAACGATCCGTAGTTGGCCGACCTCGGGTCGCCGAAGTAGCAGCCTGCGCTTCGGTCCGAAGGGTCCAGGGAGAGATCCAGAAACCGGAGGTCGGCCCAGGTGCGGTGGACGGTGAAGACGCGATCGAATGCGCCGTGGGTGCGGAGCCGATCGCGCTCTCCGAGGACCCACTCGGTGATGCGGTCGTTGCGCGCTCGTTGGGACGCTCGATAGCGCGTCACGAACTCGGGCGGATAGGGCGGCCCGTTGCCGGTCTCGAACATGTCGATGCTCGGATCGACTGACAGCGGGTCGGACTCGTCGGTGACGGAGGGGTCGATCCACGAGGTGAGCACGTCAGGCCGTCCAGGGTGGGCGTTCAGCGAGATGAACAGGTCACCGGGTGGGAGGGGCGGCTCCTCGTCCGAAGCTCCGGCGCGCGCCTGGTAGGCGGCCATCAAGGAGGCGCCCCCCGAGTTTCCGAGCAGCGCCACCGTGTCCACACCGGCGACCTCTCGCAGCCACCGGACTCCGACGCCGATGTCCACCAGGGCGCTCTCCAGGGTGAAGTAGGTACCGAGGCCCCGGTAGCGGGTGTTCCAGCCGAGGAAGCCGTGGCCCCGCTCGGCCATGAGATCCGCCAGGTAGTGCTCGGAGAAGTCGACGTCGTAGTGCGTGGCGACGAGCGCCACCGTCGGACGGGTGGCGCCAGGCCGGTACCAGACGCCCTGGCACGGTCGGCCCCCCGCGCCCGCCCGCCCCATCGTCGGTGACTCGGCGGAGACGAGCTCACGCACGATCTCGGTCAAGAGCCGGGCCCTCGCATCATGCGGGTGAGAACGCCCAGACACCGTTGGCGTTCGACAACGGGTTGAGCGTTGCACTCAGCGGCGTGCTCTTGCACACCCCCTGGGCGGCCGGGGGCAGGTGGTCGCACGTCTTGAACTCGGCGTCGGTGTCCGAGGTCCCGGCGCCGATGACGACGACGCCGGCGCTGATCGCGGGGCCCGAGGAGATGGCTCCGCTGGCCGGTGAGGCCCACAACAGCCGGCCCGTGGCGGCGTCGTAGGCGCGGACGATCCCGTCGAGGGCGCCCACGTACACGACGCCGTTCGCCACGCTCGTCGCGCCGTAGGTGTAGGCCTGGGTCGCCGACCAGGCGGCGGATCCATCCACCCCCGAGAACGACCGCATCGGCTGCAAGCCGAGCGTCGGGTCGGACTGGGGGACCGGTTGGCCGCTGTGGTTGTAGGTGAACGGCGTGTCGATGGCCGAACCCCCGAAGACCCGCGGGATGCCCTGTACCGAGGTCACCGCGGTCGCCCCGATGAACCCTCCGAGGGCGAAGCTGTTCTGGACGTTGCCGTTGCCCTGCTCGGTCCGCTCCCAGATGAGCGCTCCGTTGGATCGGTCGAGGACGTAGTAGAGGCCGTCCTTGTTGCCCTCTCCGACCGCCTGACGTCCGCCCGGGAGCGTGAAGAGCTGGGCCGAGGCGCCGAAGTCGTCGTCGAGGGTGTTGTTCACGGGATGGACCTGGTGGCTCCACAGGGGCGAGCCGTCGACGGCCGACAGAGCGGTGATCGCCTCGGCGAAGGGCTGCCACCGGCGCGTGTAGTCGTATTGCTGCCCAGGTGGGCAGTGCAGGTCCGAGCCGTCGGACGGACACGCCGTGGGGGTGTTGTCGGGGCAGTCGGCGGGCCCGTAGTACACCACGGCGCGCCGCCTCGGGTCCGGGTTTCGGGGGTCCAGCCCGAGGGCCGGGGACGACCAGACGTTCCCGCACCCGTAGAGGGCGTGGCCCGTCGCCGCCTCCGGGTTGAAGTGCCACGCCAGGCGACCCGTGTCGGCTCGTACCGCCCACACGCCCTCGCCGGCGAACCCGCTGTCCTGGTTGGAGTCGGCGCCGAACACGACGACCGGCCCGCCGGGTGCTCCGGCCCAGACCACAGGAGAGGACTCGATCTCACCGTGGTTGGTCGGGTGGGTCGGGTCGACGTCGAAGCGCCACAGGACCCGTCGGGCGTCGGGCAGATTGTCGCGGGAGGCGTCGAGCGCGTACATCGAGCCGCCGCCGCCGACGAAGGCGACGCGACGGCCGCCCACCGTGGTGACGGCCGCGGAGGACGTGATCTCCCCGTAGGCCCCGGTGTGGTGGTCAGTGTTCCCGTCGGTCCGTCCCCGTCCGAGCAGGGTCGACCAGTGCACGCCTCCGGTCTTCAGGTCG